>NZ_CP126625.1:1555780-1866936 GCF_030219325.1 Geothrix sp. | reverse complement strand
GCCAAGGCCCACGGCCTGCCCATCCAGGCGCGCATCCTGGGCACCGCCACCGCCGGTCTGGATCCCGAGTGGGTGCTCATGGCTCCCGTGGAGGCCATCCGCAAGCTCCTGTCGAAGGTGGGCTGGGGCGTGGACGACGTGGACCTCTGGGAGATCAACGAAGCCTTCGCCGTGCAGCTGGTGGCCACCATGCAGGAGCTGAACCTGCCCGCCGACCGCATCAACGTCCACGGTGGCGCCGTGGCCCTGGGCCATCCCATCGGGGCGTCCGGCGCCCGGGTGATGGCCACGTTGCTCCATGCGCTGGAGCGCCAGGGAAAGCAGCGCGGCATCGCCGCGTTGTGCCTCGGTGGCGGCAACGCCATCGCCATGGCCGTGGAACGCGTGTAGCGCGGCGGCGTAGCCGCCTAACAGAAATGAGGCCCGGCACGCCGGGCCTCATTTCTGCGTGAATCCGGGACTAGAAGCTGTACCGCAGGGCGGCGCCCAGGATGTTGATGCTGGCCTTGATGGTGCCGTTCAGGCTACCCCGAGTGGCGTTGTTGTCCGTAGGAGTGGTTCCGGCAGAGAGCATGACCTTGCCATCGCTGATGAAGAGGCGGCTGTAGCCGAAATCGAAGGTCGTCTGCTTCGAGAGTGCGTAGCTGGCCCCGAAGGACACCCACTTGCGATCATTGTCGGGGATGCGGGGGGTGCGGTGGGCATCATCCACGGCGCTCTTGTCGAAGGCGAGACCGGCGCGGAAGGTCCAGGCCTGGTTCACCTTCCAAGTGCCGCCCAGGGACACGAAGGTGGTGTCGTTCCAGTTCTCGTCCGTGACGGACTCCGTGGTCTGGCCGGGGGCGGTGTTATCCGGGAACTTCACGACCAGGGTCTTGAAGGAGGACCAGGTGGTCCGGGCCACTTCGCCCTGCAGCGAAAAGGTTGGGGACACCTTCCAGTCGAAGCCCAGCGAGGCCGTGGAGGGAAGATCCAGGTCCGCCTGGCCCCTGCCGTTCCTGAGACCGGCGCCGGTCAGGGCGGCGTAGTCGGTGGCGGGCATGGCCGTGGGGTATTCGAAGGTTGCATCACCCTTCAAGGTCATGGTCATGGCGGCCTGGTAGGCCAGGCCGATCCGCAGGTCCTTGGAGGGCTCGAAGATGATGCCGGCCTTCCAGCCGTAGCCCCAGCCATTGCCCTTCAGGCCGGCCTTGCCGTCCCAGGCGCCGGGAATGGCATAACCGGGCGTGCCGAAGGTGGCGTTGGGCAGGCCCATGGCAACAGCGGCGACGGGGCTGTTCTGACCGGGACCCGGGGAGACGGTGGACAACCCTGCGCCAGCCAGGCCAGCTCCCACCTTCAGGGCGAGCGCGGTGCCGTAGTCCACGGCGTTGGTGAGCTCCGCATCGGCCTTGCGGGCGATGAACGCCGCGCCGATCGTGACGGTATTGCTCACGCGGTAGGCGATGCTGGGGGCGATGTCGATGGTCTTCAGGTCGGACTTCAGGGCGTGGTAGCGGCCGATCCAGTTGGCGTCGTACTCCGTGGTGAGGCCGAAGGGCACGTTCAGCGAGAGGCCGATCTTGAGGTCCCGGTTCACGCTGTACATGATGTTGAACTCGGGCAGCACGGCCGAGATGGCGGCATTGCCGTGGTCCGCGGGGCCGGAGATGGTATTCAGGTTGGTGCCGGTGTTGGGGGCGCTCTGGAAGCCGAGCCCGAGCAGAGTCGGCGTGCGGGTGGCCGAGCCGTTCTCAAACTTGGCGCTCAGGCCCACATAGGTGCCGCCCATGGAGAACTGCCAGCCGTCGTACTGGGTCATCACCGCCGGGTTGAAGAAGAGGGAGCTGATGTCGCCGCCGCCCGCGCTGACGCCAGCGAAGGCGTTGCCCTGGGAAAGCGGGCTCTGCTCGCGGAGCTGGAAGCCGCTGGCCTTGGCCTGGGGTGCGAAGGCCCCGGCCGCGACCAGGGTCAGGGCGGTGAGGGTGAGACGCGAACGATGACTCATAGGGGCATAGCTCCTGACCCGGTGTCCCGGGGTGAGTGGCTGTCACCAGCCGATTCCGTAGGGATGAAGATGGACCACGATACCAAATCGCCCCGGTCCTGCAACCTCTCTCGGTACCAGGATCCGGCGGTTCATTCACGATCTAGGCATCACCAACCATGCGCGGCGACAGGGCGGCGCGGAGGCTTTGGCCCTCGGCCAGTTCCTGCACCAGGGCGGAGCCGATGACCGGCGTGGCACCCAGGAAGCGCACCCGCGCCAGGCTCTGCGGGTCCGACAGGCCGAAGCCCACGGCCAGTGGACGGTCCGAAAAAGTCCGAAGCTGCTGGACGCGCGCCGACACGGGTCCCATGTCCATGGCCTGCCCGGTACCGGTGACGCCAAGCCGGGCCACCACGTAGGCGAAGCGCTGGGCGAAGGCGGCGTCCGGCCCGGGATCAGGGCGCTCCACCAGGATCTGCCGGGCCCGCTCCAGGGTGGTGGTCGGGGCCAGCAGGGGCACCATGGGATAGCCCGCGGCGCGCAGGTCCGCCTCGAAGATGGGTTCCTCCCCGAAGGGCAGGTCCACCACGAGCAGCGCCTTCACGGGCGTCGGCGCCAGCAGGGCCCGCAGCCGCCCGGCACCGATCTGCAGCAGGGGATTGAGGTAGGTGAAGAGGATCACGTCGGGACTGTCCGTGATCCCCGCCAGGGCCTCCAGCACCCGCAGCGGCGTCGCACCGCGGCCGATGGCACGCTGGGCCGCCGCCTGCAGCACGGGGCCATCGGCGATGGGATCGGAGTGGGGCAGGCCCAGTTCGAGGGCTTCGAGACCGAGGGCCTTGGCTTCCGAGAGAAGGTGGGGCAAGGCCTCCATCGAGGGGTCGCCGGCCATGAGGAAGGGCAGCAGTGGATTCAGGCTCATGTCAGATCCCCAGACGCGACTGATAGGTGGACAGGTCCTTGTCGCCGCGGCCGCTGAGTCCCAGCAGCACGGTGGCGACGCCCTCCGCGGCGAGCGCGGGCAGCAGGGCCAGGGCGTGGCTGCTCTCCAGGGCGGGCAGGATGCCTTCGGCTTCGCAGAGCTGCCGGGCGCCCACGAGGGCCTCGTCATCCGAGGCCCGGCGTACTTCGACTTTCCCGTCGAGGGCCAGGGCCGCCAGCTCGGGCCCCAGGGCCGGGTAGTCCAGGCCGGCGCTGATGCTGGCAGTCTCCGCCGTGTGGCCGTGGTCGTCCTGCAGCAGCAGGGTTTTGCACCCATGAAGGACGCCCATGCGGCCGCCATCGAGCCGCGCCGCGTGTTCGCCGAGGGCCTGGCCGTGACCGCCAGCCTCCACCGCCACGCGGCGCAGGGCATCGCCGAGGAAGGGCACCAGCAGGCCGAGGCCATTGCTGCCTCCGCCCGCGCAGGCCAGGACCACTTCAGGAAGCGCTCCGGACTGCTCCAGCACCTGGGCCCGGGCCTCCTCGCCGATGACGGTCTGGAAGCTGCGCACCAGCGTGGGGAAGGGATGGGGTCCCAAAGCGGAGCCGAGAATGTAGTGGGCCTGGTCGCAGCGGCCGGCCCAGGCGCGCAGGGCCTCGTTCACGGCCTCCTTGAGGGTGCCCTGTCCCGCTTCCACGGGCACCACCTTCGTGCCGAAGAGCCGCATGCGGGCCACGTTCGGTGCCTGGCGGGCCATGTCGGTGACGCCCATGTAGACCGTGCAGCTCAGGCCCAGCCGCGCGCAAGCCGCTGCCGTGGCCACGCCATGCTGGCCCGCGCCGGTCTCGGCGATGATTTCGGTCTTGCTCATGCGCCGGGCCAGGATGGCCTGGGCCAGGGCGTTGTTGATCTTGTGGGCGCCGGTGTGGGTGAGGTCCTCGCGCTTGAGGAAGAGGGCCCGCAGGCCCAGCTTCGCGGCCAGTCGCGGCGCGGGCGTCAGTGGCGTGGGCCGGCCCACGAAGTGGCGCAGCTCGCCTTTGAGTTCCACCTGGAAAGCCGGGTCGGCCAGGGCCGAACGGAAGGCGGACTCCAGGTCGAGGAGCGGCTGCATGAGGGTCTCGGGCGCGTAGCAGCCGCCGAGTCCCTGGGTGCCGAAGCGGGAGACCAGGCTGAAGGTTTCGGTCATGGGTGCTCCAGGGCGTGAGCGGCAAGGATGAAGGCGGAGACTTTCGAGGGGTCCTTCTCGCCCGGCGAAGCCTCGAGGCGGCTGGCAGCGTCCACGCCGAGGAAGCGTTTGCGCACCGGCGCCGGCAGGCCCTGCACCCGCTCCCGCAGGTTCGTGGCGTCGAGTCCACCGGCCAGCAGGAAGGGCCCCGGCGGGGGATGGGCCATGGCATGGCCCATCCCGGAGCCGCCGGCCACGCCGGTGACCTGGGGGCTGGACTCCCAGAGGTAGAGATCCGCCGACACGGGGGCCTGGTCCAGTTCATCGGGCCAGGGCAGCAGGACCTGGAGGCCCGCCTCACGCAGCAGGCGGACGCCGGCTTCCCGGGCGACCGCGGGAAGGTAGGGCTGGACCTTCTGAAAGCCGTGACGCCGGGCCGTGGCGAGGATCGCTTCAGCATGCTGCGCCACCATCACCAGCACCGCGCGGTCCAGATGGGGCGCGGCCACGGTCAGATCGGCGCAGTTACGGGGGCTGGGCTCATGGAACACGAAGCCCAGCAGGTCGGCCCCCTGCCCCGCGGCGAAGGCCGCATCCTCGGGGCGCACCAGACCGCAGACCTTGGCGAGGGCGCTCATCGCAGGCCCGCCAGGATGCGGCTGAGGAAGTCGCGGGGATCGGGACTGCGCATGAGGGCTTCGCCGATGAGGACGGCATCGAAGCCCGCCCGCAGGGCCGCCCGGGCATCCTCGGGCGTGGCCAGGCCGGATTCCCGGATCAGCACCGCCTCGGGAAAGACCCGCCGCAGCGGCTCCGCGGTGGGCACGCCGAGGTTGAAGGTGGAGAGGTCCCGCGCGTTGATGCCCACCAGGCGGGCCTCGGCGGCCTGGGCAAAGCCCACCTCGGTCATGTCGTGCAGTTCCACGAGGGGTTCGAGGCCCCGCGCCCGCGCCGCCCCGGCGAAAGCCGCGGTGTGTTCCTTCAGCACCCGGGCGATGAGCAGCACCGCCTCGGCGCCACTGGTTTCCGCTTCGGCCAGCTGGGCCTCGGCGATCACGAAGCCCTTGTAGAGCCGGGGCTGCTTCAGCTCCGAGGCGGCCTTGAGGTGGTCCACCGAGCCCTTGAAATAGGCCGGCTCCGCCAGGATCGAGAAGGCAGCGGCGCCCCCTTCGCGGTAGGCCCGGAGCTGCGCCAGCAGGGGCGTGCCCATGGCGAAGGGCCCCAGCGAGGGCGAGGCCTGCTTGAACTCGGCGATGACCGCGCCGCCGCGCTCCCGGGCCTCGCGCCGCAGCGCTGCCTCGAAGGGGCCGGGCTCGACCAGTCGGGCGCGCCTCGGCGCGGCGGGATCACCCAGCGTGGCCAGTCGGGCCAGCTCCGAGACCAGCACCCGCTGCAGGTGGGAGCGCGACCCCAGGCCGGTCCCATGGACGAGGCTGGCCGGATCCGGCAGCCCGCTCATGGCTGCACCTCCGGGGCGGCGAAGGGCGGCGGGAAGCCCCGGTCGATCTGGGCCCGGGTCTCTCTGAGCGTGTCGGCCAGTCCTTCCAGCCCCGCCTGCCGGTGCAGGTGGAGGCCCAGAGCGGCCTGGAGGGCCACCGCATCGGCCACGGCGGGGCGGAAGTCCGCGTGGGCGGCGCCCGCGAAGAGGCCCCTGGCCACGGCGAGCGCCTCCGCCCGATCCACCACCCGCAGGGCATTCCGTGGTGGTGCTGCGAGGCCAAGCTCCCGTGGCACCAGCACCTGGGACGCTCCCACGCGCCCCTCGACCACCGCCAGGATCAAGGTGGGTCCCTCGATGGAGGCCTCGTCCAACCCCTTCCCTTCCGCGTCCTTGCCGTGGATGACGAAGGCCCGGCGCAGGCTCGTGCGGCGCTCCAGGGCGCCGGCCATGGGCGCCAGCAGCTCCTCCCGGGCCACGCCCAGCAGCTGCAGCGGGGGCTGGCCGGGGTTCAGGAGGGGACCCAGCAGGTTGAAGATGGTGGGGATGCCCAGGCGCTTGCGGATCTCCCGCAGACGACCCAGCAGCGGATGATAGGCCGGGGCGAAGAGGAAGGCGAAGTGGCGGGTGGCCAAATCCTTCTCAAGGTCGGAGATGGGCCGGGAGAGGTCGTAGCCCAGCGCCTCCATGAGGTCGGCGCTGCCGCAGACGCCGGTGGCGGCGCGGTTGCCGTGCTTAACCACGGGCACGCCGAAACGGGGCAGCAGCAGGGCCGACAGGGTGCTGAGGTTGGCGGTGGAGGCGCCATCGCCACCCGTCCCGACCACATCGATGGCGCCATCGGGCACGGTCGGGAAGGGCACGGCCACCGCCGAGAGCGCATCGGCGAAGGCGGCCAGCTCGTGGGCCTCGGGCACGCGCTGGGCCAGCAGGGCCAGGCAGGCGCCCACCAGGAGGGCGTCCGTGTCCTGGTCGATGAAGATGCGCATGAGCTCCGAGGCCGTGGCCTCGGGCAGGGGACGGATGGGATTGTGGGTCGTGAGGAGCGTCATCGGGATTCCTTGGCCAGGCGGAGGAAGTTCGCGAGCATGGCCGGACCGTCCGGCGTGAGGATGCTTTCGGGATGGAACTGCACGCCCCAGCGGGGCAGCTGCCGATGGGCCATGGCCATGATCTCGCCCCCGGGGCTGCGCCCGGTGACGCGCCAGCAGGCGGGCAGCGTGGAAGGCTCGGCGATGAGGCTGTGGTAGCGGCCCACGGGCAGGCCCGCAGGCAGATCCTTGAACAGGCCCGTGCCGTCGTGCTCCAGGGCCGTGGCCTCGCCATGCAGAGGCTCGATGGCGCGGATGACCCGGCCCCCGGTGGCGGCGGCCAGGGCCTGGTGCCCGAGGCAGACGCCCAGCAGGGGCACCCCCCAGTCCGAAGCGGCCAGGGCCATGTGGGCGGGGCTTTCCGTGGGGTGGCCGGGCCCCGGCGACAGCACCACGGCCTCGGGCCGCAGCGCCTGCGCCTCCTCCAGGGAGATGACATCGTGGCGGATCACGCGCACCTCGGCGCCCAGGGTCTCGAAGGCCTGGACGAGGTTGTAGGTGAAGGAATCGAGGGCATCGATGAGCAATATCACCGGGCACCCCCTTCCAGCTTCACGCCCAGGGCCTGGGCGATGGCGCCGAGCTTGTGCAGGGTCTCAAAATACTCCGCCTCGGGCCTTGAGGCCCGCACCACGCCGGCTCCGGCCTGGATGTGGGCGGCGCCGCCCGCATAGACCGCCGTGCGCAGGATGAGCGCCGTGTCGAGCACGCCATCGGCACCCAGCCGCAGCAGCACGCCGCCGTAGGGACCGCGCTGCTCCCTCTCCAGCTCGGCGATGCGCTGGCAGGCCCGGAGCTTGGGTGCGCCGCTGACGGTTCCCGCCGGAAAGGCGGCCGCCAGCACGTCCAGGGCATCCACGCCCGCCTTCAGCTTTGCCCGCACCGTGGTGGTCAGGTGCAGCACGTGGCTGGTGCGCTGGAGAGCCAGGGGCAGCTCCACGCGCACGCCGCCGGGCACCGCCACCCGACCCAGGTCGTTGCGGGCCAGGTCCACCAGCATCTGGTGCTCGGCCAGCTCCTTGGGATCACGCTTCAAGGCCTCGAAGCGCCGGGCGTCCTCCTCGGCACTGGCGCCCCGGGGCACGGTGCCGGCGATGGGCAGGGTCTCCGCCTCGCCATCCTGGACCCGCACCAGCATCTCCGGCGAGGCGCCCACCAGGGCGAAGTCCCCCCACTCGAGCAGGTAGCCGTAGGGGCTCGGGTTGAGGCGGCGCAGGCGGCGGTAGGCCTCCAGCGGCAGGGGCGGGTCCTCGATGCGGAAGCGCTGGCTGGGCACCAGCTGGTAGATGTCGCCGTCGAGGATCAGCTCCTGGGCCGCAGCCACGGCGCCCTCGTAGGCTTCGCGCGTCATCTGGGCCTGGGCGCTGGGCTCCGCGCCACCGGGGCCGGGATCCTGGGCCCCCTCCAGGAGGCGAGCCTTCAGGGCCGCCAGGCGCTTGAAGCCGGCTTCGGGAACCGCGGCCAGGGTCTGCAATTCCGCCACCTGGTGCAGGTGGTCGAAGACCAGGGCCGTGTCGAAGCGGCGCACCCATAGACCCGGCAGACCGAGGCTGTTCTTGGCGGGGAGCTGGAGGCTGGGCTCCATGGCCCCCATGGCCTCGAAGCCGAGATAGCCCGCACAGCCCACGCCCACCGGGAGCACCTCCCGCAGCACGGGCAGCGTGGCGGCCGGATCGTGGAGGGTCTCGGTGGGCGTCGCGCCCGCCAGGGTCCGGATGGCCTCGGCCCAGCCGTTGGCCGGCGCGGGCAGGCGGCATTCACTGGCCCCCTCGATGAGCACGAAACTGTGGCGGCCGACGCGCTCGCCCTGGTCGCAGGATTCCAACAGGAGGCTCGCCCCCGAGGACCGCAGCGCGAGGTAGGCCGCGAGGGGCGTCAGCAGGTCCGCGGGAAGAGGGTGCCGGATGAGGTTCATGGGTGGCTGGGACTTGGTTTGCTCAGACATGGGTTCATTCCATAACGAAAAAGCCCGACCGTGGGGTCGGGCTCGGAGGGTCCGGAATGGCGTCGGCCGCTAGGCCTCGCACAGGGAGCCGTCCGAGCCCGTACGCCACCACCAAGCCTCAGAGGAGAGACCCTGGCAGGGGATGGGGAAGGACAGCAGCATGGAAGCGATGAAACCCC
The DNA here is from genome assembly GCF_030219325.1 of Geothrix sp. Lineage (NCBI taxonomy): Bacteria > Pseudomonadati > Acidobacteriota > Holophagae > Holophagales > Holophagaceae > Geothrix > Geothrix sp. The sequence goes on along the minus strand of NZ_CP126625.1, from coordinate 1,858,227 downwards.
ATCGGTCCAGGCCCTGTCAAGTGTGGTTTGATGGGGGATTGCCTGTGGACGGACATGGAACCTGAGCGCCCCACCACCATTCACACCGAGGAGGAGCTGGCTCCCCGGGGCCCCTGGCCCTTCCTGCGCGGGGCCCTGCCCGGAGGCTTCACCCGCTGGGGCTGGGGAATCATGGCCGGGTGGATGCTCGTGCTGCTGGGCCCGGCCCTGGGCTGGGCCGGCCACCTGCGCCGCGCCGCAGGCTGGAGCGCCCTGCCCAGCCACTGGGGCGAGAGCCTCAGCGCCCGCGACATCTGGGAACTCTGGCAGAACGGGGGCCTGCAGTACCGCCTGACGAACTCCCCCACGGTGCACCTCTTCGGCCTCGGCCTGGTCGTCGTGCTCTGGTGCGGCTGGCGCATGCAGGCTGAAGTCGCGGGCCAGAAGGCCCGGTTGGGTGCCTGGCTGCTGGGCGCCCTGGACACCTTGCTGATCGGCGTGGTGCCGCTCGGGCTCGTGGCCTGGCTGGTGGATCTGGGTCTCGCCAAGGTCGGGAATGCCGGTCTGGACGCCCTGGGCTGGACCGCCTTCTTCGGCCGCCCGCTGGTGTGGATGTCCCTGGTCGCGGCCCTGAACGTCCAGTGGTGGCTCTGCCGCCTGGGCCGCTCCGCTGGGCTGGCGCATGGCTACCGCACACACCTCGGGGTCAGCTTCATGCGACTCTGGTCCCATCCCATCCAGTGGGGGCTGCTCTCGATCGGCGGCGCCGCGCTGCGGGCCCTCCCACCCTTCCTGGTGCTGCTGCTGGCGTGGCGCATGGGCGGCGGCACCACCTTCCGCGTGTGGCTGTTCCTCCTGCTCCAGCTCCTGGTCACGGCGGTCAACGGCTGGGTGATGGGCTGGCTGCTCCGTGCCGCGGCCCGGTTCTGGAACCACGACGTCCTGGTGCAGGACGTCCGCATGACTCTGAAGGAATCGCTCCGTGATGCCGAAGCCCTGTAGCGCCCTGCTCTGCTCCTTTTTTGCACTGGGTCTGGCGGCCCAGACGCCGGTCCGCAAGGCCGAGGTCATCCCGGTGGCCGCCACCATCCCCGAGGACGAGGCCATCCAGAAGGTCATCGCGCCCCTGGCGGCCGAGATCAAGGCCACCTTCGACCTGCCCCTGGTGCCGGCGCCGCTGGGGGTCTTCCGGGGCCGCCGCGGTGAGGAGAACCTGCTGGGCTACTGGGTGTCGGACGTGATGCGCAAGGCCGCCCAGGGCGTGGTGGGCAGTCCGGTGCGCTTCGCCATCACCAATGCCGGCGGCCTGCGGGGCAACCTGCGGCCGGGCCAGCTGAAGGTGGCCGACATCTTCGAGGTGATGCCCTTCGAGAACGAGCTGGTGGTGATCGAGCTGACTGGGGCCGAAATCATCCAGGTCGTGAAGGAGGGCATCGTGCGCCGCGGCGGCGAACCCTCCTCCGGCGTGAAGGCCGTGGTGGGGGGCACCCCAGAGGCCGTGACCTACACCATCACCTGGGAGGATGGTTCCCCCATCGACCCCGCGGCCACGGTGAAGGTGGCCACCTCGGACTACCTCTACGGCGGCGGGGATTCCATCCCCACCCTGAAGAAGGGCCGCAAGCCCTTCACCACCGGCCTGACCCTGCGCCAGATGCTGCTGGATGAATGTTCCTTCCTCGCGAAAGCAAAAAAGGAGCTGCTCCCGCCCCCGCCGGGCCGACTCACCATCCCGGTGCCGATCCAGGAAGCCATCCGCGACAAGAAGCTGAAGCTGTAGGGGTGTGACGATGAAACGCCGCGACTTTCTCGCCTCCCTCGGCGCCGCCACCCTCGCCAGCCGGGTCTCGCTGAAGGCCGGGGATGAGGGGCCCGCCTCGGGCCGCATCACCCTCCTGCACACCAACGACACCCACTCCCGCATCGAGCCTTTCGGTCCCGGCAACGGGGCCATCAGCGGCCTGGGCGGCATGGCCCGCCGCGCGACCCTGGTGAAGCAGCTGCGCCAGCAGCTGGGCCCGGTGCTGCTGCTGGACGCGGGCGATACCTTCCAGGGCACGCCCTACTTCAACCGCTACAAGGGCCGCCTGGACTACCAGCTCATGCGCATGGTGGGCTACGATGCGGGCACCCTGGGCAACCATGACTTCGACAATGGCGTGGGCATGCTGGTGGAGGCCATGGAGTCCATGGAGCAGCTCAAGCATGCGAACCCGCCCTTCGCCTTTCTGAACTGCAACTTCGACTGCAAGGGCGCCCCGGCCCTGGGCGGGCGGGTCCGCCCCTACCTGGTCCGGGAGTTCCCGGGTATCAAGGTGGGCCTCACGGGCGTGGGCGTGGCCTTCGCGGGCCTGGTGGCACCCAAGAACCACGAGGGGATCGAGTGGAAGGATCCCTATGCGAGCCTGAAACCCGTGGTAAAGCGCCTGCGCGAGGTGGAGAAGGTGGACTTGGTGGTGGTGCTGTCCCACCTGGGCTACAACCTGAACGGCAGCGCCCCGGACGACCTGCGGATGCCCGGCGAGGTGGCGGGCATCGATGCCATCATCGGCGGCCACAGCCACACCTTCCTTGAGGCCCCGACCAGGGTGTCCCAGGCCCAGGGCGAGACCCTCATCTTCCAGGTGGGCTTCGGGGGCGTGAACCTGGGCCGCATGGACTTCGCGGTCACCCGCGGCACAGTCCGCGCAGCCTCGGGAGCTGCCATGCCGGTGGCGGGATAATCCCAAGCGTGACCTAAGTCCCAAACCGCCGTCCAGACAGGGAAAGCCGCTTGAAGCAGGGCTATCCCCGTGGGAGCCTGCCTTGTTACCCGTTCTTTCGAACCCGCGTGAGCCCCCGGTCGGCCGACCCGGGGGGGAGCCCGACACCCAAGGAGACCCCATGACGACCCAGAAGATCATCTGGACCGAGATCGACGAAGCCCCCGCGCTGGCCACCTATTCCCTGCTGCCGGTCATCCAGGCCTTCACCCATGGCACCGGCATCGAGGTCGAGACCTCGGACATCTCCCTGGCGGGCCGCATCCTGGCGAACTTCCCCGACAACCTGACGGCGGATCAGAAGATCCCCGACAACCTGGGCGCCCTGGGCGAGCTGGCCCAGAAGCCCGAAGCCAACATCATCAAGCTGCCGAACATCAGCGCCTCGATCCCCCAGCTCATCGCGGCCATCAAGGAACTGCAGTCCCAGGGCTTCAAGCTCCCGGACTACCCCGAGCAGCCCAAGGACGAAGCCGAGAAGGCCATCCAGGCGCGCTACGCCAAAGTGCTGGGCAGCGCCGTGAATCCCGTGCTCCGCGAGGGCAACTCCGACCGCCGGGCGCCGCTGTCCGTGAAAAACTTCGCCAAGCAGCACCCCCACAAGATGGGCGCCTGGGCCCCCGACTCCAAGGCCCGCGTGGCCCACATGAGCGGCGGCGACTTCTACGGCAGCGAGACCTCCACCACCGTGGCCAAGGCCACCACCGTCCGCATCGAGTTCGTGGGCGAGGACGGCGGCGTGAAGGTCCTCAAGGAGAAGACCGCCCTGACGGACGGCGAAGTGATCGATTCCTCCGTGATGAACGTGAAAGCCCTGCAGGCCTTCTACGCCGAGCAGATCGAGGCGGCCAAGAAGGACGGCCTGCTGCTGTCCCTGCACCTCAAGGCCACCATGATGAAGATCTCGGATCCCGTCATGTTCGGCCACGCCGTGTCCGTCTTCTACAAGGCCGTCTTCGAGAAGCATGCGGCCGTGATCAAGGAGCTGGGCGTCAACACCGCCAACGGTCTGGGCGACCTCTACGCCAAGATCCAGACCCTGCCCGAGGCCAAGCGCGCCGAGATCGAGGCCGACATCATGGCCGTCTACCCGACCCGCCCGGCCCTGGCCATGGTGGACTCCGACAAGGGCATCACCAACCTGCACGTGCCCAACGACATCATCGTGGACGCCTCCATGCCCGTGGTGGTGCGTGATTCCGGCAAGATGTGGGGTGCCGACGGCAAGCTCCACGACACCCTGGCCATGATCCCCGACCGCTGCTACGCCACAATGTACAAAGCCATCATCGAGGACTGCCAGCAGCATGGCGCCTTCAACCCCGCCACCATCGGCAGCGTGCCCAACGTGGGCCTCATGGCCCAGAAGGCCGAGGAGTACGGCTCCCACGACAAGACCTTCTTCGCTCCGGCGGCTGGCGTCATCCGCATCGTCGATGCCGCGGGCGCGACCCTGCTGAGCCAGAAGGTCGAGGCGGGCGACATCTTCCGCGCCTGCCAGGCCAAGGACGCGCCCATCCAGGACTGGGTGAAGCTGGCGGTCTCCCGCGCCCGCATCACCGGCGCGCCCGCGATCTTCTGGCTGGATAAGAACCGCGCCCACGACGCCCAGATCATCGCCAAGGTCGAGACCTACCTGAAGAACCACGACACTACGGGTCTGGACATCCGCATCCTGCATCCCGTGGACGCCATGAAGCTCTCCTGCGAGCGCATCCGCAAGGGCCTGGACACCATCTCCGTCACGGGCAACGTCCTGCGCGACTACCTCACGGACCTCTTCCCCATCATCGAGCTGGGAACCAGCGCCAAGATGCTCTCCGTCGTGCCCCTGCTGGGCGGCGGCGGCCTCTTCGAGACCGGCGCGGGCGGCTCGGCCCCCAAGCACGTCCAGCAGTTCCAGAAAGAGGGCTACCTGCGCTGGGATTCCCTGGGCGAGTTCTCCGCTTTCGCCGCCTCCCTCGAGCACGTGGCCAACGCCTTCAAGAACGCCAAGGCCGCTGTGCTGGCCGAGACGCTGGACCAGGCCATCGCCAAGTTCCTGGACAACGACAAGTCCCCCGCCCGCAAGGTGGGCCAGATCGACAACCGCGGCAGCCACTTCTACCTGGCCCTCTACTGGGCCCAGGCCCTGGCCGCCCAGACCAAGGACGCTGAGCTGCAGGCCCGCTTCGCCAAGGTCGCCCACGCTCTCGGGGACAACGAAGCCAAGATCAACGGCGAGCTCATCGGCGCCCAGGGCAGCCCCGTGGACATGGGCGGCTACTACCACCCCGACAAGGTGAAGACCGGCAAGGCCATGCGCCCCAGCGCCACCTTCAACGCGATCATCGACGGGTTGAAGTAGTCCGTCGCTCAGGGGCGTCGTCCCACAGCTGACAAGGGCCCGCGAATGCGGGCCCTTGTTGATTCCAGTCAGAGCCCCATCCATGCTGAGTTCATGCGTCGGTTGAAGGAGGCTGCGAGCCATCGGTTCCGGGAGAAGGCCTCGGTCTTCCTGACGGAACTGCATCCAGCACGGGATGCGGTGGAGCGGGCGGCGGTGCTGGCCTCCCTGCGCAAGCGCGACTTCGACGCCACCCACCACTGCAGCGCCTGGCGGGAGGGGGTGCCGGTCGGGGCCTTCGGCACCGACGATGACGGCGAGCCCTCGGGAACCGCGGGTCGGCCCATGCTGGCCGTGCTGGAAGGGGCCCAGGCCACGGACCTGATCGCCGTCTGCATCCGCTGGTACGGCGGCACGAAGCTCGGCACCGGCGGTCTGGTGCGGGCCTACACCGAAGGCGTGCAGGGGGCCCTGGCGGCGGCGGATGCCCAGGGCGCCTGGGAGGAGGTCCGCATCGTCCGCACCGGGGAGATCCAGGTCCCGGCCGCCCAGGCCCACCTGCCCTTCGCGTTGCTGGGGGCCTTCCCCGGGGCCGTGGTCCAGGAGCAGACCTTCGAGAGGGAGGCCGCCATCCTCCGGTTCGTGTGCCCCCCTGAGCTGGTCGAGGCCCTGGAGCACGCCTGGCAGGAGCGCAGCCGGGGCGGGTTGATTCGCTGGGACTGACCGCTCGCCGACTCCCGCCCCCCGTTCACCGATCCCCGCCCTGGCCGGAAGCGGAAGGCCCGTAGCTTGATCACACGGGAGGAAGACCCCATGGTCCAGACCGGTTGGTTCATCGACAGCGCCTGGTGGTGGCTGGCGTTGTGGCTGCCCTCCCTGGCCTTCGTCATCCCCTTCGGTTCAGGCAGAAAGGAACACCGCTCATGAACACCCAGGAACGCCCACCCCTCTTCTCGACGAAGCTGGTCTTCGGCCTCACGGTGATCGCCCTGGGCCTGATCTTCATGGCTGACACGCTCCGCTGGTACGACGCCTGGCACCTGCTGACCTGGTGGCCCCTGGCCCTCGCCGCCTTCGGCCTCGCCCGCCTGACCCAGGACGGCATCCTCAGCCTCCGCGGCCACATCTGGCTGGGGTTCGCCGTCGCCGGCTTCATCTCCCAGTTCGGGCCCTGGGGCCTGCTGGAGCGCTGGTGGCCGGCCTTCATCGTCTGGGGCGGCATCATCGTGACGCTGCGAGCTATCTTCCCCCAACCCAAGCGCCTCAAGAAGGCCAAGGCGGGTTCCCCATCGCCAACCCCCGCTGATTCCTGTGATCCTGGAACCGATGCCACGCAGGTGAAACCATGAACGCCCCCGACGAAACCAAGGCCCCGAGCCCCTTCAGCCCCAAGCTGGTGCTGGGCGTGGCCATCATCGTGGCGGGCCTGGTGCTCACCCTCGACAACCTCGGGCTCATCGAGGCCCACACCATCTTCAAGCTCTGGCCCCTGGTGCTGGTGGCCATGGGCATCGCGAAGATCCGCCAAGAGGGCAGCGGCGGTGGCATGGGCGGATGGTTCCTCGTGCTGGGCGGGTCCTTCTTGCTGCTCTTCTCCTTCGCCCGGGGTCACCTGGCCGAGGCCCTGGCGCCCATGCTGGTGGTGGCTGTGGGCATCCTCATCGTCATCAAGGCCCTGAAGCAGAACCGTGGCGTGCCCCCGGAGCTGGCCCGGTCCGAGGACTTCCTCCAGGGCACGGCGATCTTCGGGGGTTTCAAGCGCCGGGTGCTCACACAGGCCTTCAAGGGCGGCGAGCTGACGGCCATCTTCGGCGGCTACGAGGTCGACCTGCGCCAGGCGGCCCTGGAGTCAGGCCAGGCCCGCATCGACGTCTTTGTGCTCTTCGGGGGCGGCGAGATCCGCGTGCCCGAGGGCTGGGAGATCGCCAACCGGGCCACGGCCATCGCCGGCGCCCTGAACGACAGCACGCACCATGGCCCCAGCACGGTGGAAGGCCGCCCCCGCCTCGTGATCACCGGCCTGATCCTCTTCGGCGGCACCGAGGTGAAGTCCTAATGCACCCCCTGCTGGCCAGCCGCGCGCGCTTGGGGGCCTACCTCCTGGGGTGGGCCCCCATCGCGCTGCTGCTGACCGGCATTGCCCGCAGCCAGGGCTGGACCTGGGCTGAAGCGGCCTGCCTGGCCCTGCCTCTCTGCCTGTTCGCAGCTCTGCTCTTCCTCTCGGCCTGGTTCCTCTGCCGGGCCCTGCCCCTGGGCCGCACCATCGATGGCCTGGGGGCCCACGGCGCCGCCTGGGGCATGGCCGCCGTCCTCATGGGCGGACTGTGGGCCGGCCTGGCCTGGATCCTGGCCCGCCTCCTGGCCTGGATTCCCGGCCTGGGCGCCCTGCCCCAGCGGGTGGGCACGGCTCTGCCGGTGCTCACGGGCCTGGGCATCCTCCTCTACCTGGCCTCCGTGGCCCTCAGCTACCTGATGCTGGCCCAGGACCGGGCCGTCGAGGCCGAGCGCAAGGGTGCGGAACTGCAGCTGCTGGCCCAGGAGTCCGAGCTCAAGGCCCTCCGCGCCCAGCTGAATCCCCACTTCCTCTTCAACAGCCTCAACTCCCTGTCGGCCCTGACGGCTGTGGACCCGGCCCGGGCCCGGGAGATGTGCGTGCTGCTCTCCGATTTCCTCCGCCGCAGCCTGGGCCTGGGCGAACGCCGGCTGGTGGCGCTGCGCGAGGAACTGGAGCTGGCGCGGGCCTACCTGGCCATCGAGCAGATCCGGTTCGGGGCCCGCCTGCAGCTTGCCTGGGTGGTGGATCCCGCGGCAGAGCCGGCGCTGCTGCCCACCCTGCTGCTGCAGCCCCTGGTGGAGAACGCCATCAAGCACGGCATTGCGGCCCTTCCCGAGGGCGGCACCCTGCGCGTGGCCGCCGAGGTGTTGGAGGGATACGTCGTCCTGAAGGTGGACAACCCCCTGGACGCGGATTCACCGGCCCCGCAGGGGCTCGGGATCGGCCTGCGGCAGGTCCGCCAGCGCCTGCTGGGGCGCTTTGGCAGCCGGGCCCGTTTCGAAGCCGGTGTGCAGGACGGCAGCCATCGAGTCACCCTGGTATTCCCGCTCGAGGTGGAACCATGAAAGCCCTGATCATCGACGACGAGGACCTGGCCCGCGCCGTGGTGCGCGAGCACCTGGCGGCCCATCCGGACGTGGAGGTCGTGGGCGAGTGCGCCAACGGCTTCGAGGCCATCAAGGCGGCAGCCCAGCACCAGCCGGACCTGATCTTCCTGGACATCCAGATGCCCAAGCTGGATGGCTTCGAGGTGCTCGAGCTGCTCGAGGCCGAGGGCAAGCGCCCGGCGGTGGTCTTCGTCACGGCCTATGATCAGCACGCGCTGCGGGCCTTCGAGGCCCACGCGGTGGACTACCTGCTGAAGCCCTTCTCGAAGGAACGGTTCGACTCGGCCCTGGCCAAGGCGAGGGCCCTGCAGTCGGCCCAACCCACAGCACCTCCGGCCCCGGCCGCGGACCTAGCCTCCAGCGCCCGTCAAGGCCGTCCCCTGGAACGCATCGTCGTGAAGGACGGGCCCAAGGTCACCGTGGTCCACCTGGACCGGCTCGACTGGGTGCAGGCCCAGGATGACTATGTGCTCCTGCGGACCGAGGGGAAGAACCTGCTCAAGCAGCAGACCCTGGCGAGCCTGGAAACCCAGCTCGATTCGAGCCGCTTCATCCGCATCCACCGTAGTTACATCCTGAACCTCGACCGCCTTGTCCGGATCGAGCAGGACTCCAAGGAACACCGCGACGCCATCCTTCGGGACGGCACCCGCCTGCCCGTGAGCCGGGCGGGATTCCAGCGTCTCCGCGAACTCTGGGAAGGGGCCTGATCAGATCGGAGCGTGCAGCCGGCACGGGTGGCAGTCGCAGTGTCCACACCGTCCACTACAGGGCAGGCCATTGTCCATGGGAGGATCCAGGTCCTTCATGGGGGCCGGTCGTTCCATGGTCGGTACCGCCTTCGCCATCCGCACCACCCCGGACCCCATGTCTGCCTTGGGGGTGGTCTGGGGTTTGCGGGCGGTCCCTCTGGGCATGGCTGTCAGGCCTCCGGCCGCCGGAACGACTTCGCCACCTTCTGCATGAGCAGGGGATCACCCTCGATCTGGATCTTGCCGGTCATGAAAGCCTCCTGGGCGTTCAGCGTTCCGGTGCTCATGGCGACGAAGTCATCAGCCTTCGCTTTGAGGAGCGTATCACAGGGCTTCAGCAGGCGGGGGAAGACCATGCAGGCGCCGTGTCGGATTAACACTGTGTAGCCCATGTCGTCGATCTGGTAGCCCACCACGGCCTCCAGGTCGCCGGCCTTCTCGGCGTTGAACCGCTCCGGCATGGACTCGAGGAGGCCCTGGGCCGGGTTCACATCCGCATCGAAATGGGCTGTGTAGGCCGCCACCTGGCTCATGTCGCCCTTCACGGTGATGGCACCGCCCAGCAGGGCCGCCACCAGGTTCAACTTGCCGGCGTTGAGCGCGGCGAAGTCGGCATCGGAGATGCCCAGGGCCGCGCCACCCTCCACCTCGCCTGGACGCACAGAGAGGCCCCCGGGGCTGAAGTCCAGGCGGTAGGGCACGCCGTCCACCTTCACTTCCAGCGTTCCGCTGGCCCCGCCCCGGTAACGGCGGCGCAGGGTCGCCAGGGCCTTGCCTCCCGGCGTGTCGGGAAAGCTGATCTCGGGCTCGGCAGACCAGGCCTTCCAGGCCTGGCGCAACACCACCATGTCGCCGGCAAAGCGGAGCTGGCCGCCCAACAATGCCGGGCCCGGATCGGACACCCCGCAGACCAGACCGCGCACCGCCGTCTCGTCTCCGGCCACTTCGGCGCCTTCGCCCCAGCTTTCGCCGCCAATGGTGACCTTGAGGCCCGCCCCGGCCAGCGCCAGCCGCGCCGGCACCAGCTCCTTGAGCGGCTTCACCGGCCCGCCCTGCTTCTGGGGCTTCTTGAAGAACTTGGGGAATTTCTGGAGCAGGCCCAGATCGCCGGTTCCCTTGAGCTTGCCGGTCATGAAGGCCTGCATGGGGTCGAGCTTGCCTTCGTTCAGGGCGATCCAATCCTCGGTCGCGATCACCACCACGGAGGTGGCGTCCGGCTTGGCCTCCCGCTTCAGGGAGAAGGCCCCGTTCTCGATGAGGCAGGTGTAGTCGCCGCCCCCTTCTCCGGTCACCTGGTAGTAGACGGAGACCGTCAGACCCTGGGCCTTCTCGGGCAGGAAGAGCTCGGGCATGAGCGCAAAAATGCCGTCCACCGTCAAAGCCATCAGATCACCTCGGGATTGTGGATCGAGCATGGCCGGGCGTTCGGACTCCGCGCAACGGTTACCAGAGGTCAAGCTCCACCATGCCCACCCGCCGACGGAAAAGGGGCCTCTCGGCCCCCTCTCCGGAAACGGGAATTCCCTATCTCAGACGGAACGGCATCGTCAGCTTGAAGCGCGCGGGGACCACTTTCCCCTTCACCCTGACTGGTTCGAACTCCCAGGCCTTCGCATAGTCCACCGCGCAGGCCTGAAGCTCGGGTGGACCAGACTCCGCCTTGGCCTCGGTGACCTTGCCATCTATGCCGATGGTGACGACCACCACCACCGTGCCCTGGATGCGGGCGGCCTTGGCTTCGGATGGATAGCGGGGGGCCTCGGGCTGGTGCTTGATGCGTACCTTCTTGAAGTCCGTCTCCATGGGACCTGCCGTCGGGGCCTTCGGCGCGTCGGAGGCGGCCAGGGTGGCGGCCCCGAGGGCGGCCACCAGCAGGATTGCGGGAAGCAGGGCGGCCAGGGGGGCCGCAGGATCGTGGGTGATTCGGGGGCGCAGCAGGCGCTGGGTGCGGGACATGAGACGACCTCCACTGGCCGCGGGGGCCAGGTCGGAAACGAACGTGGGTTGCAGTCGGAGTTCCTCCAGCCCGGCGAGGGCGGAGGCGTAGAGGATCGGATCGCCGCAGGCCCGCACGGCTGCGTCATCGCAGCAATGCTCGCGCTCCTGGCGGATGCGCCGGGAGAGCCACCAGACAGCGGGGTGGTAGAACAGAAGGGCTTCCGCGAAGGTCTGGACGAGGTTCGCGAGGAAATCGCCCCGGCGGACATGGGCCAGTTCATGGGCCAGCACCGCCTCCAGTCCTTCCGGTGGAAGGGCCAGCAGGGCCGCAGCCGGGACGAGCACCACGGGCTTGAGCCAACCCAGCACCACCAGCGAATCCACCTGGTCGGAAAGCCCCAGGCGGACAGGAAACTGAACGCGGCTGCGGATCCGCAGCGCCTCGAAGCGCGCCAGCCATTCGGCGGGCGGAGGCAGGAAGCTGCGGAGGCAGGTGCCATAGAGCCAGGCCATGGACCGTCCCAGTTGGACGAGCCGCAGGCTAAAACCGAGGACCCAGGCCAGGAACAGCCCGGGGATCCAAGGGCCTAGGGCCTGGCGCAGCTGGGGCAGCCAACCGGAAGCCCCGCGCCCCTCAGCCAGGGGGGTGATGAGCACGGCGTCGGCCCCAGCCAGGGGATCGCCGCCGGCAGAGAGCCAGACCAGGGTCCCCGCGAAGGCGAGCACCAGCAGGCCGAGCGCCCCTGCGGCGAGGGCATAGCGGAATTCTGCTGAACGGTGTCGCGCCAGACGCAGCGCCACGGCTGCCAGCAGACCCGCCAGTGCGCCCTGCCAGAGGCTGTGGAGCAGGGTCCAGCCCATGGCCCGGAGGAGGGGGATCGAAGCCAGCTCGTTCATCGGATCCTCCCCTTGGCCTGGTTCAGCAGCTGGCGGATGTCCTCCAGTTCCTCGGCCGAGGCGGGCTCGGCTTCGAGGGCCTGGAGGACCAACTCCCGACGGCTACCGGCGAAGGCCTTGTGCAGGAGCTCCTTCAGCAGGCAGCGCTGGGTCTCGGCTTCACCCTGGAGTGGCCGGTAGGTGTGGGAGCGCGCGCGTTCGTCCCTTGCCACCAGGCCCTTCTCCACCATGATCTGCATGAGCTTCAGCACGGTGGTGTAGCCCATGTCCCGGTCCTTCGACAGTTCGGTGTGCACGTCCCGCACGGTCGAGGGGCCCTGCGACCAGAGCACCCGCAGGATGGCGAGCTCACCATCGGAAGGGCGGATGGGCGCGGTGGACATGGGGCCTCCAGGGGATCTGGAAACAACATACGAACTGATTCGTAATTTGTCAACGAACCGGTTCGTACTTTTTGGGCCTGCCCCTACCGGAGAGACTGGACGACCAGTTTCACATCCTTGCGGGTGGTGGTGACCTCCAGGGTCACGGGTGTGCCAGGGGCGGCATCCTCACGCCATTGCACCAGGTAGCGGGAGCCGAACACCTGGATGCCCTGACCGAACTGGGTCTCCACTCCGATGCTCAGGGGAAAGGCGAAGCCACCGGTGGCGGGGGCAATGGTGCCGATCTGCCCCATGACATTCTGGCCGGCCCCCGCCACGGAGTAGAGCGTGACGCCAGCGGAGACGGCCCTGGCCTTCAAATCGGCCTGGAGCAGAGTCAAGTCGCGGGTGGCCAAGGAGGCCGCTTCGGCGGGCCCTCCCATGTCGCCCCTTTCCCGTACGAAACCTGTGCCAGTCGTGTCACCGGGCCTGCGATCAGGTCGTGTCGCAGCCTGTTTGACACTCGGATGGGTGAGATCGTCTGCTTCACACCGAGAGAAGACCACCAGGTGCTTTTGGCCGGGCATCGAGGCCAACTGATCGATGATTCCACCCAGAACTTTCGCTTCGCGGGCCACCGTCGCGAGCAGTCCAGAAACAAACCCAGGGTTGTTCAGGTTGAGCCGATCGAGGACGCTGACTCCCCGCTGATCGATGGTTCCCTTCGCCCAACCGGGAGCGCCACTCCGGAACTGGACGAGCAGGGCCGTCAGGGCCTCCTGACCCGGTGAACCGTCCGCCGCATCCGTGAAGTCCGCTCGATATCCCGCGCCCTGGAGGGATTCCTTGGAGATCCCCACTAGTCCCTCGGGCAGCAGGTTCGGCACCTTGGCCAGCGCCTCTGCCCAGAGCCCGCGCCGCAACGAAAAGCCCGGCATCAGCGACTCCAGGGAGTCCTTGCCCCGGATCACGATGAATACACGGTCTCCGTCCGGAACCTTCGTCAGGAAATCCGCCGCCGCGATGAAGGCCGTGGCACGCATGTTCGTATCCCGGATGGGTTCGAAGACCAGAACCCAGGACTGGGCGGCCTCCGCGGTCTGGGCCGGCGTCTTCACCTGGATCGGGGTTTGTATCTTGCCATCGACCTTCACACGGAACTCTTCTGGCTTCAGGTCGCCCACCATGGCGCCGCGCCCGTCCAGGGCCAGGACCCAGGCCTGGTTCCGGGGCTGGGCCGGTTGGCCGGCCAGCAGGCCCAGGCCAAGGATGAACCCGATCTGCCAACGGTGAAGCATGCGCGGCTCCTTCTTTGTGGATGGATGGATCCCCATTTCACCACAGTTCAGCGCCCCGGCTCACAGTCCCAGCTTGTCCAGGCGCTCCGTCAGCCGGCCCTCAGAGAACAGCAGGTCGTCGGGATCCGTGGCCTTGGCTCGCCAGGCCTGCACAAACCCCTGCTGCCCCCGTTCGGCGGCCACGGCATCGGCCAGGGCCTCGCCCCCTGGCAAGTTCTTCGGCATCAGGGCGTAGGCCGGATCCTGGAAGGCCTCGCTGGGTCCAATCCACGTCCAGCCTTTGGCGCGGAAGAAGTCGATGACGTCCCCCAGGAAGAGGCCGTTCAGCAGGCGGCTGTGCACGAGGATGACGTGGGGGATCTCCCGGCCGAAGACCTCGCGACTCCAGGCATCGTAGAACCGGGCGCAGGCCCAGAGGTGCTTCAGGTAGAGGTCGCGGTAGGGCGCCAGATCCGCAGAGGGTTCCCGCTCCAGGCGCTTCCGCAGGCGTTCGTCCAGCAGCCAGTCCGCCGTGTCGATGCTCACGTGGCCGATGGCGTCGCCCCGGGCCGTCAGGAAGGCATAGAAGCCGTCCCGCTTGGCGGCCGTATTGCCGGCCCGGAGGAAGGGGTAGCGGTAGCGCTTCGTGAACCCGGGCAGGTCCCGGATCAGGGCCTCTCCCTTGAGGACGTCCGCCTCATAGGCATCGAGGGTCACCTCGTCGCGGTTGAGGTCCCAGTGGCTGTAGCTGTGGTTGGCCAGCAGGTGTCCGGCCTGGCTCCAGGCCTGGAAGATCGCCTTCCCCTCGCGGGAATCGCCGCCATTGACGCCGTTGGTGAACAGGATGGCCTGGACCTTCCGTGCCTTCAGGGCAGCCAGCATGGCCTGGTGCTGGGCCGGTGCGGCCATCCGGGGCGCGGGCCGCAGGAAGGGGGCATCGTCCAGGCTGAGGGCGACCTTCTGCGCCGGGAGCGGCAGGGTAATCAGCAGGATCAGCAGTCGCTTCAGCAAGGTCCCTCCAAAGATTCCCGCCTCAAGGATGGCGGCATTGGCCACAATCGTCCCATGCGGATCGCAGCCATCGATGTCGGGTCGAACTCCATCCACATGATGGTGGTGGAAGCCGATCCCATGGGCGGTCAGCGCGTGATGGCCCGGGAGAAGGCCATGGTGCGCCTGGCCAGGGGCGAGGCGAAGTCGGGGGAGATCGGACCCGAAGCCTTCCGCGCCGGCCTCGAGGCCCTGGGACAGATGGCCAGGCTCATCCGGGATTTCGGCTGCGACACCATCATGGCCTGCGGCACGGCGGCCCTGCGCGACGCGAACAACGCCCAGGCCTTCGTGCTGGAGGCCGAAAAGCTCGGCATTCCCATCCAGGTGATCTCCGGCGAAGAGGAGGCCCGCCTCATCCACCAGGCCGTCTCCCACGCGATCCCCTTCCCGCCGGAGCCCGTGGCGCTGGTGGACATCGGCGGCGGCAGCACCGAGCTGACCTGGGTGCAGGGCGGCCGCGTGGCGGCCAGCATCTCGCTGCCCTGGGGCCTGCAGCGGCTGGCGGACGCGGCCCAGACCGCCAATCCCCCCACGGCGACCGACCTCAGGCAACTCCGGAAGATGATCCGCCGCATCCTGAAGAAGGCCCGCAAGGACCTGCCTTCCGTCCTGCCCGAACCGGCCCTGATTCTGGGCACCTCCGGGACCCTGGAGGAGCTCATGAAGGGAGTTCCGGCAGGCCAGCCCCTGACCATCGAGCAGCTCCGGGACTTCACCCTCCGGCTCTGGCGCACGGATGCCCAGCAGCGCATCGAGCGCCTGGGGATCGATCCCAAGCGAGCCGAGGTGCTGCACGTGGGCGCCATCTGGGCACTCTCGCTGATGGAGTGGCTGGGCTGCCCGCCCCTGCGCCACCTGCCCGTGGGCCTGCGCGAGGGCATGATCTGGGAGGCCCTCAAGCACGGCGGCGCCGCCATCCCGCCGCTGGCGGACCGCCGCCGGGCCTCCGTCGAACAGCTAGCCGCCCGGCTTGACCCGGACCCGGGCCACAGCCGCCACGTGGCCCGGCTGGCCGATGAGCTCTTCACCTCCCTGCAGCCCCACTTCGAGCTGGGCGACACCGAGCGCCAGTGGCTGGCCTACGCGGCCCGTCTGCACGACATCGGCTTCTCCATCGCCGAGAAGGGCCATCACAAGCACGGGGAATACCTCGTCCGCAATGCCGCCCTGCCCGGTTTCTGGCCGGAGGAGGTGGACCTGCTGGCCCAGGTGGTGCGCTTCCACCGGGGCAAGGCGCCCCATCACGCGAAGCACGAGGCCTTCCGGGCCCTGGCGCCCTGGCACCGCCAGGTGGTGCGCAAGCTGGCGGCCATCCTCCGCGCCGCCGATGCCCTTGACCGGCGGCGGCGGCAGTCCGTGCGCCACCTGGCCGTGGAAGTGGACGACCAGCGCCTGCACCTCATCCTGGATGCCGCCGGAGACGTCGATCCGGAGATGGAGGCCTTCCTCGACAAGGGCGCCCTCCTGGGAACCCTGCTGGACCGCTGGATTGAAGTCACCGTAGTCTAGTTTCTCCATGACCCTCGACGAACTGATCAACGACTGGAACGGCCTTCCCGCCAGGGGCGACCGGATCCCCCTGCTGAACGACGAGACCCTGCGGGACGGCCTGCAGAGCCCCTCGGTCCGCGATCCCGACATCGCCGCCAAACGGGATCTCACCCATCGCCTGGCCCGCCTGGGGGTGGATGCCGTGGACCTCGGCATGCCTGGCGCGGGCCCCAAGGCCCTGGCGGCCGTGCGGGCCCTCATGGTGGAGATCCGGGACCACCGCCTGCCCATCTCCCCCAATGTCGCCGTCCGCACCCTGGAGGCCGACCTCGCCCAGGTGGCCGAGATCCAGCAGCGGGCTGGCATGCCCCTCGAAGCGGGCGCCTTCCTGGGCTCCAGCCCCATCCGCATGGACGTGGAGGGCTGGGACCTGGGCTTTCTGGTGGCCACGGCCCGCAAGGCCATCGCCTTCTGCCGCCGTCAGGAAGTGCCCGTGATGATGGTGACCGAGGACAGCACCCGGGCCCGGCCGGATGTGCTCAAGGCCATCTACAGCGCCGCCCTGGACGAGGGCGCCCAGTCCATCTGCCTGTCGGACACCTGTGGCCACGCCACCCCCGATGGCGTGCGGCGCCTGCTGCGGTTCATCAAGGACGAGGTGGTGAAGGATCGCTCGGTGCGCATCGACTGGCACGGCCACAACGACCGGGGCCTGGGCGTGGCCAACGCCATCGCCGCCTTCGAGGCGGGCGCGGACCGGCTGCACGGCAGCATCCTCGGCATCGGCGAGCGCTGCGGCAACGTCGCCATGGATCAGCTCATGATCAACCTGCACCTCATGGGCTTTCCCAAGGGGGACCTCTCGGACCTGCCCGCCCTGGCCGAGCTGGTGGCCGAACTGTGCGACGTGGAGATCCCGGCCAACTACCCCGTGCTGGGCCGGGATGCCTTCCGCACCGGTACCGGCGTCCATGCCGCCGCCATCGTGAAGGCCCTGCACCGCGGGGATGTGGAACTGGCCGATGCCGTGTACTCCGGGGTCCCAGCGGCCTTGGTGGGCCGACGCCAGGAGATCGAAATCGGCCCCATGGCCGGCCACAGCAATGTCGTCTACTGGCTCGAGATGAACGGCTATGATCCCAGCCCCGAACGCGTCGACCGCATCCTCCAGACCGCCAAGAACAGTCCGAGGATCCTCAGCGAAACCGAGATCCGGTCGGTACTCTGATCAGGCCAGCCCGGCCACGTCCCCCGCGCTGAGCCGCCGGATCCCCTCGGCCGTGGCCACCTTCAGCCGCCCATCGGACTCCCAGCCCAGACAGGTGCCCTGCCCGTCCTCCCAGCGCAGGGCATCACCCGACTCCGGCCACTGGAAAAGGAGTTGAATGTTTTCCGTCAAATCAGTCCATAGATGAACGATAGCGCCAGCCAACTCGACTGGATCCAGGCCGCGGAACCCCAGGTCCGCCAGGCAGGCGGGTGGCACGGCCCGGCCGGGGATCTCCGGGGCCCCCGTCAAGTTCACCCCCAGCCCGAGGATGAGCCGCCCGCCGACCTGCTCGCCCAGGATGCCCCCCAGCTTCACCAGACGGCCCTCTTTCCGGGCCACCAGGTCATTGGGCCACTTGAGGCCCAGGGCTCGACCCTCGGGATCCAGCACTCGGGCGGTGGCGGCCATGGCCCGCTGGAGGACGAGGCCCGGGGCCACGCCGGCCGGGGCCGGCAGGGCGGCAGACATCCAGAGGCCCTCTCCGGCGGCGCTCTCCCAGCGGTTGCCCTGGCGACCCCGCCCTTCGCTCTGCCGGTCGGCGAGTACCGTGCAGAAGCCCAGTTGGGGGTTCCGCCGGAGGAAGGCCTGGGTGGAGTCCACCACGGCCAGCCGGATCAGCGGCACCGGCATGCTACTTCCGACCGCTGCCCTGGTTGCGGAACCAGAGGATGCGCAGGCCATCCAGGGTGAGGTTCGGGGCGATGTGCTTGATGTGCCTGGTGTGGGGCGCGATGACCTGCCCCAGACCGCCCGTGGCGGCCACCTTGGCCTCGGGGCACTCCTCCAGCAGGCGGTCCAGGATGCCGTCCACCAGGCCCACGTAGCCGTAGAAGATGCCGGACTGCATGGCCTGGACGGTATTCCGGCCCACCAGGCGGTCGGGCTCGGCGATCTCCACCCGCGGCAGGCGGCTGGCCCGCTGGAACAGGGCATCGGCGCTGATCTTCAGGCCCGGGCAGATGAGGCCGCCCAGGTATTCCTTCTTGGCATTGATCACGTCGAAGGTCGTGGCGGTGCCGAAGTCCACCACGATGAGGGGCGCCCCGAACTTCTCGATGCCCGCCACGGCGTTCACCAAGCGGTCGGCACCCAGCTCCGACGGGTTGTCGATGAGCACCTTCACGCCGGTCTTCACGCCGGGCTCGACGTAGAAGGCGTCCACGTGGAAGAAGGTCTTGGCGAGGCTCATGAGCACGGGATGCAGGGGGGGCACCACGCAGGAGATGGCCACGTGCTTGATCTGGCTGGCCTCGATGCCCTGGTGGCGCATGAGGGCCAGGGCCGAGAGCCCGTACTCGTCCACGGTGCGCTCGCGGCTGGTGGCCAGGCGCCAGGAGTGGAGCAGCGGCGCGTCCGGCCCCTGGGCCAGGTCGAAGATCCCCAGCACCACGTTGGTATTGCCCACATCCACGGCCAGCAGAAGACTCATGCGCATGCTCCAAGCCATCCAGGATCGCCTAGGGTGGTCTGCGATACCAGTCCCCTTGTGACCTCCTTCCCGCCAGCCTTCGGTAGCCTGGGGGTTCTGCCTGGAGCCGCCATGCCCCGCACCATGATCGAACCCTTCCGCATCAAGTCCGTCGAGCCCATCCGCATGACCACCTCCCAGGAGCGCCTGGGGATGCTGGAGGCCGCGAAGCTGAACGTCTTCAAGCTGCGGGCCGAGGACGTGCTGCTGGACTGGCTGACGGACTCGGGCACGGGCGCCATGAGCTCGGCCCAGTGGGGCGCCATCATGGTCGGCGACGAAAGCTATGCCGGCTCCCGCAGCTTCTTCCGCCTGGAAGCGGTGCTCAAGGACATCACCGGGATGGATCACTTCATCCCCACCCACCAGGGCCGGGCCGCCGAGAAGGTCCTGTTCAGCGCCGTTTGCAAGAAGGGGGACCTGGTCCCCAACAACTGCCACTTCGACACCACCCGGGCCAACCTCGAATTCAACGGCGTGGAGGCCGTGGATCTCGTCATTCCCGAAGGCCTGCAGCCCAGCCTCATCCACCCCTTCAAGGGCAACATCGACCTCGCGCGAGTGGAGGCCGTCCTGAAGTCCGAGGGCCACCGCATTCCCTTCGGCATGATCACGGTCACCAACAACACGGGGGGTGGCCAGCCGGTCTCCATGGCCAACATCCGGGCCTACGCCAAGCTCCTCAAGCAGCACGGCAAGCCCTTCATCATGGACGTCTGCCGCTTCGCCGAGAACGCCATGTTCATCAAGCTGCGCGAGGACGGCTACCAGGACACCCCCATCAAGGCCATCTGCCAGGAGATGTTCAGCTACGCCGACGGCTGCACCATGAGCGCCAAGAAGGACGGCATGGTGAACATCGGCGGCTTCATCATGCTGCGCAGCGACGAGTGGCTGGATCCCGTCCGCAACATGCTCATCCTCACCGAGGGGTTCCCCACCTACGGCGGCCTGGCCGGGCGCGACCTGGATGCCCTGGCCGTGGGGCTCGAAGAAGGCATGGAGGAGGACTACCTCCGCTACCGCCTGCGCACGGCTGAATATCTGGGCGAGAAGCTGGAGGCCGCGGGCGTCGGCTTCGTGAAGCCTACGGGCGGCCACGCCGTCTACATCGACGCCAAGACCGTGCTGCCGGACATGCCCGTGGCGCAGTACCCGGCCTGGGCCCTCTGCAATGCGCTGTATCTGGAAGGCGGCATCCGCGGCGTGGAGATCGGCTCGGTCATGTTCGGCAAACGCCTGGACGATGGCACGGAGACCTACCACAGCATGGAGCTGGTGCGCCTGGCCTTCCCCCGCCGCATGTACACCCAGAGCCACTTCGACTTCGCCGCCGAAGTCATCGCCGAGGTGAAGGCCAAGGCCAGGGAGATCCGCGGCGTGGAGATCGTCAAGCAGAGCAAGTATCTGCGCCACTTCACCGCCGAGATGGCCTGGGTCTGAGGCCCTGAAACACCCGTTCCATTTTCCGGACTTGGGACTCATCTCCCGAAGCGAAGGCGCGTAGGCTACTCCGAACCCCACCCGGAGCCCGCATGCCCACCCGCAAGGAGACCCTCTGGTTCATCGCCCTGGCCCTGCTGCTCAGCTGGGGCGTGGGCGCCTGGTGGCTGCTGGACGAGCGCCGGTTCATCCTCATCCGCCTGCTCATGTGCATCCCGGCCTTCGTGGCCATGGGCTGCGCCTGGGCCTTCCGGCGGGAGGCGCCAAGGGCGGCGGGGTTCGCGTTCACAGGTTGGCGTCCCTGGCTGCTGGCCATGGCCTACCCCTGGATCATGATCCTGGTCTGCCTGGGCCTAGCCTATCTTTGGCGCGCCCTCTCAGGCCGGGCCGACTTCATCTACCTGCGGCCCCTGGCCGAGTTCAAGTTCGGGATCTCGAAGAACCTGGGCTTCCAGGGCCTTCCGGCCCTGGGCTTCGCGGCCGCGGCCTGGGTGGTCCTCCTGCTGCCCTGGCTGCTGGTGGCCACCGCCTACCGGGCCCAGTGGCCGGATCGCCTGAAGGCGGCCCTGCCCTCGCCCTGGAGCTGGCTGCACCACGCCTTCCGGGCGGCCCTTTTCGTGCCCACCTTCCTCATCCATGGGGTCTTTCCAGGGGAACTGGGCGAGGAGATGGGCTGGCGGGGCCACCTGGTGCGGCGCTGGGCGGATCGGCCCCTGGTGGCCGTGGCCATCACCATGCCCGTGTGGGCAAGCTTCCACCTGCCCGTGATCTTCTCCTCGGCCCAGAAGGGACACCCGGTGCTGAACGCGGTGTTCCTCCTCTCCATCGCCGCCGCCGCCGTGCCCTTCGCGGCCCTCTACCTCTGGGGACGCTCCGTCTGGCCCTGCGCGGTGCTGCACCTCAGCTGGAACCTCTGGAATCCCATCGTGCTCGGCAACGTCTACACCGGCCATGCCGGGCTCTTCGGGGGACAGGTGCGCATCTTCAATGGCGAGGCGCTCTTCGGGCTGATCTTCAACGCCATCCTGGCCCTCTGGCTGATCACGATGTGGCGCCGTGAGGCGTCGCGAACCCGGGCCAGCCTGCCGGAGGGCTGATCCTGTAGGATGGGCAGGACCCACTGACCAGAGTCCCCATGGCCTCCCCCTCCATCGAAGCACTCTTCGCCCGCCAGCAGGGCGCCCGGTGGCGGGTGGCCGCCACCTCGGCCGACCAGCGGAAGGCGAAGCTCCGGGCCCTCCTGGAGGCCCTCATGGCCCACCGCGCCGAGGCCCAGGCGGCCCTGGCGGCAGACTTCCGGAAGGCCCCGGAGGAAGTGGACCTGACAGAGCTGTATCCGGTCATCTCCGAGCTCAAGGATGCCCTGCGCCATCTGCCCCGCTGGATGAAGCCCCGCCGGGTGCCCACCCCCATCGGCCTGCTCGGCAGCGCCGGCACCATCATTCACGAACCCCGGGGCGTGGTGCTCATCATCGCCCCCTGGAACTACCCCATCTACCTCACCCTGGGTCCCCTGGTGTCGGCCCTCGCCGCGGGCAACTGCGCGGTGATCAAGCCCTCGGAGTTCACGCCCCGTACCAACGCCTTCCTCCGCAAACTCCTGGGTGGGCTGTTTCCGGAGGAGGAGGTGACCCTGGTGGAAGGTGAGGCAGACACGGCCCAGGCCCTGCTGGCCCTGCCCTTCGACCACGTCTTCTTCACGGGCAGCCCCGCCGTGGGCAAGGTGGTCATGAAGGCCGCCGCCGAGCACCTGAGCTCCGTGACGCTGGAACTGGGCGGCAAGTCGCCGGTGCTCGTCGACGCGGACGCCGACCTGGAGAACGCCGCCCGCAAGATCGCCTGGGGCAAGTGCGTGAACGCGGGCCAGACCTGCGTGGCCCCGGACTACGTGCTGGTCCACGAGCGGGTGCATGCCGCCCTGGTGGAGGCCCTGAAACGGGCACTGGTGGACTTCTACGGTGCTGAGGCCGACACCCGGAGGCTGAACCCGGATCTGGCCCGCATCATCCACGACCATCACCACGCCCGGTTGCTGCGCCTGCTACAGGATTCCCGGGGGGTGGTGGTGTTCGGAGGCGAGAACGACCCCGCCACCCGGTACATGGAACCGACCCTGCTCACGGAGGTGGATCCCGCCTCGCCCATCATGCAGGAGGAGATCTTCGGCCCCCTGCTCCCCATCCTGAAGGTGCAGGACATGGACGCGGCCGTGGCCTTCGTGAACGCCCGGCCGAAACCTTTGGCCCTTTACGTGTTCAGCGGCAGCCGCCGGAACGCGGAAGCCCTCATCGGCCGCACCACCGCCGGGGGCGGCTGCATCAACGACACCCTCTTGCACTTCGCCCACACCGGCCTGCCCACGGGGGGCGTGAACACCTCGGGCTTCGGCAAGGCCCACGGCCGCCACGGCTTCGAGACCTTCTCCAATGCCCGGGGCATCCTGCGCCAGCGCACCCGCTTCTCAGCCCTCCAGCTCATGTACCCGCCCTATACGGGCTTCGTGCGGCGACTGATCGACCTGACGCTGAAGCATTTCTAGTGCCTGGCAGGCGTCAGCGCTGCGCTTCCTCCAGGGCCCCCTGGGCGGCTTCCCAGTCGCTCATGGCATAGGCCAGGTCAGCCTCCAGGGCCTTCTGCGCGTCCAGGCGGGCGCTGAAGGCCTGCCAGTCCGTGGGATCCATGGTGGCCATCTCCTTCTGGAGCTCTGCCAACCGGCCTTCCAGGTCCGCCACCTTGGCCTCGGCCTCGGCCACCTGCCGCTCGAAGCGCTTGGTGGCCCGCTGCTTGTCCTTGTCGATGGGCTGGGGCTTGGCGGGCCTTGGTTCATGACTCTGCGGCTTCACCGCAGGGCTGTGCTTCACCGGCGGCGAAGCGGGTTTCTTGGCTGGCTCCGACTCGGCACTGCCTGCTTCGTCTTCGCTGCCCAGGTCGAGATCCACCCACGCCTGATGGTCCTCATAGCCGCCTTCGCGGAACTCGGCCTTGCCTTCGTGGATGCGCAGCAGGGAATCCGCCACGCGGCCCAGCAGGTAGCGGTCATGGGTCACGACGATGGCTGCGCCCGTGAAGCTGAGGATGGTGTCCTCCATGGCCTCCATGCTGGGGATGTCCATGTGGTTGGTGGGTTCGTCCAGCAGCAGCAGGTTCACGCCGTGACGGATGAGCGTGGCGATGCTGAGCCGCGCCCGTTCACCGCCGGAGAGCGCCGTGACGGGCTTGTCCACCTCGTCACCCCGGAACTGGAACTTGGCGAGGAAGCCCAGCACGTCCTGCTTCACGGCCTGCGGCGTCACGCCATGGATCTGCTGGAACACCGTGTTCCGGGGATCCAGGTTGCGGTGGTGCTGGTCGAAGTAGCCCACCTTCACCTGGCTGCCCAGGCGGGCCTGGCCGGTGATGAAGGGGATCTCCTCGGAGATGGCCTTCAGCAGGGTGGACTTGCCCGTGCCATTGAGACCCACGATGCCCATCTTCTGGCCGCGCTTGATCTGGAGCTGCTCCAGGGGCGCGTAGAGCGGCTTCCCGCCCCAGCCCACGCTGGCGTTCTCCAGCACCAGCGCCACGTCGCCGCTGCGCTGGGTTTCCGGAAAGCTGAACTTCACCTTCCGGCGGTCCCGCAGGGGCTTCTGGATGCGGTTCAGCTTGGAGAGGTGCGTGCGCCGGCCCCGGGCCTGCTTGGTGTTCTGCCCGGCAATGTTGCGGCGGATGTACTCTTCCTGGTTCTTGATGTAGGCCTGCTGCTGCTCGTAGTGCCGCTCCAGCAGCTCCAGCTCCTGTTCCTTCTTCTCCATGAACTCGGAGTAGTTGCCCTCGTAGACCCGCGAACGGCCCTGCTCCAGCTCCAGGATCTCGGTGGCGATCTTGTCCAGGAAGTAGCGGTCGTGGCTGATGATGGCCACTGTGGCATCCACCTCCTGGATGAAGCCCTCCAGCCAGCGCAGGCTGGGCAGGTCCAGGTGGTTGGTGGGCTCGTCCAGCAGCAGCAGGTCCTGGCCCTTGAGAATGGCCTTGGCCAGCATCACGCGGCTCTTCTGGCCACCGGACAGCGTCTCCACGGAGCGCTCGAAATCCGCCGCGCTGAAACCCAGGGACTGCAGGATGCTCTCGGCCCGGGCACGGATGGTGAAGCCATCCAGGTGCTCGAAGGCCTCGGTCACCTTCTGGTAGCGCTCCATCACCTCCGTGAGATCGGCGCCGGCCTCGCCCATGCGATGCTCCAGGTCGCGCATCTCGTGCTGCAGCTTCTCGACGTCGCCAAAGGCGGCCAGCGCCTCTTCCAGCACGCTGCCCTGCGTCTCGGGAACCAGATCCTGGGCGTAGTGGCCCATGCGAATGCCGCGTTCCCTCGTGGGTTTCACGACGGTCCCGGCATCGGCCTCCAGCTGGCCCAGCAGCAGCTTGAAGACCGTGCTCTTGCCGGCGCCGTTGCGGCCGATGACGCCCCAGCACTCGCCCTCCTGGATGGCCCAGGTCACGTCCTTCAGCACCTCCTGGGGGCCGAAGCGCAGATCGACGTGGTTGAGGGATGCGAGCATGTCCGGCCGTGTCCGTTCTCAGCAAGAAGGCCACCTTGCGGTGGCCTTCTGTTTGGTGGAGCCAATCGGGATCGAACCGACGACCTCTTGCATGCCATGCAAGCGCTCTCCCAGCTGAGCTATGGCCCCAATCGGGAAGAACCAGTATCACACCCCTTCCGCGCTTCTGCAAGCACCGATCAGCGGGGAGCCAGCCGCAACTTCTGGCCGACCTGGATGCGGTCGCCCTTCAGCCCGTTCCAGGCCTTGAGATCCTTCGCCTCCACCCCGTACTTGCGGGCGATGGTGGCGAGGGCATCTCCCTTCTGCACCCGGTGGAAGGAGGCCACTGGGCTTGCGCTTGGGACGGCGGCCACGGCGCCCGGAAGGCGGACCTCATCCCCCGGGTGCAGGGCCTTGGCGGCCTGGGGATTCAGGCGCATGAGCTCGCCCAGCGGCACCTGGTGGCGCCTCGCCAGCTTCGCCAGGGTATCGCCCGCCTTCGCCCGCAGGGTGGCGCCCGCAGCCGGCGCCGTCGGAACGGGCGCGGGTGCCTCCAGGGTCGGCACGACCCCGGGGCCATCCGGCACCTTGGTCTGCGCCACGGGCGCAGGTTCCTGGCGAGGTGCGGCCGGGCTTTCCGTGGGGCCTTCGAGCTCGCGTGGCACCGCAGGAAGCGGCGGCAGGGGCCGGTCGCCGAGGGCCTTGACCCGCTCGATGCCCGGGACCAGGTCCCGGGCTTCCACGGGGGACGCTGGAGGCGGGGGCACCAGGAGTCGCCTGCCGGGCTTGAACTGCTTCACCGTCAGATCATTGGCCAGCAGCAGATCCTCGGGACTCAGCTTGAAGCGCTGGGCGACCTTCGCGAGGGTGTCACCCTTCTTCACGGTGTAACCCGGGAAATCCAGTCGCTTCCCGTTCGGCATGTGGGCCAGCTGGCGCAGGCAATCCATGGCCCTGCCCGGCGGCACGCGCAGCAGATAGGCCCCGGGGGGCGTGGAGCCTCTCAGCAGCTCCGGATTCAGGGCCTTCAGCGTGGTGGCGTCCGTGCCCGCGCAGCGGGCCAGCACCGTGAGGCTGGTCATGGAGGGGACGGGGACCGTCTCATAGGCGTAGGGCGTGAGCGGGAGGATCCGGAGACCATAGCGTTCGGGATTCCGGCCCACCAGGATGGCGGCGCACAGCTCCGGAACGTAATTCTTCGTCTCGGTCCGCAGCCACCGGGATCGCGCCAGATCCCAGAAATTCCGGGTGCCCACGTTCTGGATGGCCCGTTCCAAGGTGAGGGGGCCGGCGTTGTAGCTGGAGGCGGCCAGATACCAGTCGCCCGTGATCTCGTAGAGCCGTTTGAGGTAGCGGGCGGCGGCCCTCGTGGCCTTCACGGGGTCGCGGCGCTCCTCCACCCAGGCTGTGCCCTTCAGCCCGTAGATGCGGCCTGTGGAGCGGATGAACTGCCACATCCCCACGGCCTTCGCACGGCTCTTGGCCTCGTTCCGGAAACCGGACTCGATGACGGCGAGGTAGGCCAGGTCGGAGGGCACGCCTTCCTCGGCGAAGACCTGCCGGATCATGGGCATGTACTGGGAGGCCCGACCCAGGGCGTTCTCCATGAAGCCACGCTTGGTGCTGCTGAAGAGGCTCACCCAGGTGAGCACCTTGTCATTGAGGTCGATGGGGTAGTCGTAGCTGGCGCCCTGCTCGGCAGACCGCACGAGCTCCGACTCGGCGCGGAGCTCCTCGCCGGTGATGGAGACCACCTCCTCCTGGGCCTTCAGGCCGGGCTCCGGTTCGGTGGCATCTCCGGCGGGGATCTGCTCCTGGACCTCCTTCAGACGGAGGAGGAGTTCCTGAACCTCGACCAGCTTCAGCAGCTCGGGAGACCAGTCCGCGGTGAGGACGTCCGCCTCCTCGAATCTGGTCGCGGCCGCCTTCTCATCGCTGTCTTCGACGGCCTTCTCCGCGGCCTCCACCAGCGCCCGCAGCCGCTGGATGCGGATGGCATCGGACTCCGCGGCCCGCACCGGGACCGTGGTCACTGGAACCTGGGCCAGGGGTGGCGCCTGCAGCGGCGCCATCCCCCAAAGGAGGCTGGCCAGGACCAGGGCTGGCATGGGGCTAGTGGCTTTCCGCGCTCACCAGGGCCGCATAGGCCGTGGCATCCAGAAGACCGGCCAGCTCGCCGGTCAGCTTCACCTTCACCATCCAGCCCTTGCCATAGGGATCTTCATTGACGGCCTCGGGATGATCGCCCAGCGCGGCGTTCACTTCGAGCACTTCGCCGGCCGTGGGCATGTTCAGCTCGGAGACCGTCTTCACGGATTCGACCGTCCCGAACTCCTCGCCTTCGGCAAAGGAGGCGCCCGCCTCCGGCAGGTCCACGAACACCACGTCGCCCAGGGCCTCCTGCGCGTACTGGGTGATGCCCACCAGGGCCGTGCCATCGCCCGCGGGCTTCAGCCACTCGTGGTCCTTGGTGTATTTCAGGTCGGCAGGGAACATGGATCCTCCGGGAGGGGGTGGAATGCACGGATGGGGAAAGGCTACTTGGCCCGCTTGTAGAAGGGTGTCGGGATGATCTCGGCGTTGACGGCCCGGCCGCGGATCTCGATCTGGATGGTGCCGCCGATTTTGGCCAGTTCCGTGGGCACGTAGGCCAGCCCGAGATTGAAGCCGCAGGTGGGGGAGGGCGCCGCGCTCGTGACGAAGCCGATCTGCTTGCCATCCTGCACCACGGGCATGTGGTCGCGGGCGATGTCGCGCTTCTCGAGGGTCTTGAACCCGACCAGCTTGCGGGGGGCCGGCGCGGCCTTGGCGGCCAGGAGGGCCTCGCGGCCGATGAAGTCGCTGTGGTCCAGCTTCACGATCCAGCCGAGCCCGGCTTCCAGGGCGTGGATGGTGTCGTCGATCTCGTGGCCGTAGAGGGCCATCTTGCATTCCAGGCGCAGGGTGTTGCGGCAGCCCAGGCCCGCAGGCAGCAGGCCCTTGGGCGTGCCGGCGGCCATGACGGCGTTCCAGACCTTCTCGGTGTCGCCGGCGGCGCAGTAGAGCTCGAACCCGTCCTCGCCGGTGTAGCCGGTGCGGCTGATGAGGCACTTGATGCCAGCCACCTCGCCGTGGGTGAAGAAGTAGTACCCGATGGGCTCCAGCGGCGTCGTCGTGAGCGGCTGGAGGATCTCGAGGGACAGGGGCCCCTGGAGGGCGATCTGCCCCGTCGCGGGGCTTTCGTTCACCACCGTGCAATCAAAAGCGGGAGCGTGCTGCTGCACCCAGGCGAAGTCCTTGTCGGAGTTGCCCGCGTTCACCACCAGCAGGAACTCCTCGTCGCCCTCGCGGTAGACCAGCAGATCGTCCACGAAGGTGCCGTTCTCGTAGAGGAAGGCCGTGTAGTGGACCTGGCCGATGGCCAGCTTGGAGACGGCGTTGGGCGTCAGGTGCTCCACCAGGGCCAGGGCCCCGGGACCCTTCACGCGGATCTCGCCCATGTGGCTCACGTCGAAGAGACCAGCCTTGGTGCGGACCGCCTCATGCTCGGCGATGATGCCCGCGGGATACTGCACGGGCATGTCCCAGCCGCCGAAATCCACCATCTTGGCATTCAGGGCCCGGTGGGCGGCATTCAGTGGGGTCTTCATCAGTTCGGATGCAGCAATCGACATGGAGGCTCCAGCAGGACTCCCCAGTCTATCGCCGGGGAACCCAGGGCAGAAGGCCCGGTAATTCCCACCCGAGGTTCCACAGACCGCTTGGCTCCTGCCTTGTGACGAGGCGCACAGCCAGGGGCAGCACCATCACTCCGGTCTTCGCGGCGCGGTCCAGTTCCGCCGCATAGCCGGGGTCGATCTCGCGCGCGGCGTCGAAACGGTCCACGTCCATGCGGTGCACGAACAGGGCGATGGCGGCCCGGTGGCCCTCCCGCACCATCGCCTGGAGCTCCCGCAGGTGCTTGGTGCCCCGTTCCGTGACGGCGTCCGGGAACAGGGCCCAGGGTCCCTCCTTCAGCGTGGTGTTCTTCACCTCGATGAAGACCTGGCGCCCCTCTCCATCCAGGGCCAGCACGTCGATGCGGCTGCGCTCACCCCCGTAGGCGACTTCCGTGTGAACGCCGTGGAGGCCCGTCAGGCCGGGCAGCGCGTCCCGGCGAGCCGCCTCGGCCACGACGCGGTTGGGCATGCCCGTTTCCACGCCCACCCAGCCGCCGGGCCGTTCCACCGCCAGCCAGGTGAACTTCAGCTTGCGCTCGGGATTGGCGGCAGGCTCCAGGAGCACGCGATCCCCGGGTTCCCAGCAGGTCTTCATGGAACCGGTGTTCGTGGTGTGGGCCGTGACGACGCTGCCATCCTCCAGCTGCACGTCAGCCAGGAAGCGCTTGTAGCGCTGGATCAGGCGGCCCTGCACCAGTCCCGGCTTCTCGACCAGGATCATGGCCACCGGGCCAGGATCCAGTCGATGGCCTCAGGAAGGCTCTCCGCCACCAGATCCGCGGTGGAACCATCCACCCGGGAACCGTACCCCGTCCGGACGAGGGCCACCTGGCAACCGGCCCGGCGGCCGGCTTCCAGATCGATGCCCTTGTCGCCCACCATCCAGGAGCGGGTCAGGTCGAGGCCGTGCTCCTCGGCGGCCCGGAGCAGCATGCCGGGGTTCGGCTTCCGCTCCGGATGATCCGCCACGGCGTACTCCCCGAGGGCGTGCTCATGGTGCGGGGAGGCATAGACGGCGTCGATGCGGGCGTTCTCCAGGGCCAGCAGGGTGCCCATGCGGCTCATGACGGCGGCAAAATCCTGCCACCCGTACCTGCCGCGGCCGATGCCGCTCTGGTTGGTGACCACCACCACGGGGATGCCCCTGGCGTTCAGGCGCGCCACCGCCCCGGCAGCGCCGGGAACCAGGACCAGCTGCTCCGGGTCGCAGAGGAAGTCGACCTCCTCGTTCAAGGTGCCGTCCCGGTCCAGGAAGATGGCTGGTTTCAGCTTCGCGCTCAATTCACCCACTCCGCCACGCACACGTCGAACTGGCGGGAGCCCCGGGGGGCCCTCCCGCTCACCCAGAGCAGCTTCCTGCCATCGGGACTGAAGTGGGGGAAGGAGTTGAACACGCCGGTCCAGGTGATCCGCTCCAGGCCCGTGCCGTCCAGGTTGATCCGGAAGAGGTCGAAGCCCCTGCCCTTGCCTTCGTTGTCGTGGTGGTTGGTGGCAAAGACGATGCCCTTCCCGTCCGGCGTGAAGATGGGTGCGAAGGCCGCGCCCGGCAGCTTCGTCACCTGCCGCTTGCCGCTGCCGTCGGCGTTCATCACCCAGATGTCCATGTCCATGGGCTCCACCAGGTGCTGCTTCAGCAGGTCGCGGTATTTCGCCGAGGCCGCCTCGCCCTTGGGGTAGTTGGTGCGCCAGACGATGAGCTTCGAATCGGGGCTGAAGACCGCACCGCCATCGTAGCCCACACCGTCGGTGAGGCGCAGCAGGTGCTTCCCGTCCAGGTCGACGCGCCAGACATCCACGTCGCCACTGCGTTCACTGGTGAAGATGATCCACTTGCCATTGGGTGCCACAGTGGCTTCGGCGTCATAGCCCGGCGAGGCGAGAAAGGGCTTCGCATCGCTGCCATCGGCGTTGGCAAGGTAGAGGTCGTAGCCCTGGAACACCGGCCACTGGTACTTGCCCGGCGTGAAGGGTGGTCCCTCGGGGCACTCGGGCCCCGCTCCGTGCGTGCTCGCGAAGATGATCTGACGGTCACCCGGCAGGAACCAGCCGCAGGTGACGCGGCCCTTACCGGTGCTCACGCGCTTCTGCTCGGTCCCATCGGCGTTCATGGTGTAGAGCTGGTCGCAGGGATAGCCGTCCCGGGTGCTCTGGAAGATGACCTTCTTCCCGTCGTTCGACCAGTAGGCCTCGGCGTTGGAGCCCGTTCCCGTGAGCTTCTGGACATGGCGGAGGTGGGCCTCCTTGACGTGTCGGAGGCCATCGCCGGGAACGGTCTCTTCGGAGGGTGCGGGCTGACCGTGGGCGGGAGCCTGGGCCGCGGCGGGCAGCGCCAGGGCGGCCAGCAGGAGAAGGTTCCGGATCATGGATGCGACCTGCCTTTCACAACAGTGACTTCGAAGAAGCATGGCAGAAGTGGCACACTGGATTAAGAGTGCCCAACAAATCCCCGACGAGGACGGATTCATGATCGACAAGCGCGTCAGCAGTGCCCTGGAAGCCGTGAAGGACATACCGGATGGTGCCCACCTCGCCGTGGGTGGGTTCGGCCTCTGCGGCATTCCCGAGCACCTCATCGCGGCCCTGGCCCAGTCCGGCGCGAGGGATCTCACCTGTTATTCCAACAATGCGGGCGTGGATGATTTCGGGCTCGGGATCCTGCTGAAGAACCGCCAGATCCGGAAGATGGTCAGCAGCTACGTGGGCGAGAACGCGGAATTCGAGCGGCAGTTCCTCAGCGGCGAGCTGGAGGTCGAGCTGGTGCCCCAGGGCACCTTGGCGGAGCGCATGCGGGCCGGCGGGGCCGGCATCCCGGCCTTCTTCACCCCCACCGGGGCCGGCACCAGGGTGGCCGAGGGCAAGGAGACCCGCCTGCTCCGGGGCCGGGAATGTGTGCTGGAGACCGGGATCTTCGCTGATTTCGCCCTGGTGAAGGCCTGGAAGGCGGACCGCCTCGGCAACCTGGTCTTCCGCAAGACCGCCCGCAACTTCAACCCCATGGCAGCCACCTGCGGGAAGGTCTGCATCGCCGAGGTGGAGGAGATCGTCGAGGTCGGGATGCTGGATCCGGACGCCATCCACACGCCGGGCATCTTCGTCCACCGCCTGGTGCTCGGGGCGGAATACGAGAAGCGCATCGAGAAGCGGGTGACCCGATAGGGGTCTACTCCATCGGAAAACTGATCCGCACGAGGGAACCCCGTTCCGCCGGCAGGATCTGGACCGCCCCGCCGTAGGCCTTCATGAGCTGGCCACAGCTGGGAAGCCCCTGGCCCGGCTTCCGGCCGGAGGCACTGGCCCCTGCCCGAAGGTCGGGGAAGGGTTCAAAGGCCGTGTCGAGCAGCGCCTCATCGATGGCGGCGCCATCGTCTTCCAGCTCGATGCGGAAGTGGCTGTTCCCCCCCCAGGTTCGCAGGGTGATCCGCCCGGCCTGGCCCTGCACGGCGTGGCCGACCAGGTGGCTGAGCAACTCCG
Organism: Geothrix sp.; assembly: GCF_030219325.1. Lineage (NCBI taxonomy): Bacteria > Pseudomonadati > Acidobacteriota > Holophagae > Holophagales > Holophagaceae > Geothrix > Geothrix sp. The sequence continues at coordinate 1,826,358 of NZ_CP126625.1, read as the reverse complement.
CAAAGTCCGAATACACCCCGAAGAGGAGATCCCGGGGCGCCTGGAAGTTCATCTCCACCGCCAGGGACTCCGGGAGCGTGCCCTCTGCCCGGAGGAGTTCCAGTTCCTGGCTCATGAGGTCGTGGAGGTGGATCCATTCGGGGGAGCGCGCCTCGCCCTGCCCTGCGCGGCGGAGCAGTCCCCGGACCAGGCCATCCACCTGGGAGACGGCCTCGCAGATCTGGTGCATGGACCGGTGGCACTCCGCCCTGTCCTCCGGGGCAGGAACCTCTGGGCGCTCCATGAAGACCGAGAGCGCAGCGCTCTCCTGCTTGAGCACGCCCACAGGAGACTGGAGCCGCTGCGCCATGCTCATGAAGAGCGTTCCCAGGGCGGTCCTCTGGTTCTGGGCCCCCAGGGCCCGCTGGGCCTCCTTCAGGGCCTCATAGGCGGATTCGAGCCCCTCGTAGCTGGTGCCCAGGGCCCGGCTGGTGTCGGCCAGGTGGGCGATGAGCCCGGCGTTCTCCAGACTGACCTGGAGGATGCCCGCATGGAGGGCCGCCAGCTCCGTCTCGAAGGGCAGGAAGGGCTGGTCCGGACGATCGGCGGCCAGGAACCCCCAGAGATGCTGGTCCCCAGACCGGCTACGGAGGGGGAGCAGCAGGGCCTGGGCCCTGGGAGACCACAGCCCCAGGTCGATGCCCTGCTCCCAGGGGGCCGATTGGCGAAGGTCGCTGCCGGTGAGGATCGTGCCATCGGGAAGACCATTGGCCCAGATGATCAGCGGGTGGGTGGAGGGGATGACCGTGGTCTCGGCGAAATGGTCCGGTGTCTTCTCCAGCCCCTCGAAATAGGTCCCGCTGCCATGCACCCGGTAGGCCCGGAGTCGGTCGAGGTGGAGCTCCTCCTGGAGCTGCCCCAGGACCCGAAACAGGATGTCCCCGTCGTTCACGATGGGGATGATCTCCTTGCTGAGCGACAAGAGGCGGGAGAGGTGGTGGCTGCGCTGCTCCAGCTCGGACTGGGCGGCCAGGAGCTTCCGGTTGCCTTCCTGGGCCTCCTTCAGCTGCGTTTCCAGGTGCTCCACGACCTGCTGGCTGAACTGCCGAAGGGCGGCCCCTTCCCGCCCCTGCTCGAGGTGGTCCCGCCGGCCGCCCAGGTAGGCCTCCACCTGGGCGACGAACAGGAAGGGGTCGATGGGTTTCGGGATGAACCCGTCGCACCCCGTGACCAGGGCCGTCTCCCGGTCGCTCCGCATGGTCTTGGCCGTCAGGGCGACGATGAGCGTGGCGTCCATGCTGGTGTTCTGCCGGAGCTTGGTGGCCACCTCGAAGCCCGACAGGCCCGGCAGGTTGATGTCGAGCAGGATCAGGGCGGGTTTCAGCGCCAGGGCCAGATCGCAGCCCTTGAGGCCATCATCGGCCCAGTGCATCTCATAGCCGGCCTGGGACAGGAGGCGCTGCACCAGGCGCCAGTTCATGGGGTTGTCCTCGATGCAGAGGATGCGGGGGGCGGTGCTCATCGGCCCGCTCCAGTGGCCAGGGGCATCTCGACGATGAAGGTGCTGCCCTCGCCCTTCCTGCTGGTGGCGTTGATGCGGCCGTGCATGAGGCTCATGAAGCGCTGGCTGATCGCCAGGCCCAGACCGGTCCCGCCGAAACGCCTCGTGATGCTCCCGTCCACCTGTTGGAAGGGCTTGAAGAGGCGGTCCAGCTCCTCCTCGCTCATGCCGATGCCGGTGTCCTCGATGCGCACCTTGAAGCGTCTCCCCTCGCAGCTGGCGGAAATCCGCACCGACCCGGACTCGGTGAACTTGATGGCGTTTCCGGCCAGGTTCGTGAAGACCTGCCGCAGCCGGTCCCGGTCGCCCATGACGCGGATGTCCTCCTCCGGGCGGAGGTACTGGAGGTCGATGGGGCGACCCTTGATGAGCCCGACCGCCATGGCCCTGACTTCATCCAGCAGCTGCACGGGATCGACCTCCTCCAGTTCCAGTTCCATCTTGCCCGCCTCGATCTTGGAGAGGTCGAGGATCGAATCGATGAGGTTGAGAAGCGACCGGCCGTTCTGGTAGATGATCTGGAGGTCCTCGCGGGCCTCGATCCCGAGGCGGCCCTGCGGGTCCTGCATGAGCATGCCCGAGAACCCGATGATGGAATTCAGGGGGGTCCGCAGTTCGTGGCTCATGTTGGCCAGGAACTCATCCTTCAGGCGGTCGACCTCCTTCAGCTTCTGGTAGCTGATCAGCAGGTTGTCGTTGAGCTGGCGCAGCTCCTGGGTCTTCTCATGGACCTTCTCCTCGAGGGTGTTCGCCCAGGCCTTGAGTTCGGAGCGGCTCTGCTCCAGGCCGCGGGTCCGGTCCTGGACCAGCTGCTCGAGGTTGGCCCGGATCTCCTCCAGTTCCCAGATGGTTTCCATCAGCTGCCGCGTGCGCTCCTGGACGCGGTATTCGAGGAGCCGGTTCTGGCGCTCGATCTCATCCCGGGACACCCGCAGCTTGTCGGTCATCACTTCGAAGGATTGGCTGAGGTCCTGGATCTCGTCCCGCGTGTAGACCTTCACTGAGACGGCCTCCAGGTTGCCCTGGGCGACCTTCTGGGCCGCCTCCGTCAGCTGGATCACCGGCAGGAGGTAGCGGTTGGAGAGGAAGATGGCCACGCCGATGCCCAGGATCAGGGTGACCAGGCCCACGGCAAGGCTGGCCTTGATGTTCTCCCGCACGGCCCGCTGGGTGCCCTCGGTGGTGAACCCGATGATCAGGGTCCCCACCAGGTTGGCCCGGGGCTCCTCGTAGAAGACCGGAGCCACCGCCACGAGCATGTTGTCCTCGCGCCGGGTGTAGGTGTGCGAGATCCCATCTTTCAGGACCTGGCCCATGGCCCAGTCGGGCGTGGTGGAGGTGCTGTCCAGGGCCTCCCCGTTGGCGCCATAGACGGCGCTGAACCGGAACGAGGGGATGTTCTGCACCCCCTGCAGCACCTTGGTGATGTCCCGGCTGTTCCCGGTGCTGACCGCCGGCCCCAGGGCATAGCTCGCCGTCTCGGCAACCTGGCGGGCGCTCAGTTCAGCCTGGGTGCGGATCTGATGCTCCACCCACCGGGGGTAGTACAGCAGATTGAAGGCGATGAACGAGAGGACCAGGATGCTGATGACGCCGCTCAGCTTGGTCTTGATGGACAGACGATACATGGAGGGGAGCCTGTGGAACCGGCTTCCAGCCTACCAGTGGACCTAGAGCTTGAAGAGGTTCACTTCCCGATTGAGCATGTGGACCTGGGCCCCGAGCTGCTCCACGGCGCCGCTGGAGACCTCGATGGCCTTCTCGCTCTCGATGGCCTTGCCCAGCACCCGGTTCATGGTCTCCTTGAGCGAGACCACATGGTCCTCCTGGCGGGCCAGGATCTCGTGCAGGTTGCTGGCCAGGGCCCGCACCTGCTCGGTGGCCTTGGCGATCTCGTCGCTGCCGGTGCTCTGCTCTTTGGTCGAGTCCCGCACGACGGCGGTCGCCTGCTGGACGTTCATGGCCAGGGAGAGGATGTAGTTGCTGGTCTGCTGCTGTTCCTCGATGACCGACCGGATGGTTTCCACCTGGTTGTGGATGTTCCGGTTGGCCTCGTGGATCAGGGAGGCCTGGCCGGCCTGCTGGAGGGTCTCGCTGAGGATGCTCTCCACCACGCTGTCGGTCTCGCTGACGGATTCCAGGATGGCCTGGAGCGCCTCCTGGCTCTGCCCGACCGACTCGGCCCCGTCCCGGACGGCGTCCAGGCCGAGTTCCACCTGCTGGTAGGCCTTGCGGATCTCGGACTGGAGGGTGCCGATGATCTGCTGGATCTCCTGGGTGGAGCGGGCCGTCTGTTCGGAGAGCTGCTTGATCTCGTCGGCGACGACGGAGAAACCCCTGGCCTGTCCGTCTCCCGTGCCCCCCTGGGAGGCGATGATGGCGGCGTTCAGGGCCAGCAGGTTGGTCTGCTGGGCGTGGTCCCCGATGTAGTCGAGGATCTTGGCGATGTCGGCCCCCAGCTGCAGCAGGGTCCGGGTGGTCCCATGGAAATCCTGCACGACCCGCTCGATGACCTGGATCTTCTCCCGGTTCCGGGCCACCAGTTCCATCCCCCGACCGGCATTGTGGATCACCTTCTTGGTGTAGCGCTGCGCGATCTTGACGCTGTCGTCGATGGCCGAGGTGCTCTGCTCCAGGTTTTCGGCGAATTCCTTGGTGTGCTCCGCGTGCCCGGCCAGATGGTCGACGTTCTTGCCCACGTTCTTGATGGCCACGTCGAAGTCCCGGATGGCCGAGGTGATGCCCTCCACCACCATCAGCAGCTCGTCCATGCTCTGGTTGATCTGCTGCACGCTGGCGGCCATCTCCACGATGGTCGCGTTGGTGCTCTCCGAGGCCAGGCTGAGTTCCATGGAACTGGCGCTGATGCCGATGGAGGTATCCGTCAGCTCGTTGATCTCCTGGTGGAAGGCCTCGATGAGCTCCCTCTGACCCTGGTTCGAATGGCGGATGCCGTCACCCGATTCCCGGATCAGGGCGGAGGCCTTGGCCAGGTCGCGGCTTGCCGACCGGATCTGGACGACCATCCCCCGCAGGCTGCCGACCATGTGCCCGAACCCCTGCACCAGGGAGGCGACCTCGTCGTCGCTGTAGACCGGCTCGAGCCGGTCGATGCGTCCCTCGCCCACCTGCTGGGTGTTGCGGCTCAGGAGCAGAAGCGGCTGCTGCACGTCGCGGAGGATCAGCGGGATGAAATACATCAGGAAGATGGCCGCCAGAGCCAGGATGGCCATGTTCGGGCGCAGGGCCCGCCAGATGGCGTCGGCGTATTCCGCCTCCGGGATCACGGCCCGGAGTTCCGAACCGTCCGGGAGGTTCTGGCTCACGATGATGTCCCCGCCTCCGGCCGGCTGGATCCTGGAGCCCAGGATGCCACCGCCCCTTGCGGCGGGAAGGCGCAGGGACACGCCTCCGCCCGCCCCCAGCTTCAGGGTGCTGAGGAAGGCATCCAGATCCTCGGGCGTGGTGTTCATCTCCGACACGAACACCACGGAATCCGCGAGGTTCGCCAGCTCGTTGCCCGCGTAGCTCGCCACCTTGGTGCGGATGGAGGACTGCAGGGTGAGGCCCGAGACGAGGATGGAGAGCAGCAGCACGCCGCCCGTGATCCCCAGGACCCCGAAGCCGAACTTGGCCCGCAGGCTGGTGGTGAAGCGCGCCAGTGAATCCGAGAATCCGGGCTGTCCCGCCAGGATCTTGTAGACCTTCATCAGGTTCCGCTTGGCCAGGAAGTACTGGCAGACGGCGCCCAGGGCCGCCAGCACCATGAAGATGGCCATGGTGATGAAGCTGACCCAGAGGCTCTGCCCCAGGTAGAGCTTGACCCACAGGTAGGTCGCGAAGCACAGGCCCAGGGCCAGCAGGAACAGCAGGAGGGAGGAGACCTGGGGGAAGCGCGTCAGGGTGCGGTAGACATCGGGCCCCAGCGGCTGGTCCGCCAGCAGCCGCCCGAGCTGGCGGACGTGGAACAGGGAGGATCCGGCCACCAGGCCTAGGAGGGCCGCGGTGATCACCAGCCCCTTGGCGTTGAGGCGGAAGCCCGGCGGGGCGGCCAGCAGGAAGAGGATGGTCGCGACGATGAAGCCCGCCCCCCAGATGATCCAGGTCCCCTGGCGGAGACGGCCGAGGATCAGCTCGCTCTCGGCCCTGCCCAGACGGACGGGGGCCTGCAGCCTGAGTTCAGGCAGGGATCCAGAAATGGAATCGGGCTGCACCATACTCGCGTGTTTCGGCCAGGTTCCATCCGGGCTGTAATTCCAGCGTGGTTTTCCGGTCCGTTTCGAAAACCAGGACCCCGTCACTGGCGATCCAGGACCGCAATGGGCCGGACAGCCTGCTCCACAGGACGGCCGCCTGCTCGTAGGGCGGATCCAGGAAGATCACGGCCTGATCCCGGAAGGTCGCTGCTTTCAGCCGGTTCACATCCGCCCGGAGGGCCTGTACCGGGACATCCGCGAGGTTCCTCCGGAGACAGGTCCAGCCCGGCTCGCCGGATTCCACGCACACCACCGGCCCGAACCCCCGGGAGTGGGCCTCGAGTCCCACGGCCCCGGTCCCCGCGCAGAGGTCCAGAAAGGGTCCCTGCCCCCACCGCTGGAGGATGGAGAACAGGGCCTCCCGGGCCCGGTCGGCCGTGGGCCGGACGCTCAGGTCCCCGGCGGGCGGCGCCACCAGCCGGCGCCCCTTCAGGGTTCCCGCGACCACCCGCATGCAGGGGTCAGTAGGCCCAGCGGAGCAGCGTGGCCCCCCAGGTGAACCCGGCGCCGAAGGCGGCCAGGGCCACCAAATCGCCCTTGGCCATGCGCTTCTCCTCGAAGGCCTGGTGCAGGGCCGTGGGGATGGTGGCCGTGGTGGTGTTGGCGAAGCGGTCGATGTTCACCATCATCCGGGAAGGGTCGAGCTCCAGCCGCTTGGCCGCGGCATCCATGATGCGGATGTTGGCCTGGTGGGGTACGAAGAGCTTGAGCTGGTCGCCGGTGAAGCCGTTCCGATCCATCAACAGCTTGCTGTTGTCGGCCATCTCCCGGACGGCGTTCTTGAACACCTCGCTGCCCGCCTGGTGGATGTAGTGTTCCTTGGCGGCGACCGTCTCGGCCGTGGCCGGCTTCAGGGAGCCACCCGCCGGCATGTACAGGAAACAGCCGCCGGAGCCGTCCACCTTGTGCTCGAAGTCCAGGATGCCCAGGCCGTCCTCGACCCGCTCCACGATGACCGCACCGGCCCCGTCCCCGAAGAGCACGGAAGTCGCCCGGTCCTCGAGATTGATGATGGTGGACATGATGTCCACGCCCACCACGCCGACCCGCTTGACGCCGCCGGCGGCCACCAGGCTCGCGGCGGTGGTGAGGGCGTAGAGGAAGCCCGAACAGGCCGCGTTCAGGTCGAAGCCGAAGGCATTGGTGGCACCCACCATGTGTTGGATGCGGCAGGCGGTGGCGGGGAACAGGGTGTCGGGGGTCACGGTGGTGACCAGGATCAGATCCAGCTCGGAAGCCTTGATCCCGCGGTTGTCCAGCGCCATCTGCAGAGCGGGCGCCCCCAGCTGGGAGGCCCCGGTGCCGGGCTCGACCCAGCGGCGCTCGCGGATGCCGGTGCGGGTCCGGATCCATTCGTCATTGGTCTCCATGATCTTGGAGAGGTCGTCGTTGGTGACCACGCGAGGGGGAAAGCACTGTCCGGTTCCGGTGATGCCAACGGGGGCGGCGAGACGACGGTTCAAAGGGCCTCCGGTACGAAACAGCCATCATCGCACGAAGCGCTTCATGGCGTCAGCGGTCGCCCCGGAAGCGCCGCAGCAGCGCGATGAGGCGATCCGGATCCAGCAGGCGGAGCTTCAGATCCCCCACCTGGAGCAGGCCGCCGGTCCAGCCGCTGGCCGGATCCGCTTCCTCGACCTGGTGAAGGGTTGCCGTGGACACGTCGATCATCCCGACCATCCGGTCGATGGGTACCGCCAGCCGGGGCCGTAGCACGGCCATCGCCGTGGGAATGGCTGCGGAGACGGTGCAGCCCGGAAGGTCCCCCCAGGCGAGCACAGGCAGGAATTCACCCTGGAAGATCACCACGCCCTGGATGCCATGGGGGCGGCCAGGCAGGGGGGAGACGGCTTCCATCGCCACCACCTCCCGGAGGTCCAGCGTGGACAGCGCCAGATCCATTCCCGAGGCCCGCACATGGAGCCAGGACCCCCGCTCAGACACGGGCCACCCTCCTCATCAGGGAATCCATGGCCAGCCCCAGCATGGCATCGGGATCCAGCACCCAGAGGATGCCCTCCTCCTGGACGCTGCCCCCCATGATGCCCGCCGTGTGCGCCAGTTCGGGCAGGCTGCGCAGCAGCACCTCCCCCCGTCCCACGATCTCGTCCACTCCGAGGGCCACCTCGACGCTCCTGGCAGCCGCGCCCTGCTGGCTCAGCACCACGAAGGCCCGCTGCCCGTCCGGCTCCGGCAGGCCGAGACAGGCCTGGAGGGATTCGATGGGAAGGGATTCGCCGAGCACCTGGACCTGGTCCCCGCCATGGCAGACCTGCCGCCCCGCCTGGACCCGGACCACGCTGCTCAGCGGAATTCCGAAGGACTGGCCGGCGCAGCGCACCTTGAGGCAGCTCACCACCGCACGGCTCAGGGGGAAGCTCAGGCGGATGAGGCTGCCCCGCCGGGCCTCGCTCGAGAGGTGCACCTCGCCACCCAGGGCCTCGATTTCGGCCCGCACGACATCCATGCCCACGCCACGGCCGGAAAGCTGGGTCGCCTGGTCGTGGGTGGAGAAGCCTGGTTCCAGGGTCAGACGGTGCAGGCGCTCCGGCGTGTGGTTCTCGCCAGCCTTCAGGAGGCCCAGTTCGACCCCGCGCGCCTCGATGCGTTCCAGGTGGAAGCCCCGCCCGTCGTCCCGGATGTCGAAGCGGAGGTTGCGCCCCCGCTGGGAGGCTGAGATCCGCAGGGACCCGGTTTCATTCTTCCCCAGGGCGAGGCGTTCCGAAGGTGGTTCCAGGCCGTGGTCCACGGCATTCCGCACCAGATGGAGGAAGGGTTCCGTGAGACGCCCGAGGATGCTCCGCTCCAGTTCCAGATCGCCCCCCTGGAAGGTCAGCTTGACGGGCTTGCCCGTGTCCCGGCTGAGGCCCTTCACCATGGGCTCGATGCGCGAAAACAGGCTCTCCACCTTGACCATGCGCATCTGCAGCAGGGACTTCTGGACATCCAGGAGACCATCCTCGATCTGTCCCAGCAGGGCCATCGGCCGATCGTCATCGGTGGCCTGGCGGCTCCGGTTCAGCAGCAGGCTGGCCGCGTCCCGCAGTTGTCCGACGGCCATCAGTCGGGCCTCAAGCGCCTCGACGCGGTGGGCCGGAAGGCGGAGGATCTCCACCTCCTGCGCCGGTGACACTGGCGCCGGTGTCCCGGGGACTGCCGGCTCGGGCGGAGTTTCCTCCGGGAGTTGGGTGGGCTCCGCAGCCCGGAGGCTGGCTGGCACCCGGACGGGATCCGCCAGCAGGGCCATGCCGAGCAGCTCGCCCTCCAGGGCCGGAAGCCTGGTCGGATCCAGGTCCGGGCAGGCGACCATCAGGAGGAAGGCCAGCCCCTCGCGATCCTCCGGGGCATCCCAGGGCAGCGTGGAGATGAGTTCGCCGAGTGCGCCCAGGGCCTCACTGTAGACCCGTAGGCGCTCGTCGAAGGTGGCGAAGTCCAGGCAGATCCTCACGCCATGGATCGGCATCCCGCTCATGAGGAGGGAGGTCACCCGGGTGTGCTCGTATTCCGAGAGGGCCTTCAGGGTGTCGGGGGGCAGGTCCAGCATCGAGGTGAGGTCCTGGGCCGCCCCCTCGGCGGGTCGGGCCAGGGCCTCGAGTTCCCCCAGCTGCTTCCGCAGGGGTTGCAGGTAGTCTTCGGGCTCCGAGCGGCCCCGGCGCAGGCCGCCCATGCCCGATTCCAGGGCCAGGATGCCCGCCTCCAGGGTCTCGACCAGAGAATCCGTCGAACGCAGGCGCCCCTTGCGCATGAGGTCGAAGATGTCCTCCATGCGGTGCGCGGCCTTGCTGAAGCTGGGAAACCCCAGCATGCCCGCCATGCCCTTGAGGGTGTGCGTGGTCCGGAACAGGGCGTTCACCGAGGCCTGGACCACGTGGGCCGGCTGGGGCTCCTTCAGCGTGGCAAGGGTCTGCCGGGCCTGCGCAAACAGGTCCTCGAACTCTGCCCATACATCGTCGAAGGATTGATCCAAGCGAAAGCCCCCGGTTCCTGAGGCATCGGCAGGGGGTCCTCCGGTCTGGAATCCCGGCGGTCCCCCTGCACTACACTTGGCCCATGCGCACCCTCGCCGTCCTGCCCTCCCGCTTCCAGGCTTCCCGGTTTCCCGGCAAGCCCCTCGCCCTCATCGCCGGAAGGCCCATGATCCAGTGGGTTTTCGAGGCGGCCCACCGGGCCCGGGGCGTCGACCGGGTCGTGGTCGCCACGGATGACGATCGCATCGCGGCCGCCGTGAGGGGCTTCGGAGGCGAGGCCCTCATGACGGACCCCGCCCTGCCCTCCGGCACGGACCGCGCCGCCGCAGCCCTGGCATCCCTGGGGGAGGACTTTGATTGCATTCTCAACATCCAGGGGGACGAGCCGGCCATGCATCCCGACACGGTGGCGGCCGTGGTCGCCCTGATGCAGGCCCAGCCGGACCTCCCCATCGCCACCGCCGCCTGCCCCTTCGCCCACCCTGACGAGCTCTACAACCCGAACGCCGTGAAGGTGGTGGTGGATGACCGCCAGCGGGCCCTCTACTTCAGCCGCAGCCCCATCCCCTACCTGCGGAACGGTTCCGTCTTCGAGCCGGATTTCCGGCCCTGGATGCAGCCCGGGCAGCTGAGCCATTTCCGGCGCCACCTCGGCCTCTACGCGTATCGGCCCGAGGCCCTGCGCGCCTTCACGCAGCTCCCGCCGCACCCCCTCGAGCAGCTGGAGATGCTGGAACAGCTGCGGGCGCTGGCCGCGGGCATGGCCATCGGCGTGGCCGACACGCCCCACCTGAGCCTGGGCGTGGATGTGCCGGCGGACGTGCCTGCAGCCGAGGCCCTGCTTCGGGAGCGGGGACTGGCGCGGTAGACTCGGAACCCGGGCCCCCGGCCCGTCCCCTGCCAGGAGAAGCGCGTGAACCACCATAAAGTCATCGTGATCGGTACGGGTCCCGCCGGGTACACCGCCGCCCTCTACACCTCGCGAGCCAACCTGGCACCCCTCGTGTTCGAGGGAGTCCAGCCCGGCGGCCAGCTCACCATCACCACCGAGGTCGAGAATTTCCCCGGCTTCCGCAAGGGCATCGACGGCCCGGCCCTGATGGAGGAGATGCGGGAGCAGGTGCTCCGCTTCGGTACCACCATCAAGTCCGAGACGGTGCTCAAGGCCGACCTCCAAAGCCGTCCCTTCCGCCTCACCACGGACAAGGGCGAATACACCGCGGATGCCGTCATCATCGCCACCGGGGCGTCGGCCATGTGGCTGGGCATCGACAAGGACGAGCAGCTCTCCCGCTCCGGCGGCGGCGTCAGCGCCTGCGCCACCTGCGACGGCTTCTTCTTCCGCGGCAAGGAGATCGCCGTGGTGGGCGGCGGCGATACCGCCCTGGAGGAGGCCACCTTCCTCACCAAGTTCGCCACCAAGGTCCACCTCATCCACCGCCGGGACAAGCTCCGCGCCTCCAAGACCATGCAGGAGCGCGCCTTCAAGAACGAGAAGATCCAGCCCCTCTGGAACAAGGTCGTGCTGGACGTGGTCACGGCCACCCACGAAACGCCCATGGGCGAGAAGGTGGAGAAGATCCGCGCCCTGAAGCTCAAAGACACGGTGGATGGCAGCGAGTCCGAGCTGCCCGTGGAAGGTCTGTTCGTGGCCATCGGCCACCGGCCCAACACCAGCCTCTTCCAGGGCCAGCTGCCCATGGACGAGACCGGCTACCTCGTGGTGGAGAAGGGCTCCAGCCGGACCTCCATTCCCGGCGTCTTCGCCTGCGGCGACGTGCAGGACCACACCTATCGCCAGGCCATCACCGCCGCCGGCAGCGGCTGCATGGCTGCCATCGACGCCGAACGCTGGCTCGCGGAACAGGGTCTTGCCGAATGACGAGCGACAGGTGAATGAGCAGCACCTCGAACCCCTGATCCGGCATCCCGAGGGCCGGGCCCTCCGGGCGGAAGTGGACCTGGGCCGCATCGGGCGGAACCTGGAGCGCATCCGCACCGCCGCCGGGGGCCGGGAGGTCTGGGGCGTGGTGAAGGCCAATGCCTACGGCCATGGCGCCGTACCCGTCGGCCGGGCCCTGGCCGCGGCCGGGGCCCACGGTCTGGCGGTCTCCAGCCTCGAGGAGGGCCTGGAACTGCGCCAGGGCGGCATCGGCTGTCCCGTCCTCGTGCTGGGTGGCCTCCGCCCGGAAGCCCTCCCCGCCGCCAGCTCGGAGGGCCTGACCATCGCCGTCGTCGGGCCCGAGCACCTGGCGGAGTACGCGCGGATCCTGCCCAGCCACCCGGTTCGGCTGCACTTGAAGCTGGACACGGGCATGGGCCGCTTCGGCCTGCTGCCTTCCGAGCTGGGGGACTGCCTGGCGGCCCTGCGGCAGCTGGCCCCCTGGATCGATGGTGCCATGGGGCACTTCGCCACGGCCGACGACGCCGACCTGGGCTTCGCCCTCCGGCAGCGCCGGGTGTTCGAAGGCTGCCTCGCCCAGCTGGTGGACGCCGGCATCCACCCGGTGCAGCGCCACCACGGCAACAGTGATGCCTGCCTCCGGAACCTCCTGGACCAGGACACCCACCTCCGGCCCGGGCTGGCCCTCTTCGGTCTCACGACCCTGCCGGAAGGCCGACAACTGGGACTGGAGCCCGCCCTGGCCCTGGTGGCCGAGGTGGCCCGTGTCAAGACCGTTCCGGCCGGAACCACGGTGGGTTATGGCCGCACCTTCGTGGCGCCACAGCCCATGCAGATCGCCACGCTGGCCTGCGGCTATGCTGACGGCTACCGGCGGGACCTGGGGAACCGCGGGGTCGTCGGCTTCGCCGGCCAGACCTTCCCGGTGGTGGGCCGCGTGTCCATGGACTACCTGACGGTGGCCCTGCCCCTGGGCACTCAGGTGGCCCCGGGGGATCCCATGACTCTCTTCAGCGCCGATCCGGCGGCGCCGCACAGCCTCGAGCGGCTGTCACAGGTCCTCGGCACCATCCCCTACGAGCTGACCTGTGCCCTCCATCGCCGGATCTCCCGCCGTTATTTTCCTTAACTCGGGGCTGATCCGCACTAACATGAAGGACTTCATTTCGGCCCTTCATGAACCTGCTGGTCATCTCCCGCCATGACGACCTCGTCGAACGCCTGAGGATGGCGTTCGAAGGCGCAGGCCATCGCATCCTGCAGGCCGCCGATCCCCTCGAAGCTCTCGCCCAGGACGCCTGGGGGGAGGCTCAGGTCCTCCTCGTCGACTCCGGTGGCGACCCCATGGATGGCTACCGCCTCTGTCGGCTCCTGCGGGGTGAGGCCCGGGTCCTCTTCCACAACCTTCCCATCTTCCTGATCCTCGATCATGCCCCGACGGAACAGGATCTCAGGGCCCTGCAGGAAGCCCAGGCCGACGGCTTCCTCGCCTCTGGACACACCATCCAGCAGCTGCTCAACCACCTCGGTCCCGTGCTGGCGGGCAGCACCTCCCGCGAGGAGGGGCAGCGCCTCCCGGTTCTGGCGGTGGGCTTTCAGTCCTCCCTCGCCCAGAAGGCCAGGGACATGCTCCACCACTACGGCATGGAGGTGCATTCCCCGCCCGTCCGCAATGCCGTGGAAGCCCAGCGTGCGCTGAAGGCGCCCGTGCTCCTGCTGGGCCTCTCCTCCGGGGGGGTGGAGGGCGCCCTGGCGGTGCTGTCCCAGCTCAGGGAGCAGGGCCGGCTGCCCTACACGATCCTGGTGGGCCAGATGAAGAACGAGGCCGATCAGCGCCGCCTGCTGCTGGCGGGCATCTCGGACTGGGTGCCGCTCCCCCTTCCGGCACCCCGGCTGGTCCACGCCTGCAAGCGGGCCGTCGAGTGGATGCACGCCCGCCGCATCCAGACCGAGTACGAATCGGCCATCCACGATCTGCGGGAACGGCGCAGCATGCTGGAGATCGAGGCGGCCTCCCTGCGGAACGAAGTGCTGACCGATCCGCTGACGGAGCTGCTCAACCGCAGGGCCTTCGACCAGAACCTCGACCACGCGGTCCGGCAGTGGGAACGGCACCGGCGCGCCTTCGTCCTCGTCCTCGGCGACGTGGACCACTTCAAGCTGATCAACGACCGCTTCGGCCACCCGGTCGGCGACGAGGTCCTCCGGCAGCTGGCGGGACGCATCCGTTCCGCGCTCCGCAAATCCGACCTCGCCTTCCGCATCGGCGGCGAGGAGTTCGCCGTGCTGCTGACGGAAACCAGCCTCAAGGCCGGTGCGGACGTGGCCAACAAGCTGCGGCGCCGCATCGACGAGGACCCCATCGTGCTGCCCGGGGGCCAGACCATCTTCCCCACCATGAGCTTCGGCGTGGGCGGGCCCGGTGCGCCCACCATCAGCGCCCTGATGGCCCAGGTGGACAAGGCGCTCTACCAGGCCAAGAGCCTGGGACGGAACCGCGTCGTGGTGTCCGGAGAGGGCGATCTCCCGCCCCGGATCGTCAGCGCCGGAAACTGAACAGGTCGCCCAGCCCCCTCAGCGTCAGGGTCAGGTCCACGCGATCTTCACGCCCCCCCGACACCAGGGCCGTGTTCAAGGCCACATGGCTGTATTTCAGGACATAGGCCACACAGGGCTGGACGTAGGCCAGGGCCACCTGGCTGGAGGCGAAGCCGTGGTTCCGGAAGTCATAGTTGGCGCTGAACTCCAGACGGACCCGGTCATCCCAGAGCCGCTGCAGGCCGCCGAACTGGAGGCCCTGCTGGCGGACCAGGAACCGGTTGATGCCGGTGGAGAAGTAGGCCAGGTTGAAGCGGCCACCGTCCCTCGCCTTCACGTCCACGCTGAGGGCGTTGTCGGAACCCCCGGCCCCGATGTCCGAGGAGCGGCGCAGGCTGATGCGCCAGCGATCGTCCGGTTCCACGTCCAGGTCGGTATCCAGGGAGGACCAGCCCTTCTTGTAGCGGCCGTCGCTGAGGATGATCGGGGTTGCGTGGTACCGCGTGGCCACCCGCAGCCGGGCCAGGTCCGCGAACCCGGATCCCAGGCCGGAACGCCCCAGGAGGTGCTGCTTGAGCCCCACCTCGAAGCTCCGCTCACCGGAGGCGCTGTCGTTGACGCCGGGGAAGGAGTCCACCGTATCGAACCTGGGCAGCAGCCCGGCGTCGCCATAGCGGCTGGTCTCGGTGAATCCGAAATAGGGCTCGGCCACGTGCTTGAGCTCACCCTCGTAGCCCAGGACGGAGACCTCCTTATAGCTGCGGCCGACCTGGGGCCCCGACAGCCGCAGGTGGCTGGACAGCAGGAGCCGCGTCGCCGGGACGCCATCCACCTGGAAGGGGCTGGTGGCCGGGTCCACCACGGTGCCGTCGGCCCCGCCCGCCGGATCGAACACGGCGGAGGACAGCGTGGAGCTGTAGTGGGTGGCCCGCCCCAGGAGCTCGAAGTCGGCCCGGAACGGCCCCCACTGCCCCAGCCGTCCATGCACGCGGGTGTTGGCGTCCTGGCGATCCCAGGCGTAGCTCTGGTCGGGCACGGAGGAGCTGCCCTCGATGCGGTAGGCGAAGCGGCCCAGCCGCACCCCCCCATCCACGTACAGCTGCCCGAGGAGAGGTACCGGGAAGAACCGGAACTCGCCCTGGGGGAGGGTCTGCCGCCGGAGGGAGGCCGGGAACTGGGCGCTGTAGAAGGGGTCGCCCTGGTCCTTGGTGAAGAAGAAGCTGCGCTGTTCCGCGGCGGAGAGGCTGAGGCTGCCGAAGGTGAAGCTGCGCCCGAGATACAGGGCCGAGTCGAAGCTGGTGGCGCCGAGGGAACCGAGGCCCTTCCCGAAATCGGCATCCACGAAGTTGTCCGAGGCCTGGTTCACGTCCGCCGTCAGCTGCCAGCCGTCCTCGCGCTGCCAGACCTCCTTCAGGTTGTAGCGGTAGCGATGGGTGTCGAGGCTCCGCTGGTGGATGGTCTCCCCGGACAAGCTGCCCTGGTGGGTCAGGTCCGGACGCCATCGGAGCTCCCCGCCCCAGAGCATGCCCTCCTTGCTCAGGTACTCCGGCGAGAAGGTCGTATCCACGGAATCGCCCAGCACCTGGAAGTAGGAGAGCCCCACGGTGGAGCCGAAGGAGCTGGACAGCCCCAGGCGCGGAGGGAGCAGCCCCGACGTGCGTTCCGCCTGGGCCGGATAGAGGGCGTAGGGCAGGTAGAAGATGGGCACGGAACCCAGCAGGACCCGGGCGTTCCAGAGCGTGGCGAAACCGTCGAGATCCACCTTCAGGCTGGTGAGCTTGGCCGTCCAACCTGGTTTCTCCTCGGGGCAGGGACTCAGCTCCACCTCGTCGAAGGACCAGGTGCGCAGGGTGGCGAAGGCCACATGGCCAGACCTGAGGGTCCAGGAGGGGGGCAGGTCCATCTGCAGGGCCCAGGCCTCGCCCGAGCGGAGGCCCCAGTCCATCTGCAGGCGCTCCCCGCGCAGGCGCAGGTCAGGGCCCTCCAGGCGGATGTGCCCCTCGGCGATGAGCCGGCCCTCGGGGATGCGGTATTCGATGCGGTCGGCCAGGAGGAGCAGGCCTTCCGCCTGGATGGCCCCCTGTTCGAGGATCCAGACATCGCCCACTTCCCGGACCCGGTCACCCCGCCAGTCGAAGGGCACACGGGAATTGCCGGGGCCCCGCTCGATGCGGAAGGGACGGAGCGGGAGCAGCTCTGCCGGCGTCGGCGCGTCCAGGGGCGGGATGACCGGGGCCGGCGGCAATCCCTGCGCCGCCAGGAGGGCCGGCAGGGCGCCCAGCAACAGGCCTCTGCTTTTCCTCCCGAGACGGCGCATGCGGGACTCAGTGCTGGTGCGGCAGCAGCCGCGAGCTGAGGAGGAAGATCCCCACTCCCGACAGCAGGGCGATCGTGCTGCGGAGGCCCGAGACCTTCTGGACCTCGGGCAGCAGGTCCGAGCTCGCCACGTAGAGGGCCAGTCCTGCCGTCAGTCCGAGGACCGGACCGGTCGGCAGGTTGAGCAGCGATTGTCCGGCCGATCCCAGCATGGCCGCCAGGGCCAGCGTGCCCGCGGCCAGCATCGCCGCGCGGTTCCCGAAGCCCCGCACCAGGAAGATGGAGGCGATGGTTCCGCCCTCCGGGATGCGGTGGAGGAGGATGCCCAGCACGACCAGGGGACCGAGGTTGCTATGCGTCGCCAGGGCCGCAGCGATGGCCACGCCATCCATGAGGCTGTGCAGCGACAGGCCGACCAGGGCCAGTACGCCGCTGAGCGGCGATCCGTCCGTATGGGTCTCCTCCCCGTAGTGGAAATGGAGCGTGATGCCGTGCTCCATGACGTGCACCAGCAGGTAGCCCGCCAGCACCCAGTAGGCGTTGAGCTCCCCACCCTTGGCTTCCAGGCATTCGGGGATGATGCGGGCCACGGTCAGCGACAGCAGGTACCCCGCCGCCACGCCCGATAGCAGGCGCATGAACTGCGCCCGGCCCTGGAGGAAGCGCACCACTCCCCAGCCACCCAGAAGGGTGGCCAGGGAGGCGAGAGGTGCAATCCAGAAGATGGACATCCGCGACTACTCGGCTTTGGCCTTCTTCGCGCGGGTCGCCTTGGGCTTGGGGGCCGTCTCGGCGGGCTTTTCGGCCTTCTCCTTCTCTGCCTTCTCCTTCTTCGCGGGGGACTTGGCGGAGGCCTTGGCTTTCGGGGCAGCCTTCTTCTTCACAGGGGCCGCCGGCTCAGGAATCGGCTCGGGCACGGGAGTGGGAGCTGCCGCGGGCTCGGGAGCCGAGCTCACCTTGGCCCTGGGCGTGCGCTTGGGCTTGGGGGCTTCCGCCACGGCGGCCTCGGCGACCTGGGGAGCAGCGCCAATCCGGGGCCGGGGGCTCGGCGTCAGCAAGCTGGCCACCAGGCCTGGGGTGGCCTTGGGGGGCTCGGGCATGGGCTCAGTCACGACGGGCCTGGCCCCTTCGGGGGATCCAGCCTGCGTGGCTCCTTCGCCCCGGTCCGCCCCGCCCTTGCGGCGCCGGCGCCGGCGCTTGCGCTTGGTGCCATCGCCCTTGGACTCGTCTCCGGGTTCCTCGGGGCCGTCTTCCATCTCATCGTCCTCGGGCTTGGCGCTCTCGAACAGGGCGCGGAGGCGCTCCCGCTCATCCAGGGCGGCCCGCTGCAGGTCGCGGCGATCGTACTTGAAGGCCTCCTTCTTGGCATCCTTCGGGCCATCGCCATGGAGGCCCAGGGCCTTCTCGAAGGAGATGGGGCTGTCACCGCCCAGGACCACGGTCTCGTCCTCGGGAGCGCCCTTCTCGCGATGCGGCTTGGGCGCGGGCTTCTCGACCGGGGCCTCTTCCGCCCGCTCGATCTCCGCCGACATCTCGCCGTAGCTCATGGACCAGTCGGCCTGGATGAGGATCTTGGCGTCGCTCTCCTCCTCCATCAGCGTCAGGTCACTGCGTTTCTCGTTCAGCACCGCGGCGGCGATGGCCGGGGCCAGCTTCACGCGGATCTCGCCGATGCCACCCTTGGCCAGGATCCCGTGCAGCTTGCGCACCACGGAGAGCGCCATGGCCTCGATGGTCTTCACCTTGCCGGTGCCCGCGCAGGTGGGGCAGCTCTCGTGGTTCACGTGCTGCAGGCTGGGGCGGATGCGCTGACGGGTCATGACCAGCACGCCGAAGCGGTTGATCTTCCCAACCTCCATGCGGGCCTTGTCGGCCTTGAGGCAGTCCACCAGCTTGTCCTGCACGGAGCGGATGTGGGACTCGCGCTTCATGTCGATGAAATCGATGGCGATGAGGCCGGCCAGATCACGCAGGCGCAGCTGCCGGGCCACTTCCTCGGCCGCCTCCATGTTGGTCTTGAAGGCCATGTCCTCCACGCCGTCGCCGGAGGTCTTGCCGCTGTTCACGTCGATGGCCACCAGGGCCTCGGTCTGGTCCAGCACCAGGGCCCCGCCGCTGGGCAGGCCCACCTTGCGGCCGTAGACGCGGTCGATCTGCTCTTCGAGCTGGTGGCGGGAGAAGAGCGGCTTCTTGCCGCTGTAGTGCTTCAGCACGTCGAGATGCTGGGGCATGGTGCGCTTGAAGAAGGACTGGGCGGCCCGGAAGGTGTCCTCGTCGTCGATCTGCACTTCCTCCACGTCGGCCGTGAAGGTGTCGCGCAGGGTGCGGGTGACGACGTCATCCTCCTGCCACACGAGGCCCACGCCGTGGCGGTGCTTGTAGCGGTTCAGCACTTCCTTGTAGGTGTCCAGGAGGTACTCCAGGTCACGCTGGAAGTCCTCCTTGGTCACGCCCAGGCTGGCCGTGCGGACGATGACGCCGATGTCCTCGGGAATCTCGAGGGTGTCGATGAGCTGCTTGAAGTGGCGGCGCTCCTCGGTGGCCTCGATCTTCCGGCTGATGCCGTTCACGGGGTTGCCGGGGGTGATCACCAGGTAGCGGCCTGCCAGGCTGACCTGGCCGGTCATCATGGCGCCCTTGCTGCCCAGCTCCTCGCGGACGGCCTGGACCAGGATCTCCTGGTCGCGCTGCAGGACGTCCTGGATGCGGGCGCGGCGGCCGTCGCCGCTCAGCTCGCGGGGCAGTTCGCCCAGGGGCAGGAAGCCGTTCTTCTGGCCGCCGAAGTGGACGAAGGCCGCCTGCAGGCTGGTGTCCACGCGGACCACCCGGGCCTTGTAGAGGTTGCCCTTGATCTTCTCGTTGTGCAGGAACTCGACGTCGTAGTCGAACAACACGCCGTCGATCAGGGTGGCGACGCGGATCTCTTCGGGATCCGTGGCGTTGATCATCATGGTTTTCTTGGGGCTCAAGGAGGCTCCTCTTGGGGCCCAGGGTTCTGGCTGCGGCTTACGCCCGGCAGGCTCAGCGGCCTTGGGTGTGGTGATGGATTGGGATGGTGGATCGGGAAACCGAAGGGGGCCCTGCCCTGACTTCGGCCACCCGTAGGAAAAAACTGGATGGTCGCGATCCCCGTGCGCGGGCGGTGCCTCGATCAGCACGCAGGATCTCCAAGCATTAAACCCACTTATTTGCTCGAGGGCAAGCTGGTTCGGGAATGAAGTTACAGGGATGTCACGGGCCGTAACAAAGGGATTCACCCCCGGGACCCAGGATCAAGGCTACTTAGGAGGCATCCATGAGGATCCGATTCCTGGCCCAGACCGTTCTGGCCGCCCTGGTTGGTCTGACCGCGACCGCCCAGACCGTCAAGGTGGACCCGAAGCTCACCACCTACAAGAAGGTCTCCGGCATCAGCGGAAACCTCAACTCGATCGGTTCCGACACCCTGAACAACCTGATGGCCTACTGGGTCGAGGGGTTCAACAAGAAATACCCCAACGTGAAGATCCAGGTGGAAGGCAAGGGATCCACCACCGCCCCCCCGGCACTCATCGAGAGCACCAGCCAGCTGGGCCCCATGAGCCGTGAGATGAAGAACGAGGAAGCCGACAAGTTCGAGAAGAAGTTCGGCTACAAGCCCACCAAGGTGGCCGTGGCCATCGACACCCTCGCGGTGTTCGTGAACAAGGGCAATCCCATCAAGGCCCTCAGCATGCAGCAGGTGGATGCGATCTTCTCGAAGACCCGCAAGGGCGGCCTCGAGAAGGACATCAAGACCTGGGGCGACCTGGGCCTGACCGGGGATGCCGCCAACCGCCCCCTCAGCCTCTACGGCCGCAACAGCGCCAGCGGCACCTACGGCTACTTCAAGGAGCACGCGCTCTTCAAGGGCGACTACAAGGACACCGTGAAGGAACAGCCGGGCTCCTCCTCTGTGGTCCAGAGCGTGGGTTCCGACAAGTTCGCCATCGGCTACAGCGGCATCGGCTATGCCACCTCCGGCGTCCGGGCGGTCCCCCTGTCCGATGCCAAGAAGAATGATGGGGCCGCCTTCGCCGCCACCTACGAGAACGCGCTGAGTGGCAAGTACCCCCTGGCCCGCTTCCTCTACATCTACATCAACAAGGATCCCAAGAAGCCGATGGATCCCCTGACCAGCGAGTTCCTCAAGTTCGTGCTCAGCAAGGAAGGCCAGGAGATCGTCGTGAAGGACGGCTTCCTGCCCCTCACCGCCAAGATGGAAACCGAAGAGATCGCCAAGCTGAAGTAGTGAATCTGGACTCGAGCGTGCCGGGGGGATCCTCCGGCACGCCCGTTTGTTGATCAGGCCTTTTACCCTTCGCCCCCAAGAGCCGACATGTCCAGCATCCCTTCACACCAGGCCCGTGCCAAACGCGTCGACCGGTTCATGGCCTTCGCCATCTCCAGCGGCGGCCTGACGATCATCGGGGCCGTGCTGGCCATGCTCCTGTTCATCATGAAGGAATCAGTGCCGCTCTTCCTGCCGCCCCAGTCTCGGTCCCTGGGGACCCTGCAGACGGCGCCAGCCGTCGGTGCCTGGGCCGACGAATCCGGAAAAGCCATCGTGCTCATGTCCCGGACGGAAGGGGTGAAGGCCCTGAGGTTCCCGCAAGGCTCGGCGCTTGCTGCTCCCAGCGACGGTCCGGCGCTGCCCTGGCGCAGCGTCACGCCCCTCAATCCCAAGGGCGAGGCCCTGGTCGTCGGGGCGGATGGCCGTCTCTTCTTCACGCGGATGGCCTGGTCCAAACCCGCCGGGGAGAACGATCCCGCCCAATGGACCCTGGATCCCCATTGGCAAGGTGGCCCATCCCTGGACATGGGTGCGGGCCAGATCCTCCATTTCAGGCTGATGGAAAGCGGTGGCCTGGGCGGTGGCTCTGCCATGAGGATCGTGAGCTCCACCCAGGATGGTCTCGCCTGGGCGGAGACTCAGCTGGATGCCGCTCCCGCAGTGCTGTCCTGGAGGCCGGTCCTCCGGGATCCCTCCCTGCATGCCACGGCCGCGGCCTGGAGCTCGGACGGGCGGAACCTCTTCGTGGGCACCAGCGAAGGACGGCTGCTGGACCTCGATCCTGAATCCGACGCGATCCTGTCCTCTGCCGATTTCGCAGAGCCCATCCAGTCGCTTGGTTTCGCCCTGGGCCAGTCGAGCCTGCTGGTCGGTGGCATCAAGGGCAAGCTGGCCGCCTACCAGCGCGTGCGGGTGAACGAGGCATTCCAGCTCCAGGCCTTCCACGCCTTCCCGCGACTTGAGGGGCCGGTGCTGGGCTTCCAGGCCAGTCAGCGGGACAAGCGGTTCCTCACCTGGACACCGACAGACCTGGTCGTGGACCACCTGACCACCGAGCGCCGCATGTTCTCCGCGCGACTCGAGGGCCCGGGGATCGCCGCCCTGGCCCCCCGGGGCGACCTGATCCTCCACGCCAGCGCGGCTTCGGGGGCCATGCGCCTCTGGTCCCTCGACGCCCCCCATCCTGAGGTCAGCTTCGGCCTGCTGTGGGGCAAGACGCACTACGAGGGCTACGAAAAACCCGAATATGTCTGGCAGAGCACGGGTGGAACGGATGACTTCGAACCCAAGTTCAGCCTCGTGCCGCTGGTGTTTGGCACCCTCAAGGGGACGCTCTACGCCATGCTCTTCGCCTTCCCCCTGGCGGTCCTCGGCGCGCTATACACCTCCCAGTTCGCCATGCCGCGGCTGAAGAACGCCATCAAGCCCACCATCGAGATCATGGCCGCCCTGCCTTCGGTGGTACTCGGATTCCTGGCCGGATTGGTCATGGCTCCGCTCCTCGAGCGCATGGCCGTCGAGGTCTTCGTCTTTCCCTTCGTCGTGCTCCTGCTGGCCCTGCTGATCGCACCGCTCTGGGGGCGCATGTCACTCCCCTTCCGCAACGGCTACGGCAACGGGCGTGAGGTCCTCTGGATGGTCCCGGTGCTGCTGCTGGCCGTCTGGCTGACCAGCCTGGCCGGCCCCTGGGTCGAGCGCGTGGTCATGGGTGGCAGCTACCGGACCTGGCTGCAGACGGCCATGGGCGTGACCTACGACCAGCGCAACAGCCTGGTGGTCGGGTTCGCCATGGGCTTCGCCGTCATCCCCATCATCTTCACCATCAGCGAGGACGCCCTCTCCAGCGTGCCCAAGTCGCTGACCTCCGCCAGCCTCGCCTGCGGCGCCAGCCCCTGGCAGACCGCCTGGCGCATCGTGCTGCCCACCGCCAGCCCTGGCATCTTCTCGGCCACCATGGTGGGCCTTGGCCGCGCCATCGGCGAAACGATGATCGTGCTCATGGCCACGGGCAACACGCCGGTCATGGACTGGAGCCCCTTCAACGGCATGCGCACCCTCAGCGCCAACATCGCCGTGGAGATCCCGGAAGCACCGCTGCACGGATCCCTCTATCGCGTGCTGTTCCTGGCGGCCTTCCTGCTGTTCGTCCTGACCTTCATCCTCAACACCGTCGCAGAGCTGGTCCGCCAGCGCCTGCGCCGCCGCTACGAGTCCATCTGATGAGCCGGCTGGCCGATCGCTTCCGACAGGGCGGGATCTTCGTGTGGTTCTCCGGAACCCTGCTGGCCTTCTGCCTCGCCATGATCCTCAGCCTGGTGGGCTTCATCGTGGCCAAGGGCATGGGCTATTTCTGGCCCGCCACGCTGGTCCAGGTGCAGACGCCGGAGGGGCCGGTCCTAGGCGAGATCACGGGACATGAGCCCGCCCGCGGCGAGGAGACCGAAAAGATCCAGTTCCGGGTCGGGAACCGCGACATCTACGGCCAGGATTTCCGCTGGATTCCCGGCGCCAGCATGGGCGCCCCCGAATACCCGAAGGACGCCCTGCTCATCGAGCGCCTGGAATACGGCCCCTTCATCGGCCGGATCGCCTCCCTGAGCCACGATGGCAAGGTGGTGGCGACCGGTCCCCAGGCCATGGCCGATGCCCTGAGCCGCCTTCCGGAGGCCAACCGGCTTCGGCGCCACATCCAGTCCATCGAGAAGGGCCAGGTGGGCGAACTGAACCGCCGCATCGAGAAGCTCCGCCTGTCCCGCCGACGGTTGGAGGCCAAGGGCGACCAGCCGGCGCTCCAGGCCCTGGACGCCAAGACCGCGGAGATCCAGACCACCTACGACCAGGTCCAGGCCGGCCTGGAGCAGGCCCGCTCCGAGGCCAGGGCCTGGACCCTCAACCTGCAGACGGCGGAGGGCCAGCTCAAGGACTGGCCCCTCGGCAGCGTCGTCCGGATGGTGCCGGCCAATGCCATGGGCCCCCTCGACAAGTTCGGCGTCTACGTCTCCCGTCTCTGGGAGTTCGTGGCCGACGATCCCCGAGAATCCAACACCGAAGGCGGCATCTTCCCGGCCATTTTCGGCACCGTGATGATGGTGCTGGTGATGTCCATCCTGGTGGTCCCCCTGGGCGTGGTCACGGCCCTCTATCTCCGGGAGTACGCCAAGCAGGGTTGGCTCGTCCGGGCCGTGCGCGTCGCCGTGAACAACCTGGCCGGGGTGCCCTCCATCGTGTTCGGCGTGTTCGGCCTCGGGTTCTTCGTCTATGGCCTGGGCGGGGCCATTGACCAGCTCTTCTTCGCCGACAGCCTGCCGACCCCGACCTACGGCACCGGCGGCATCCTCTGGGCTTCGCTCACCCTGGCCCTGTTGACCGTCCCCGTGGTCATCGTCGCCACGGAAGAGGCCCTCGGCGCGGTCCCGCGCTCCCAGCGGGAGGCCAGCCTCGCCATGGGTGCCACCAAGTGGCAGACCCTCTGGAAAGTGGTGCTTCCCAGTGCCACACCGGGCATCCTCACGGGCCTCATCCTGGCCATCGCCCGCGGCGCCGGCGAGGTTGCCCCACTGATGCTCACGGGCGTGGTCAAGCTGGCCCCGGCCATGCCGCTGGATGGCACCTTCCCCTTCTTCCATTTCGACCGGAAGTTCATGCACCTCGGATTCCACATCTACGACGTGGGCTTCCAGAGTCCCAATTCCGAAGCCGCCAAGCCCATGGTCTTCATGGCCTCCTTCCTCCTCCTCCTCGTGGTGGTGGTCCTGAACCTCTTCGCATTGAACCTCAGGCGCAAGCTGCGTGAGCGCCTGGGGGGGAGCACCTTTTGATCGAGAACCCTGGAGCCATCGACATGGAAATCGACGACCCCCGTCCTGTTACGGAGCCCGCGCACCTGCAGGTGCCGCCCCCTGATGCCGGCATGCGTCCCGCGAGCTTCGTGAAGCCCGACCTGCCCCTCACCGACCCGGCCGTGCTGACCTCGCCCACCATGGTGCAGGTGGACCGGCTCAACCTGTACTACGGCAGCAAGCAGGCCCTGTTCGACGTCGACCTGAAGGTGGCCCGCAACTCCGTCATGTCCTTCATCGGCCCTTCGGGCTGTGGCAAGAGCACGCTGCTGCGCTGCCTGAACCGCATGAACGACCTCATCGACGACGTCCGGATCGAGGGACGGGTGCTCATGGGGGATACGGATATCTACGCCCCGGAAACCGATGTCATCGCGCTCCGGAAACGGGCAGGCATGGTGTTCCAGAAGTCCAATCCCTTCCCGAAATCCATCTTCGAGAACGTGGCCTACGGCCTGCGGATCCAGGGCGAGGGGAACCGCGCGGTCCTCGATGAGGCCGTGGAGCGCAGCCTGAAGGGCGCCGGGTTGTGGGAGGAGGTCAAGGACCGCCTGAAGGACTCGGCCCAGGGGCTCTCCGGCGGCCAACAGCAGCGCCTCTGCATCGCCCGGGCCCTGGCCGTCCGCCCTGAGGTGATCCTCATGGACGAGCCCTGCTCCGCGCTCGATCCCATCGCCACCGCCCGGGTCGAGGAACTGATCCTCGAGCTGAAGCGGGAGTTCACCATCGTCATCGTCACCCACAACATGCAGCAGGCCGCTCGGGTCAGCGATCACACGGCCTTCTTCTGGATGGGTAAGCTGATCGAGACGGGGCTCACCGAGAAGATGTTCACCAATCCCGGACACCGCATGACCGAGGACTACATCACAGGGAGGTTCGGCTGATGCGTCAATTCGACCAGGAACTGAGGGATCTCCGGGACGGCATCCTGGCCATGGCGGGCCTGGCCGAGGAGATGATCGACCTGACCATCCAGGCCCTCACCGAACGCTCCAAAGCCAAAGCCGATCATGTGATGACCATGGACCGCGGCTTGGACGAGTGGGAGCTGAAGCTGGACCGCCTCTGCGTGGACCTGCTCGCCCTGCGGGCCCCCGCGGCGGGCGACCTTCGGCTCATCGCCTCCAGCCTCAAGATCGTCCCGGAGCTGGAGCGCATTGGCGATCACTGCTGCAACATCGCGCGCCGGGCGACGTATGTCCATCCGCCGATCCTCTCCAGCGGCTCGCTTGAGCGCCTGGGCCAGGAGACCCGGGGCATGGTCCGGATGGCCGTGGACGCCTTCATCGGCAGCGATGCGGGTCTGGCCCGGACCGTGATCCAGGCGGACGACTCCGTGGATGACCTCTATGGCTCGATCTACCGGGAACTGCTGCGCCTGATGATGTCCGACCCCCTCTGCATCGAGCGGGCCAGCCACCTCATCCTGGTCATCAAGAACTGGGAGCGCATCGCCGACCAGGCCACCAACATTGCTGAGGAAGTGCTGTTCATCCTGGAGGGACGGAGCGCCAAGCACCCCTACCTCCAGGGCGATGCGGCAGAATAGGGACAAAGGTGACCATGCCGCGCATCCTCCTTCTCGAAGACGACACCGAAATCCGGCTGGGCCTGGAACAGCACCTCCGCCGGGAGGGCTTCAGCCTCATTCCCGTCGGCACGGGCCGCGATGCCATGCTGGCCCTCAACGCCAGCGGGCCCAAGCTCGACGCCGCGCTGCTGGACCTCAGCCTGCCCGACATGGATGGTCTGGATGTCCTCCGCGCCATCCGCACCCATGCGACCCTCCGGGCCCTCCCGGTGTTGCTCGTGACGGCCCGGAGCGAAGAGATCGACCGCGTGCTCGGCCTCGAACTCGGTGCCGACGACTACATCTCCAAACCCTTCTCGGCCCGGGAGCTGGCCGCGCGCCTCCGGGCGATCCTGCGGAGATCCACGCCTTTCGAAGGTTCCGAACGCGCCCCCCAGCTGTCCTTCGGTCCCATCACCGTGGACTTGGACATGCACGCCGCCAGGGTGGACGGGCAGCTGGTGGAACTGACCCGGCGGGAGTTCGAGCTGCTGGCCTATTTCCTGGCCAATCCGCGCCGGGTCCTGACTCGGGAGAAGATCCTCCAGCAGGTGTGGGGCCTCGAGTACCTGGGCGAGAGCCGCACCATCGATGCCCACGTCCGGCGGGTCCGGGCCAAGATCGGCGAGGCGGCCGCAGAATCCATCGAGACCGTGGTGGGCGTCGGCTACCGACTGGGCGGACCCGCCGGTTCCTGAGGCTCGGCCTGGGGCGGCAGGATCACCCGGAAGGTGGCGCCTTCTCCAGGACGGCTCTCCACCGCGACCTCCCCACCCATCAGCCGGCACAGGTGCTTCACGATGGCCAGCCCCAGCCCCGTGCCCGGCTTGGCCTTCGCCGCCTGGGCCCGGTAGAAGCGCTCGAAGATCCGCCCCTGCTCGGACTCGGGGATGCCCGGCCCCTGGTCCCGCACTTCCCAGATCTGTCCCTGGCTCGTGACCCGCACGACCAGCTCGACCCGTCCCCCCGCCGGACTGAATTTCAGGGCGTTGGACAGCAGGTTCTCCAGCACCTGGTGGAGCCGCAGCGGATCCGCGAGGATCGTCGTCCCCTCAGGGGCATCCACCAGCAGGGCCAGCTCGACGCCACAAGCCACCCCCCGGGGCTGAAGGTCCCGCATCAGGGTCTCCAGGAAACCCCCGAGGTCGAAGGCCACCGGAGCCAGATGCAGGGCGCCGCTCTCGATCCGGCTCAGCTCCGAGAGATCCCCCAGCAACAGGGTGAGCCGATCCACGGAGCGCATGATGGACTGGGCGCTGGCCCGCGCAGAGCCCTCCAGGCGCTCCTCCTGGAGGTTCTCCGCGGCGATCCGGATGGCGGTCACCGGCGTCTTGAGCTCATGGCTCACGTTGGAGATGAATTTCTGGCGGGTGGTCTCCAGGGCCTCCTGGCTCGTGACGTCATCCAGGGTGAGCAGCACGCCGCTCACGGCCCCCAAGGGTGCGAAGGGAATGGCACGGACTCGCAGGGTCCGGCCCGCCCGCGCCAGGCGCCATTCGCAGGACGCCCCCCGGAAGGCCCGCTGGATCGCGTCCTGGCCCGCCTGGTCCCGGAACACCTCACCCACGCCCATCCCCTTGGCCAGGGGGGCGCCCAGGCCCAGGTGCCGCTGCGCCGCCGGATTGAACTGCTCCAGGTTCCCCGAAGGGCCGAAGAGCAGCACGCCCTCCTCCAGGCGCGCCATGATGCCAGGCAGCAGCCGATCTTCCCGCGCCGCCTTCTCCTTGAGGTCGTCGTTCTCCCGTTCCAGCGCGAACCAGGCCCGGGGGAGATCCTCGATGGCCTGGGGACGGCTCCCACCCAGAAGCTGTCCCAGGGGTTCAGCCAGAGGCCCGACCTGCCAACGCGCCATGAGGACCAGGACCAAAGCCAGGGTGATGAGGAAGCCGACTGTCCAGAGGAAAGAGGCCCCCTTCTGGACACTCAGCCCCAGTCCGAAGCCAAGGAAGGTCATGGAAACCAGACAGATCAGCGCACGTCCAAAGAAGACCGGAATCCCCGATCCACCGTCACGCTGAGATTCCGGCTCATCCATGCCTTCCGACCATACACCGAGGCAGGTTCGGCGCCCAGCGGCCGTGGCCAAATTTACGCTCCAGTTACACCCTTCGACCCACTACAGTTGAAGGTTGAACGTTGGAGATCCCCATGTCCTTGAATGCCCTGATGCGCTGGCTCAAACCCCGGGAGATGGTCTTCTTCGACCTTCTGGAATCCGCCGCCGCCAACGCCTACCAGGCCTCGCAGCTGTTCGACCTGGAGATCCGCACCGGGGACCCCGTCCGCTTCGCCGAGCTGCGGCGGCAGATGAAGGACCTGGAGCACATTGGCGACGATCTCACCCGCGAGATCATGGACCGGCTGAACCAGACCTTCGTCACGCCCATCGAACGGGAGGACATCATGGCCCTGGCCCATGCCCTCGACGATGTGGTCGATTCCCTCCACGCGGTCTGTGAGCGTCTGATCCTCTACCGCATCACCCACATCATGCCGGCCGTCACGGAGATCAGCTCCATCATCGTCGAGGGTTCCGGCGAGATCCTGCACCTCATCC
Organism: Geothrix sp.; assembly: GCF_030219325.1. Lineage (NCBI taxonomy): Bacteria > Pseudomonadati > Acidobacteriota > Holophagae > Holophagales > Holophagaceae > Geothrix > Geothrix sp. The sequence continues at coordinate 1,797,556 of NZ_CP126625.1, read as the reverse complement.
GCTCCCTGCGAAACATGTCCAACCAGAAGGAGATCCGGGATCGCATCCGGCGGGTCCACACCCTGGAGAACAAGGCCGACTCCATCTACCACGCGGCTCTGGCCCAGGTCTTCGAGGATCCCAAGGACGCCATCGAGATCATCAAGTGGAAGGAACTTCTCAACCGCATCGAGGAGGCGACGGACAGGATCGAGCTCGTAGCCAAGGTGGTGGGCTCCACGGTCATGAAGAACGCTTGAGGCATTCATGATCGAAGTCTTCCTCATCCCATCCCTGGCGGTGCTGGTGCTGCTGTCCTGGGGCATCGACTACATCAACGGGTTCCACGACACTGCCAACTCCATCGCCACGGTCGTGAGCACGGGCGTGCTGCCCGCCAAGTACGCGCTGGTGATGTCCGCGACCTTGAACTTCGCTGGCGCCCTGGCCGGAACCTCCGTCGCCACCACCATCGCCAAGGGCATCGCCGACAGCAACCACGTGGTCCCGGCAGTCATCGCCGCCGCCCTGATGGCCGCCATCACCTGGGACCTCCTCACCTGGTGGTTCGGCATCCCCTCCAGTACCAGCCACACCCTGCTGGGCGGGCTCGCTGGCGCCGTGGTGGCCCACGCGGGCTTCGACGCCCTGCACATGAAGAAGCTCAAGGAGATCGGGGCCTTCATCATCATCTCCCCGGCCATGGGATTCGTGGTGGGCATGCTGCTCATCTTGATCATCCTGTGGATCGTGCGGCGCAGATCCGGCCACAGGGTCAACGTGGTGTTCCGGAAGGCGCAGCTGGTCAGCGCCGCGGCCATGTCATTCACCCACGGCCAGAACGATGCCCAGAAGGCCATGGGGATCATCTGCCTGGCCCTGATCGCCTACAAGTTCCACCTGCCCCTGGACGCGAAGCTGAAAGTGATCGTCCCGCTGTGGGTGAAGATCGGCAGCGCCAGCTTCATGGCGCTGGGTACCGCCTCCGGCGGCTGGAAGATCATCAAGACCATGGGTTCGAAGATCGTGAAGCTCAGGCCCATCCACGGATTTGCCGCCGAGACCGCCGCGGCGGCCGTCCTCTTCACCACCGCGCACTTCGGCATTCCCGTCAGCACGACCCACAGCATCACCGGCGCCATCATGGGCGTCGGCGCGACCATGAACGCCAGTGCCGTGCGCTGGGGCGTGGCCGGGAACATCGTGGTGGCCTGGGTCCTGACCATTCCCATCAGTGCCCTTCTGGCAGCCGGTTTCCTCAAGCTGGTGGCGCCCTACTTCTGAGCGGATATTCCCGGAATGTGGCGGAGGGAACATCCTCCCGTCACACCACCGCCCGACACTTGCCTTCCCTGCGCTGCGGATGCCCGTCACCGCTTGGTCTCACCGTATTTCCGTGATGTTGGCGCGGCCGCCATGCCGCCGTCACCGCCGAAGCCGATCCTGGTCCTGAACCCAGGGAGGCACGACCATGACGATCGAGACCCTCACCCAGCATCCAGAAGGTGCGCGCTACACCGTCCGCGCGTTGGGCAGCGCAGACTATGTCCACCTCCGCCGTCTGGAGGCCGAGATCTGGTCCGGCGACGGCGCTGGCGAGCTCTGCCCCCACTACCTGCGGCTCTGCACCGAGCTGTACCGCGACTGGTGCTTCCTCGCCTTCGACGGCGAGCGCCCGGTGGGCTACGTGCTGAACTTCGTGGCCGGCACCACGGTCTACTGCGCGACGTTGGCCGTGCACCCCGAATACCAGAAGGGCCGGGTCAACTACCTGCTCATCCGCGCCATGGTGTCCAAGCTCCTCAACGAGAACGTCGAAGAATGCCGCTTCCTGGTGGAGCCCGGTAACAACGACGCCCGCAGCGTCCACAACGCCCTCGGGGCCCGCGTGGTGGAAGAGGTCCAGGACTTCTACGGCCCTGGCGACACGCGCCTCTGGTCAGCCATCACCAAGGATGACCTCGAGCGCGTGCGGGCCCGGTACACCCGGCTGAAATTGGTTTCGTAATGAGCTGGACCGGGGTCCTCTGGCCCACCTTCGCCATCCTGCCGCATCTGGCGGCAGGCGCGGAGCCGCAGTCCGGCATGCACCGCTGGGCGCGGCGCATGGTGCCGGCCCTCGGTGTGGACCTGGAAGTCATCGGGAACCCCCGGTCCGACATCCAACTCTGGGTATCGAACCACCTGAGCTGGGTGGACCCCGTGATCCTCATGAGCCTCCGGCCCATGGGCACCATCGCCAAGGGCGAGGTCGCCGGCTACCCCTTCATCGGTCGCTGGGCGCAGAAATCCGGCATCCACTTCGTCGAGCGGGAGGACGCCACCAGCCGCGCCGCGGCCCTAGCCAGCTTCGCGGCCTCCCTCCATGGCGGCCGCGACATGCTGCTGTTCCCCGAAGGCACCACCACCCGCGGTGATCGCCTGGCCGGCTTCTATGAGGGCGGCCTGCGGGCGGCCTTCGACCTGGGCCTGCCCGCCCAGCCGCTGCGGATCTCCAGTCCCGCGCCGCACTACCCCTGGACCGGCAGCGAAACGCTCCTGCCCCACCTCCGGACCCTCTTCGGCACCCGCACCCGGGTCACCGTCGCGGCTGAGGAGACGCTCTACCCCGCCGATTTCTGTGATCCCACGTCCTGGATCGCCGCCTTCAGGTCCGCCCTCGCCCCCCGGAGTTCCGATGTCCGCTGAAACCCTCATGCAGGGCCTCCGTACGGGACTGACGCCCTTCCTCGGGCTGCCCCTGTGCATCGATCCCCGACCCGCCACGGGCGTGGTGCTGGGCGTGCCCTGCGATGCGGGCGTGATCAACCGGCCTGGCGCACGGCTCGGCCCCTGGGCCATGCGGGCCGCCTCCATGGGCGTCGGCTCCCATCCCATGCCCGAGCGGCTGCGGGAAGGCCGTCCCGAGCTCGGTCCCTCGGCTGCCGGGGGCTGGCTCGACGGAGGGAACATCCCCACCCTGCCCTTCTCGCTGAGTGAAGCGCTCGAAACGGTGCAGGCCACCGTGGGCGCCTGGGCCATGACCGGCAGCCGCACCCTGATGCTCGGCGGCGACCACTCGCTCACCCTCGGCGCCCTCCGCGCCCTGGCCCGCCAGCACGGGCCCCTGGGCCTCCTGCACCTGGACGCCCACCCCGACGCCGCCGATGGCGCGGCCTGGGGCACGGACATCCACCACGGCACCTGGCTGCGGCAGGCCCTCGAGGAGGGGCTGCTGGACCCTGAGCGCGTGATGCAGGCCGGCCTCCGGGCCCCCCGCTTCGACGATGAGGAGTTGGCCTTCCTGCAGGGCGTCGGCGTGCGCATGTGGACGCCGGCGGATCTGCGCGACCCCCTGATGTCGCTCCGCCTGAAGGAGGATCTCGCGGCCGTGGGCCGTGGGCCGGCCTACCTGAGCCTGGACCTGGACGCCCTCGATCCCATCCTCGTACCCGCCGTGGCTGAACCCGTGCCAGGCGGGCTGAGCCTGGCCGAAACCCTGCGCCTCATCCACGCGGCCCGGTTGTGGCCTGAACCGTGGGTCGGAGCCGACCTCATGGAGCTGGCCCCCACGCTCGACGGCGCCGAAGCCAGCGCCCGCGTCGCCGTCCACCTCGCCCTCCACCTGCTCGCCTGAGGTCGCCATGATGCCCACCGGTTCCCCCATCGACGCCTTCCTCCAGCACATCGGCCCCCTGACCTGGGATGACCTGGTCACGGGCTACGATTTCGGCTTCCTCACCTCCCTGGAGATCCAGATCGCGGCACCCGGCGAAGGTCCGGCTGTCCAGCGGTTGCGGGCCCTGGAAGGATCCGCCCTCAAGCATTTCGAGGCGCACCTGTGGGCCGCCTGCACCGAGGCGGTGGGGAAGACCCCGCGGCCCGGCAGCTCCCGCTGGTCCCAGGCCCAGGACCGCTGGCGCGAGGCGCTCCTGCGCGAGGCGCTGGCCACGGAGACCACCGCCGCCCAGCTGGCCGCGCGGGTGGAGCGGCTCTACGAGCAGGTGGGCTGCCCCGAGGACATGCTGGGCATGCTGAAGCCCTCCCAGGCCTGGTCCGGCACGCCCGCCACGGTGGATCCCGCCGCCGTCCAGCGCTTCCTGGACCGCTCGCGCAGCGGGATCAGACGCTTCGGAGCCGCCTCCTAGGTTCATGGCACTCTGGAGGACCTCCGGAGCGCCGATGGCCCTGCCAGACCCCAGGTTGGACAGTCTGCTCAGCGGAAAGGGGCCCAAGCTGGAGCCTCTGCTCCGCTGGCTGCTGGAGGCCTCCCCGGTGGCTTCCGTGGATGGCGAGGCCCGTCGCACGAGCCGCCTGCGGAGGCTGCAGGGGGCTCTGGACGAGCGGGAGCTGGCCGCCGTCCTGGCCGAGGAGTGGAACCATGCCTCGGCCATCCGGCTCCTGGCGGAGACCGGCCTGCCGGACCGGACCTCCCTGCTGGGCGAGGGTTTCCTCCGGCTGGTGGATCGGATCATCCCCCGCCTTGATGCCGAGGGTGACCTCTACGCCCTGCTGGACCGGCTGGATCTGGATGACGCCGATGCCGTCTGGATCGAGGGGCTGCCCGAGGATCTGCGGACGGCCTGGGCCAGCCTGGTGCGGCCGCCGACGGACATCTGGGTGCATGCCGCGCGGCTGCTCGCCCACCGGGCCGCGGCCGTGGGATTGTCCAGGGATCTGCTCAGCCTGGATCCCGCTGGCAGCGATGCGGATTCCCCCTTCTTCAACCTGACCAGGGCGGTGAGAGAGCGCGGCGAACGACCGCAGGATCCCGAAGCGCGCCTGGCCTGGGAGCACTGCCGGGCTGAATGCGCCAGAGCCCTGGACCAGGCCCACGATCGGATCGAGGAGAAGGGCGTATCCACCGACCTGGTCTTCCGTCTCGAGCTGCTGCAGGCCCAGCTGGAGCGCATCGCCCAGCTGCTGGCCTTCGTCTCGGGTGATGGTGATGGCCCGGCCTTCACCGTGGAGCTGGTGCGCGGAAGCGCTTCCCAGCATGGCTTCATGGCCCTGCTCCGCACCACCGTCAAGCGCCTGGCCCGGAAGGTCGTCGAGCACACCGGCGAGACGGGCGAGCACTACATCGCCCGCGACCGCAGGGAATGGCGACTCATGGGCTGGTCCGCCGCGGGGGGCGGGGTCCTCACCGCCGGCACGGCCCTGTTCAAGTACGGTCTCTCCGCCCTGCCCCTGGCGCCCCTGCTGCTGGGCCTCTCCCTCAGCTTCAACTACGCCGCGAGTTTCTGCCTCATGCAGCTGCTGGGGTTCAGCCTGGCCTCGAAGCAGCCGGCCATGACTGCGGCGGCCCTCGCCAGGGCCCTGGAGGCCGACGAGGACCAGACCCGCGAAATCGATCTCGTCGCGGCCATCACGCGCACCCAGGTCATCGCCACCCTGGGCAATGTCTTCGCCGCCATCCCCGCCGCCCTGGGCATCTCCGCTCTGTGGATCTGGCTGAGTGGACACGGCCCCCTCAACCTGGATACCGCCCTGCACAGCCTTCACGGCAACCATCCCTTCCATGGCTGGACGCTGGTCTTCGCCGCCGCCACGGGCGTGCTGCTGTGGCTGTCCAGCCTGGCCTCCGGCTGGGCCGCCAACTGGAGCGCCTATCGCCGGCTGCCCGAGGCCCTGGCCCAGAGCCATCGGATCCGGGCCCTCCTCGGCGCGGACCGGGCCACCGCCCTTGGCCGCTTCGTCCACCGTCACATATCCGGGTTCGTGGGCTATGCCGTCCTTGGTGGCCTGCTGGTCTTCGTGCCCATGGCCTTCGCGTTCGCCGGCATCCACCTGGAGGTGCGCCACGTGACGCTCCAGTCCGCGGCCCTGGCCCTGGCCTCGGCGAGCCTCTGGGCCCAGGGCGCCCTGCCCTGGGCGGATGTGCTCTGGGGCCTGCTGGGCGTCGCCCTCATCGGCGCCATGAACTTCGCCGTGTCCTTCGCCCTGGCCCTCTGGACCGCCCTCCGCGCCCGCGGGCTCAGTGGCCGTGCCAGCCGCCACCTCTGGTGGAACATCCTCCGTGCCTTCAACCGCCAGCCCGGGCGGTTCCTCCTGCCCCCAGCCACCGGTGCTACCCTCGAATCCCCCCACCCAGGAGATCCCCATGCGTAACCTGCTGCTCCCCGCCCTCGTCGTCTGCTCGCTGGCCGCCCAGGACAAGCCGGCGCCAGTGCGGTTGACGCCCCTGCGCGTGAGCCCCGCCAGCACGCTGTCGCAGGAGATCGGCATCAGCAAGATCGACCTCACCTTCGCCCGTCCAGCCGTGAAGGGCCGGAAGATCTGGGGCGAGGTGGTGCCCTTCGGCCAGGTCTGGCGGGCCGGTGCCAACAGCGCCACGGTGATCACCCTCAGCCACGCCGCCAAGGTCGCGGGCAAGGACGTGCCTGCCGGGAGCTACGGCTTCTTCGTGATCCCCAGTGAAAAGACCTGGACCCTGATCCTCAACAGGAAGGCCAAGCAGTGGGGCGCCTACGAATACAAGAAGGAAGAGGACGTGATGCGCTGGGAGGTCACGCCCATGGCGGTCCCCCACCAGGAGTACCTGGAATACCGCGTGCTGCCCACGGGCCTGGATGGTGCCGTGGTGGAACTGGGCTGGGAGAAGGTGCGCGTGAGCTTCCCCGTGGCCTTCGACACCAGGGCCATCTACTGGAGCCACCTCGAGGACAAGCTGAAGCAGGCCCCCGAGACCGACTGGGTGCCCTGGTACCAGGCCGCCAAGTACTGCCAGGACCAGGCCATCGAGCCCCAGAAGGCCCTGGCCTGGATCGAAAAGAGCCTGAAAATCGGCGAGAGCTTCTGGAACCATGAGACCGCCGCGCGAATCTACAAGGAAGCGAAGCGGATGCCCGAGGCGCTTGCCCACCTCCAGAAAGCCATCGACCTGTCGAAGCCCGGCGGAGCTCCGAAGGAATACACGGACAACCTGGTGAAGGAACTGGCCACCTGGAAGTAGCCGACTGTCCTGCCGCGGCTACTGCTTCACCGCGATCCGCAGGAAGGAATCCGGAAGCGTGACCCCGCTTCGCCCCAGATTCGCCTGGTGGACGAAGATGGTCAGGCGGCCATTGATGCGCTCGAAGGCGATGACCCCACCCTCGGCGAACAGCTTCCGGCTGCTGCAGACCACCAGCTTCCCCTGGCCTGCGTAGAACTTCGTCTGCTCCGGTGTGAAGGACCAGGCGACATTGGCCTTGGCGTCGACAGAAATCTCCGACTTCTTCAGCTGCATGACCATGTCCAGTTCCTTGCAGGCGACCCGGCCTTCCGACCCCGCGCTGTTGGCCAGGATCAGGAGGAACTTGGCCGCCTCCTCCACGGGAACCCCCTGAGCTGTGAGGGCCGTCGGGAGCAGGCAGACCAGGATCGCGATTCCCAGCTCCTTCCGTCGAAGTCTGGTGAGGAAATGGGGGCGTGACGGCATGAGCGGCTCCACCCCACTTATCGGGCGGGCGTTCAACACCAGCGTGTCTCTTGGGTGACGCAGCCGTAACTTCGACTCCCGCCCGGGGGCTTCAGGAAGTCTTGAACCTTGCCAGTGAAGCCGACAAGTCCTCGGCGATCCGGGCCAGGTGCTCCGCGGTGCGGTTCACCTCCTCCACGGTCTGGGCCAGCTCGGTGGAAGCCGCGGCGCTGCGCTCGGTGGACTGTGCGGATTCCTCGACCTGCCGGGCCACCTCATCCGAGGTACGCTCCTGCTCCTCGGTGGCGGCTCCGATCTCCCGGGCGGCATTCACCACCGCGGAGATGTTCTCCTCGATGGTCCGGATGGTGGCGTCCGTGGCCTCGACGGTCCGGATGCCTTCCTGCATGGCCTCCTCGGTCTTGTGGATGAGGTCGCCGATCTGCTTGGCGGCACCGGCGCTGTGTTCGGCCAGCTTGCGGACCTCCTCGGCCACCACCGCGAAGCCCTTGCCGTGCACGCCCGCCTTGGCCGACTCGATGGCCGCGTTCAGGGCGAGCAGGTTCGTCTGCCGTGCCAGGTCCTGGATCACCTGGACGGCCTTCACCATCTGCTGGGTGGATTCCCGGATGGCCTGCATGGCCATCACGGTGGCCTCGCCCTGCCGGGCTCCTTCCGCCGCGGCTTTCACCATGGTCTCGGTGCGGGCGTGGCTTGTCTTCGCGTTCCCGGCGACCTGCTGGATGGAGGCCGCGAACTCGGTCATGGCCGCGGCGGTGCGCTCGGAGGCGATCCGCTGCCCCTCGGCGAACTGGGCGATCTCCCCCGTGGCTCGGGCCACCTCGCCGGCCGTGGCACTCAGCTCCGTCGAGCCCTCGGCCACGCGGGTGCTCGCGTTCCGCAACTGGCTGAAGAGCTCCTGGAAGCGCGTCAGCATGGCATTGAAGTCCGTTGCCATGCGTCCGAGCTCATCCTCTGACCGGACTTCGACGCCCCTGGTGAAGTCCCCCGCCACCATGCGCTCCATGCCATCGGTCGCCTCTTTCAGGGAGCGCAGGATGCGCCCCATGATGGCCCTCGAGATGACGATGCCGAAGGCCAGGCTGATCACCAGGATGGCGCCCTTGAGGATCGCCCCCTGCCGCACCACGGCAGCCATCTCCGCCTTCTCCCTGGCCTCGATCTTCTTCGCTTCCGTGAAGGTGGTCTCGGCCAGGGCCTTGATGGCTTCATTCATGGGCCGGTCGATGCCCTTCAGCTGGGCATCCACCGCCCGATAGGCCAGGGGGTCCTTGTCCTTCCAGGTGCCGAGCGCCTCCCGGTACTTCGCCCCCAGCGCGTGGAGTTCCTGCAGGGTCTTGTCGAGCGGCTGAGTCGGGATGTCCAGATCTTTCAGCGCCACCTTGAGCCTGCCCAGATCGGCTTCCACTTCCTTCTCGCTCGTGTCGAACGCCGTCCGGTACTTGGTCATCTGCGCCGGATCGTGCCCCCGGACGAGGATGTTCTTCCATTCCTGGACCTGGGTCTTGAAATCGTTCTGTGCCTCTCGCGCCAGATCCCCGGCCTGGGCCAGTTTCAGCATGGTGTCCGCCAGTTCGGTGGACTGGACCGTGAGCCGGTAGGCCACCCAGAACCCGGCGATGCCCAGCGTCAGGGCAGCCAGCATGAGGCTTCCCGCCAGCAGCCAGAGCTTCGCGCGAACGGAGATTCGATCGAGAATTGACTGGCGCACGGATCCTCCAGATGCTCATCCAGACCTGTTTTCGTCAACTTGCTGTAATGACATGATTCCCAGCCATTTCTTCGCGGCTGTCCCACTCCCGGAAAGCACCCCAGCCCTGCCCGGGAGGCCACCCAGAACCGGCCAATGAAGGCCAACGGGAACTGCTGGCAGAAGATAAGTCCATCGGGTGCATAGGACCAGCCTCGGCAGCTCATGACCGGCCCCTTCTTGGGGTCGTGGGGCGCTCTCACTGCGGCTTCGGGAGGCGACCCGAGTTTGTTACAGGCTATTCACCCCTGGACCATCGAGTCAGGTCCCTGATGGAACGAATAGTGGACATTGATGGTGTTTTCCTCTCTCCACGAATTCCAGGGAGGTCGAGTTCATGGACCAGTGCACCCACGCCGACTGCGACCCCGCCGTGGAGCCGACCGGCTACCTTGCGGAGCTGCGGGCCATCCTGGACCGGAAGGCGCTGACCCCCCATTTCCAGCCCATCCTGGACCTGCGGATCGGGGAGCTGTACGGGTTCGAAGGACTCATCCGAGGGCCCAGCGACTCCATCCTGCATGCGCCGCTGAACCTCCTGGGCGCGGCCCGTCAGGGCGGGCTCCTGCCGGAGCTGGAGCGGTCCTGCATCGAGGCCATCCTGGGCACCTGGGCCAAGGCGCCCCAGCACTACCGGATCTTCGTCAACCTGAGCCCCAGCGCGCTGCTCGACGCCAAGGGCCGGGCCACCAACGGAACCCACCTGGTGGAGCAGCTGGGCCTGCTGCCGGGGAACGTGGTGATCGAGCTCACAGAGAGCCAGCCCACCTTCGAGTACGGCCCGCTGCTGGAGGCTGCCGAATACCTGCGGGCGCTCGGCTTCACCATCGCCCTGGATGACCTGGGCGAGGGCTTCTCGAGCCTTCGCCTCTGGTCCGAGCTCCGCCCCGAATTCATCAAAGTGGACAAGCACTTCGTGCAGGGAGTGGGCTCGGACCCCGTGAAGCTCCACTTCCTGAGATCCATCCATGAGCTGGCGAATCGGACCGGTGCTCGCGTCATCGCCGAGGGCATCGAGACGGACGGTGATCTGGCCGTCATCCAGGAACTGGGCATCGATTTCGGGCAGGGCTTCCTCCTCGGCCGTCCCGCGCCCCAGCCCAACTCCCGGCAGTCCCCTTCCCTCGTGCGCCGCCTGCGCCCCAGCAAGGAGAGGCCCGCGTCCCGGACGCTCGAGACCTCCAGCCGGGCCACGGCTGAACGCCTGCTGGTGCCGACCCTTCCCGTCTCCCCCGAGGTCAGCAACCAGGAGGTCCTGGCCCGCTTCATCAGCCAGCCCGAGCTCCAGTCCCTGCCGGTCGTCCTGGATGGCATTCCTCTGGGGCTCCTGAACCGCTACGCCTTCACGGACATGATGTCGCGCCCCTACAGCCCCGAGCTGTACGGCAAGCGGCCCTGCACTCAGTTCATGGAGCGGGACTTCCTGGTCGTGGATCAGAACCTCACCATCCATGCCCTCAGCGAGCGGGTGGTGGAATCGGATCCACGCCACATCCTGCACGGCTTCATCCTGACCAGGAGCGGCCGCTACATCGGCATGGGCTCTGGCCACGATCTCATCCGGGAGATCACCCAGATGCAGCTGGCCGCCGCCCGCTATGCCAACCCGCTCACTCAGCTGCCCGGCAACGTGCCCATCCAGGACCACCTCAACGCGCGCCTGGATGCCCAGGAATCCTTCGTGGTCTGCTACTGGGATCTGGATCACTTCAAGCCCTACAACGACGTGTACGGCTACCGGCGGGGGGATGAGCTGATCCAGTGGACCGGGAAGCTCCTCCAGGACGTGTTCACCGGAACGGACGATTTCATCGGGCATGTGGGCGGGGACGACTTCATCACGGTCCTGCCGGAGGTCGGCTGGGAGGAGAGGGTCCACGGCCTGCTCGGCCGCTTCGGGACGGATCGGTCCTCGTTCTTCAATCAGGAGGACATCGAAGCCGGAGGTTATGCCTCTGAGGACCGCAAGGGGCAGCTCGAATTCCACCCTCTCGTGACCATGTCCGTGGGCGTGGTGTGCGCCCAGCCTGGCGCCTACGCCAATGTCCATGAAGTGGCTTCCGCAGCGAGCGGAGCCAAGAAGATGGCCAAGCGGGAGGCCGGCTGTTCCTGCTTTCTCGAACGCCGGCTGCCCCCAGCCCGGACGATCCCCAGCCCCGCCTGACGGTCCTGGCGGATCCGTGGCCGGATCAGCACGGCTCGGCGTTGGCCGGGCACCACTCCGCCACCTGGCGGGCGACCCAGCCCCCGTCATCCAGGGGAAGGTCGTGCCCCGCCGTCGGATGGATCACCAGGGGACAGCGCCACCGACGGGCGATCTCAGCCGAGCACCGTGGATCGACCAGGCGGTCTCCGCCTCCAGCCAATACCAGGGTGGGCACCGGCGGCGCCTGGGGTGGTCGGAATCGCGCGGCGGCGATCAGCTGCCGCCAGGCATTGCCCACGCGGACAGGCCGCGATTGACGGATGGCGGTCCATTCCCGGATGAGCTCGTCCGAGGCCGCCGCGAGGCAGGTGGTGAGCTGGAAGATGTGGCGCTCGCGGGCCTCCGGTCGACCCGAGATCAGGAGCCGCAGCAGGGTGGGCCAGGCCCGGGGGCGCAGGCGGTGGTGGAGTGGACTGACGGAACCGAAGCTGGTGTTGACCAGGACACAGGCCGCAATCTCCTCCGGATGGCCGGCGGCCCAGGCCGTGGCCACCATCCCCCCCAGCGACATCGCCAGCAGGTGGTAGGGGGGTGGAAGGCCGAGTTTCTTCAAGTCGGTCCGGCACTGCTGCGCCGCCTCGGTGATGGTCCAGGGACTGGCCTCGCCATTGCGTTCTCCGTTTCCCGGAAGTTCCAGCAGGACCACGCGGGCTTCCGGAAGCGCCTTCGCGAGCCTCTCGGGAAACGCCCCCCAGTGCCGGTTTTCACGGGTCAGCCCCCGGAGCAGAATCCAAGTATTCATGTCCCCTCTCCGCCTGCCAACTCCGGGTACCAGTGCGCCATGGCCAGCGCCCGGTGCCGCGCCCGTTCGCTGCCGGACGGCTGCCAGCGGTCATGGCTGCAGGCGGCCCGTGCGAAGAATTCCAGCAAGGGGACGTGCCGCCTCAGCACCCGCTGCTGGCGGTGCTCGATCAGGGGATTGAAGTTGCCCAGGAGTGAGAAGAACTGCCGGGGGTTCTTCTTCACCCAACTCCAGGAGCCCATCTCCAGGGTCAAGGGCAGGAAGACCCGTTCCGGCCGCTGCAGGGAGGCCAGGTAAAGGTGGTCCCAGAGATCGCCGTGGGTGAGGTACTGCCCGCTCTGCGGTTCGAACACGTACCGGTAGTTGCAGAGCGTCTCCTGGAGCAGGTCCTTGAGGGCGTGCATCTCCGCGAGGTGGCTGATGGGAACCCGGGTGTGCGCATAGGGGAACCAGATCCGGTCGGCCATGCCGAAGCCCGAGTGGCAATCCACGGCGATGCAGAAGGAGTGGGTGAACAGCTCGCTGGTGACGACCTCGCACACGGCGCGGCTCTCCGCTTCCATGGGCTGGTCCGGCTCACCCCGGAACCAGGGCAGCCTGGGGCTGAGGCGTTGCCCGCCGATCAGCCAGGGAACCCGCTCCAGTGAATCCACGGGCGCATTCCGCATCAGGTCCACGCCGTTGGGATTCGCGCGCGTTCCGGTCAGGATGCCGCCCGGATTGACCAGGGGCACGAACACGATGCGAACCGACTCCAGCAGGGCATTCAAGGTGGTGTCCCATCGCAGGCGTCCGGCCAGATTCTGCAGGAAGGCCAGGACCACTTCCGCCCCGATCCGCTCCAGCCCATGGACACCACCGAAGAACCCCACCGCGGGAACGCGGAGGTCCGGGTTGCCCACCATGACCGCCTGTACGGGCAGGCGCTGGCCCTGGCAGGTCACCTCGCACAGCGTGCGCGTCTCGAAGTGGGCGCCACCGGTGTCGATGCACCTGGCAAGGTCGTCGAGGAGTTGCAGGCGCAGCATGGGCACGGTCAGAGAAGGGGGAGGAAGAGCCCGAAGCATAGCCCGCCACGGAGCCAGGACCACCACTCAATGTTCCGATTCACGCAATCGTCACACCGCCGACATGGCCACGGCATCCGGCGGATTACATTGACGTTCAGTGCCTCTTGCCGCCATCGGCCCGCAGTTCCTGGTTTCTTCCACTCCCGCCGTCTGGCCAAACGCCGCGGACCTGTGCCGCACCCGGCCACCTTGTGAAGGAATCCCATGCGAACCCTGTCCATGCGAACCCGACTGATCGCCATCCTGGCCCTGGGAGGGGCCCTGATCTGGGGTGCCATCGAGCTGCTGGCCCTTCAGCTTTCGCGGTGGTCCCGGCACTGGTCCCATCAGGGCTCATCCAGACCGTTCTGACCCGCTTCAGTCCGCTTCCGAACGTATCCGCCTGGTTTCCTCGCCTGGCCAGAGGCGCCACGAACCAGGGTGACCCCACTCAGACCGTTCCTTTTACGCCGTGGTCACACTCGCGGCTCACCGAGAGGGTGCAATGGAATCCCAGGAAGGATTGGCCATGACGCCGGCCCTGATTGCAGCCACCTCGATCCTCCGTTCCCTTCCCGATGAGTGGGTCCTCCGGCCGCGCCGACCGGAGGACATCCCGGACGTCATCGAACTCATGCGCCGGGTCTATGCCGAACCCCACGGCCCCGAAGCCGTCTGGCCCGCCCAGACCCTGCTGCGGCACTTCGAAGTGTTCCCCGAGGGTCAGCTGTCGATCCTGGATGGACAGGGCCGCCTGATCGCCGATTCGACATCCATGATGGTGTCGGCGGAGCGGGCACTGCGGCCCCATCGCTGGTCCGAGATCACGGAGCGGGGATCTCTGGCCTCCCATGATCCGCAGGGTGACACCTTCTACGGAGTGGACCTGGCCGTCGATCCGGAATTCCAGGGCATGGGGCTGGCCCACCACCTGTATGCGGCGCGCATCGCACTCGCCCTCCGCCTGGGTTGCCGCTCCTTCGTGGCTGGGGCCAGGATGCCCGGGTACCACTTTGCGGCGGACCTGCTTCCACCGGACGCCTACCTGGCCCTGGTGGAGCGGGGGCTCATCTACGACCCCACGCTATCGAAGCAGCTGCGGCTGGGTTTCCGGGTCCGGGGGCTGTTGCGGAACTACATCTCGGATCCCGAAAGCTCCGACTGTGCCGCCCTCATCTCCATGGAACTCTGATGCGCTTCTCGGCCCCCAAACCCGTGATGTCCCGCCCCATCCGGGTCTGCGCGGTCCAGTACGCCCTCCGGACGATCAGCAGCTTCCAGGAATTCGCCGACCACGTGGAGACCTTCGTGGACGTGGCCGATGACTACGACGCGGATCTCATCGTGTTCCCCGAGCTGCTCGGGGTGCAGCTCATGGGACTCAACAATGGCGCTGGCGAACCCGCCGAGGCCATGCGGCACCTCGCCGGCGAGCATGCAGAGGCCTTCGACGGGCTCTTCAAGCGGCTGGCCACGGACTATGAGCGGATCATCGTCGGCGGGACCATGCCCCGCCTCGAGGGGGACCGGCTGCTGAACGTGGCCTCCGTGTACTTCCCCGGGGCCGACCCGCTTCATCAGGCGAAGCTCCACCTGACCCCAGCCGAGCGGAAGATCTGGAAGTTCTCTCCGGGACGGGACCTGCTGGTCATCGACACCGACTTCGGCAAGTTCGCCGTGGCCATCTGCTACGACGTCCAGTTCCCGGAGCTGGTGAAGATCCTCTGCAACCATCACGGCGTCGAGCTGCTCGTGGTCCCCTACATGACGGACGACCGGCGCGGCACCTGCCGGGTGACGACCTGCGCCCGCGCCCGGGCCATCGAGAACCAGATCTTCACGGTCACTGCCGGCATGGTGGGGAGCCTGCCCCTGATGACGGATCTCACCAGCCAGTACGCCCAGAGCGGCATCTACAGCCCGGCGGACTTCGCCTTCCCCATGGACGGCATCGCCACCGAGGCGGCGGCCAATGTGGAACAAGTGATCGTCGCCGACCTCGACCTGGCGACCCTGGACCGCGCCCGCAGCCACGGCAGCGTACAAACCTTCCGCGACAGCCAGGACGACACCCTGCACACCCGGTTCGACGGCGAAGTGAAGACCGTCCACAGGCATCTCCCGGACTGAGCCGGGCCTCAATCCAGGACCAGCTCCCGGCTCCAGGCCCACAGCTCGCGGGCATCGGCCTCCGGATCCCCGATCATCCTGGGCTCGCCGAACTCGATCCGGGCCGAGATGCGCCCTGCCTGCAGCAGACGGTACAGGTGCGGCAGGAGGAGATCCTCGCCGACGAAGGCGGCCCGCCCGATCGGCTCGTAGGTCAGCCGGAAGGGCTGGATGGGGAAGCCCAATTCCCTGGCAATCCGGAAGGCGCCGGTGCGCCAGGGCCGGGCTTCATCCAGGGAGGTCGTGCCCGAGGGGAAGAGCCCCAGGCTCATACCCCTGGCCTGCAGGCATTCGGCGATGGCCCGGACGGCCTGGCGCCGGGAACCATCCGATTCGCGCTTGACGAACACCATGCCGGCGCGCCGTCCCGCGGCCCCCAGGACAGGCCACTTGGCGATCTCCTGCTTGCCCAGGAACACCACGGGAACCTGGCTCATGAGCAGGGGGATATCCAGGTAGCTCATGTGGTTGCCCACGAAGAGGGCGGGAGTCTGGAGGGGCTCGATCCTCCCCAGGCGCCGCACCTCCAGGTTCAGCAAGGGCAGCACCTCGCTGGACCACCCCGTCAGGAAGGTCCGCAGCTCACTCGACGGGAGGTGTCCGCCGTGGAGCGCCTCGCACCGTGCGGCCAGCCGGTTGTACCGAAGGATGCCGGAGAACACCCGGAACAATCGCCCCACCGCCGTCCCCGGCACGAGGCCAGTGGAAACAGTCTCCAGGGAGGGGATGGGTTCGACCGTGGCCGTCCGGACGATCAGGGAATCCACGCCAGTCATCGCATGCCTCGTGGGGTGATTCGCGGGAATGATTGAAGGGAATAGGGAGAGTGGACCCGGCCCAGTTTCGACCGGAGTCCGGGCCGTGGGACCCGTGCGACGGGACAGAGTAGCGATCCGCCGTGAAGGCGACGCGACGGATCCGATCCCCTCCTGTGACCAGCGTGGTTCCTCGAGATCCCGCGAATCTTCGGATCCGTCAGACGCCCTTCTGCTGCGCCCCCCAGATGACCTTGTGCAGCTGCACCTGGACCCGCACGGGCAGGCCATCGGCCACGACTTGCCTCGCGAGCCAGGCGGGGTCGAGGCCTCCCCAGACGGGGCTGAACAGCACTTCCAGGCGGTCCCAGACGGCGCGCTCGGCGCACCAGGCCCTGGCCCAGGCGTAGTCGGCTTCATCGCAGAGCACGAACTTCAGCTCGTCCTGGCCGGGCACCATGTGGTCCAGGTTGGCTTCGAGCCAGCGGTGGCCTTCGCCGCTCCCCGGGGTCTTGCGGTCCACGATCTTGATCACCTCGCGGGGCACCGGGGCCAGATCGTGACTGCCCGCGGTCTCCAGGGCCACCTCATAGCCGAGGTCCAGCAGCGCCCGCAGCAGCTCCGGAGCCTGGGGATGGGCCAGGGGCTCACCGCCCGTGAGTTCTACGAAGGGGGCGTTGGGGCCATGGCCTGGGGGGCCCAGGCGCTGACGCACGTCGGTGAGGAGGTCATCCAGTTCCCGCATGGTCCCGTCGTAGAACGCGTACTCGGTGTCGCAGTAGACGCAGCGCAGGGGGCAGCCGGTGAGGCGGATGAAGAGGCAGGGGCGTCCGATCCGGGCGCCTTCCCCCTGGATGCTGTGGAACACCTCATTGACCTTGAATTTCATCGGTCCACCCAGCGCCTTCCGCCGTCCTGGGTCAGGATTTCGCCAGTCAGGAAGGGACTGTCGGCAGCGAACCGCACGGCCCGGCAGAGGTCGGCAGGGTCGCCGATGCGGTTCAGCAGGGTGCGGCTGCCCAGCCAGGCGGCATCGCTGCCCTCCTGGGGAAGCAGCACGCCCAGGGCGTGGCCCACCACCCGCACCTCGGGCGCCAGCAGCTGGGCCAGGCCCGGCACGAGGCTGGCCAGGCCGGCCTTGGCAGCGCTGTAGGGCAGCCGCTGCAGCCAGGGGCGGTGGATCGAGGTGTCGAGCAGAATCTGGAGGCACGAGCCTTCCGACATCCGCGGGGCGAGGGCCTGGGCGCAGAGGAAGGGGAAGCCCAGGTTCAGGCGCCAGGTGGCTTCCAGGGCCTCTGCTGTCCAGGTTCCGAAGGGGTTCTCGGGGAAGGATCCGGCGAGAATCACGGCTCCTGAAATAACCCAGCCCTGCGTCTCCAACGTGTCCAGATCTGCCATCATGCGGGAAACCAGGTCCGGGCTCTCGGCATCCCACTGGAGCGTCCGGATCCTTCCCGTCTTCGACAAGCCATCCACCCAGGCTTCCCCGGTCCAGGGCTCTGAGCTGGTCAGCACCAGGTCGTGATCCCGGGCCAGATCTTCCGCCAAGGCCCGGCCCAGCCGCCGCCTTCCCCCGACCAGAACCCAGCAGGCCCTGTCATTCCCAGAATTCCGCTCCATCTGGGCATTCTTCCACAAAGGCTTCATGAACCCCTATCTGAAACGCATCCGATGGCGCCTGCTGTGGATCAGCTTCGCGTGCCTGACCTTGGCCCTGGGCTCCTTCGCCCTCAACCAGTGGGTCTATGCGGGTTCGGACGACCAGTGCTCCTGGGTCGTGGAGAAGGGGAAGATCGTCATCCGCGAGATCCTGCCGGACGGCGTGGCTGAGGAGGCGGGGCTGCTGGAGGGCGATGAGCTGGTGAAGATCCAGGGCCGGGCCTACGAGGCCACCCTGGAGGGCACCCTGAGGGCCCAGCGCTTCATCAACGGAAAGCCCGAAGGGGCGATCCTCATCTACACGGTGAAACGCCAGGGGCGCCAGATCCTCCTGCCGGTGCGATTGGTGAAGCCCCTGGACTGGGTGCAGCTGGCCCTCCTGGCGAACGGCATCCTCGCCTGGGCCGTGAGCCTGCTGGTGGTGCTCTCCGCCCCGGAACGGAAATCCTCGCGCCACTTCTTCTACCTGGCGGCCACGGCCCTGCTGATGTCGGGAGCGGCCATCTCCGGCAACCCGCCCCTGGTCATGCTGGTGCTGGTGACGCTCATGGCCGGGATCGCCTCGGCACTCCTGCCCCCGCTCTGGATCCACTTCTTCCTGCGCTTCCCGCACCCTTCGGAATGGCGGAGGCACCGACGCGTCCTCCAGGCCGTCTACGGGACCTTCGCCCTGCTGGCCCTGGTACAGGTGCTGGTCCGCTTCTGGGCGATCGCCGGTGATGGCGTCCTGAAAACCGTTGCCGGCACGCCGCCGGACGGTCTGCTGAAGCTGCTGCTCAATGCCTTCGGGATCGTGGCCACCCCTCTCTACATTGCCGCTGCGCTCACCGGCCTCGGGTTCTTCATCGCGGGGGCGTTCAAGGCACCCGAGCGGCTCCGGAGGGCCCTCCTGCCCTCCCTGATCGTGACGGCGGCCATCTGCCTCGACCTGCTGGCCTGGACGATCCTCCAGGCCAAGTACGGGAACAGCCTCCTCTTCCGCCGGCAGATCTTCATCTTCATCCTGCCGGCCCCGCTCATTCCCATCAGCTTCGCCTACGCCATCTTCCGCCACGGGCTCTTCGACGTGCAGAAGGTGCTGCTGCGCTGGGTGAGCTACATGGCCATCCTGGCCCTCACGGTGGCCGCCTACCTCGGTGGCCTGGCCTGGGCCTTCTCGCACCTCTCCGCCATCCCCCCAGGCTGGGCCGGGGCCCTCATCGGCATCCTCGCCCTGCCCCTCGGCTGGGCCCTGCGGCGCCTGCTGAAGGGCATCCGCCGCCGCTTCCGGCGCGACTTCTCCAGCACCCGGGACATCGCCCTCAGCGCGGTACGCGAACCCAGGAAGCGCTTCAGCGAGGAGGCCCTGGTCAAGTCCCTCCGCCGGGCCCTCGGCGAAGCCTTCCAGCCCCAGCTGCTCGAGATCCTGCGCATCGAGGATCGCCAGATCCTGCTGCCTGCGGCCGAGGCCTCGGATCGGGAGGATCGCCGGATCTACTTCCCCCCCCAACCCCTCCGGATCCCCCCGGGCCTCCTCCGTCTGGCCCGGGAGAACCGCGAGCTGGTGCTGGGCCTCGGCAGCGAGGAGGCGGACTGGATCCGCGACCAGGGCGGCACGGCCCGGGCCCACGTGGATGCCCTCGAAGCCCAGCTGCTGCTGCTCATCCTCGCCGGTGACACGCCCCACAGCGTCGTGCTCCTGGGGGGGAAATACGCCGAGCTGAACTACGGCCGGGAGGATCGCGAGTTGCTGCGCGAAGTGGCCCTGGCTGCGGGGCAGGTCCTCGAGACCGCCGTGATGCACCAGCGGCTGGTGGTCCAGGAGCGCCTGAGCCAGGAGCTGGAGACGGCCCGCCGCATCCAGGAGGGCCTGGTCACCTCCCACGTGCCGCCCATCCCGGGCTTCCACGTGGCCCTGCGCCTCGAGCCGGCCCTGGAGACCGGCGGGGACCTGCTCTTCGTCAAGCGCCGACCCAGCGGCACCTGGCTCGCTGCCGTGGGCGACATCTGCGGCAAGGGCCTCGCCGCCGCCCTCTACATGGCCCAGGCCACGGCCCTGCTCGAACAGGCCGCTCAGACGGAAAATCAGAAACTGGAGGAGATCCTTTGTTCGCTTGACCTCACCCTGAGGCAGCTGCTCGGCCACCGGGGGTTCCTCACGCTCATCCTGCTGGAATGGGACGAGGCCGGGAACTATCGGCTCGCCCGGGCCGGCCATCCGGGAGCTCTGGTGCTCGAGGAATCGGGCGAAGAGGGCCCCCGCGAGGTGCTTCCCCACGGCCGCGGCCTGGGGCTGCGGCCCGCCGGGCCTGGCGACTGGCAGGTCATCGAAGGGGTACTCCCCCCCAGGGGGTGGATGGTGCTCTACAGTGACGGGCTATCCGAAGCCATGAATCGGGAGGGCGAACTCTACGGCCTGGGCCGGCTCAGTTCCCAGCTGCGGCGGTTGTGGGGGACGGGAAGCCCCCGCGCCGCCTGCGAGGCGGTCTTCCATGACGTCGCCGCCTTCGATACCCAGAACCGCGATGACCGGACCCTGTTTATCCTAGGGAGGGAGGCCTGATGAAGCGCTCTTCTCTCCGATGGATCATCCCCACCTTCCTGGCCCTCCAGTTGGGGCTGCTCTGGATCCAGGGCGCCCAGCTCCACCGTCAGAATCAGGTGCTGCTGGGGCTGCGCGAGGACATCCAGGCACTCACGGAATCCATCGAGAACAGCCAGTCTCCGGCGGACTACCAGGATGAAGGCGAGGCCGTTCCGGCGAGTTTCGGTCCACCGGCCGTTCCGCCCAAGAAGGTGGCCGTCCTGGGAGCGGAAGAGGAGCAGGAGGCGGCGGCCAAGGAGCTCAAGGCCTCCCGGGAATCCGCGGACAAGGCTGTGAAGGAGGCCCGGGAGGCCCAATCCAAGCTGTCCATCGAGGAGAACGCCCGCAAGGTTGAAGAGGCGCGCAAGATCCAGGCTGCAACCAGTTCCTGGCAGGGCTGGGTCTGGGGTGCCCTCGGCCTCGTGGCCCTGGCGCTGGTGGGGCGCTCGGTGATCCGCCGGCGCGCCTGATGTCGCTGCTCGACTACCTCCGTGAGGATCCGGATTGCCGGAACCTGGCCGAAGGGGCCGTGCATGCGGTGGCTCCTGCCCTCGACGACCCGGACCCCGACCAGGTGTCCATGCAGCTCAACGAGTGGGCCTTCACCCTCGCTGGGCGCATGCCCCTGCCCTGGAACACGCACAAGGCCATCGACGCCCTGAACCACCTGCTGTTCGAGGAGCTGGGCTTCGACGGGGACCGCGACACCTACGATGACCCGCTCAACGCCCTGTTGCCCGCGGTCATCGCCCGCCGGAAGGGGCTGCCCATCTCCCTCTCCATCCTGTGGGTGGACCTGGCCCGTCGCATGGGTTTCGATGCCGTGGGCGTGGGCCTGCCCGGACACTACATCGCCGCCCTGCGCACGGACTTCGGACTGCTCTGCTTCGATCCGTTCCACAAGGGCCGCGCCGTGGGCGAAGAGCGCGGTGCCGAGCTGGTGCAGTCGGCCACGGCAGGCCGAGTGGCCTTCCACCGGGACATGCTCCACCCCGCCACCAACCGCGCCACCCTCGTCCGACTGGTGCGGAACCTCCACCTGCGGTTCATGCATGCCGAGGACTGGGAGGAGGCGCTGTGGACGGCCACCCACCTCATCCTGCTCGACCCCGGGAATCCCAGGGCCCACAAGGAACGGGCCTTCATCCACCTCCAGCGCGACGAGCCGGGACCGGCCCTGCTGGACCTCCGGGAGGCCCTGCGTCTGAGCCCCGACCCCGATCCCGAAATCCAGGCCTGGCTCGCGCAGATCGAACAATCCTGAGGAACGCCGCCCCCCGTTGAGGCATCCTTCAGGCATGCGATCCCTGATGCCCTGGAGCTTACCCATCCTCATGGCCATGGCCGCCCTGGGATGTGCCTCACCCAAGTTCGCCTATGACGTGGACCCTGCCTTCCAGGCCAGGTCCTACGCGACCATGGCCCCCGATCCCCGGAAGGATCGGATCCTCATCCGTGAAGGGATGCGGCCGCTGAATCCCGAGCTCCACCTCCGCGCCGTGTGCGCCGAGTTGGAGGGCAGGAAGTACCGGTCCGCCCCGGCGGCGGAAGCCGACCTCTGGGTGGCCGTCTATGTCCTGACCGGCGGTCGCCCGGACGGTGGCGGGAACCACGGCGCCAAGGGCTCTCCCCGGTCCGGAGGAGGCGAAGGGCACCGCGGAGGCGGCAGGGGGGGGCCGGACGGCGGCGGCGACCCCGCCGGCGGACGGGACGGAGGATCCAAGGGGAACTTTGTGGTCATCGTGCAGATCCAGGACCGCAGATCCGGTCTTCAGGTCTGGCAGGGGGAGGCGAACCTGGACCACCGGGAGAAGGGTTCCGATGGCCGGCCCCTCAGCATCGAAGCGGCGGTGCACCAGCTGCTGCAGCCACTCCCCGCACGGCCCTGAACGAGCAGCGGGGGCCACCGGCCCCCGCTGCAGGTATTCCAACGGCCTACTTCTGCTTCTGCTGCGCCTCGACGACGGTAAGCGCCGTGAGGTGGATGATGTCATTCAGGTCGCTGTGCCGCTGCAGGACGTGCACCGGAGCGGCCATGCCGCAGGTGATGGGGCCGATCACCTCGGCGCCCGCCAGCCGCTGCACCAGCTTGTAGCCGATGTTGCCGCTGGTGAGGTCTGGGAAGATCAGCACGTTCGGGCCGCCCGGCAGGTCCACCCAGGGGTAGTTCTCGGCCAGGATGCCTTCGCCCAGAGCCGTGTCAGCCTGCATCTCGCCATCGCACTTCAGCTCGGGGCGGGTGGCCTTCACGATCTCGACGGCCTTCTGGACCTTGCGGACCAGGGGATGTTCCACGCTGCCGAAGCTGGAGAAGGAGAGCATGGCCACCTTGGGTTCCATGTTGAAGGTGTCCTTCACCAGGTCCGAGGTGAGCATGGCGATCTCGGCCAGTTCCTCGCCCGTGGGCTCGATGTTCATGGTGGTGTCGGAGAAGAACAGCACGCGGTTCTTCAGCACCATGGTGTAGACGCCGCACACCTTCTTCACGCCCTTGCGGGTGCCGATGACTTCGAGGCAGGGGCGGATGGTGTCGGGATAGTACATCGTGAGCCCGGCGATCATGCCATCGGCCTTGCCCATGCGGCACATCATGGCGCCGAAGTAGATGCGGCGGCGGATCTGGCGCTTGGCTTCCGTGCGGGTGACGCCGCGGCGCTTCCGCAGGTCGAAGAAGGCCTCTTCGGCTTCCTGGCGCCAGGCCACGGTGCCGGGATCGAGGATCTCGATGCCTTCGATGCCGATGCCGTGATCGGCGGCCACGGCCTGGATCTTGGCGGGCTCGCCCAGCAGGATGGGGATGCAGATGCCCTCGTCCACCATCTGGGAGACGGCCTGGAGGATCAGCGGGTGATCGCCCTCGGGGAAGACCACGCGCTTGGGGTTCTCCTTGGCGCGGTGGACCACGCTGCGGATCACGTCCTTGCTGCGGCCCTGGAGGCCCTCGAGGCGCTCGATGTAGGCCTTCATGTCGGCGATGGGCTTCCGGGCCACGCCCGTATCCATGGCCGCCTGGGCCACGGCGGGAGCCACCCACAGCAGCACGCGGGGATCGAAGGGCTTGGGAATGATGTATTCGGGGCCGAAGCTGAACTTCTGGCCCGCATAGGCCCGCGACACACTTTCAGGGACTTCCTGCCGGGCCAGGGCGGCCAGGGCCTTGGCAGCGGCGATCTTCATGGGCTCGTTGATCTCGGAGGCGCGCACGTCGAGCGCCCCGCGGAAGATGAAGGGGAAGCCCAGGACGTTATTCACCTGATTCGGGTAGTCGCTGCGGCCCGTGGCCAGGATGATGTCCTTCCGGGTGGCCATGGCGGTGGGATAGTCGATCTCGGGATCGGGGTTCGCCAGGGCGAAGACGATGGGGTTCTTGGCCATGCTCAGCAGCATCTCGGGCGTCAGGGCGCCCTTGCTGGAGCAGCCCACGAACACGTCCGCATCCTTGATGGTGTCGGCCAGGGTGCGCCACTCGCTGGGCTTGGCGAACTTGTCCTTGTACTTGTTGTTGCCTTCCGTCCGGCCGGTGTAGACCAGGCCCTTGGTGTCGCAGAGCCAGAGGTTCTCCAGCTTGACGCCGGCCTCGATCATCATGTTCGCGCAGGCGATGGCGGAAGCGCCGGCGCCGGAGAACACCACCTTCAAGTCGGGCATCTTCTTGCCGGTGATCTCGCAGGCGTTCATCAGCGCGGCGGTGCTGATGATGGCCGTGCCGTGCTGGTCGTCATGGAAGACGGGGATGTTCATTTCCTTCTTCAGGCGGGTCTCGATCTCGAAGCACTCAGGGGCCTTGATGTCCTCAAGGTTGATGCCACCGAAGGTGGGTTCGAGGGCGCGGGCCACCTGGCAGAAGCGATCGATGTCGGTCTCATCCACTTCGATGTCGAACACGTCGATGTCGGCGAAGCGCTTGAACAGCACGCCCTTGCCTTCCATGACGGGCTTGCCCGCCAGGGCTCCGAGGTTGCCGAGGCCCAGCACGGCCGTGCCGTTGGAGAGCACGGCCACCAGATTGCCCTTGGCGGTGTACTCATAGGCCAGCTCCGGGTCCTTCTCGATGGCCAGGCAGGGCTCCGCCACGCCGGGGGAATAGGCCAGGGAGAGATCGCGGGCGGTGGAGCAGGGCTTCGTGGCGATGACCTCGATCTTCCCCTTCCGTCCCATCGAATGGTAATCGAGGGCTTCCTGTTTCTTCATGGCCACACTCCTTGGTTTGAGTGCCCTGTCTGTGGGCTGAACGCCATCAGCTTACACCTCGCATCACGCGATCTTCCCTGGAAGGTCATCAATCAGCCTCTTTGTTGCGCCGATCACATGGAATGGTTTCAAAACTTCCAGAAGTACGTGGGCGGGCGTAGGCTCCTTCTGGAGGTCCCCATGCGCGCCCTGACCCTGCTGCTGCCTTGTCTCCTGGCCCTTCCCGTCTGCGCCCAGAAGGCCAGACCGGCGCCCGCCAAGGTCGAGACCGCCAAGGAAGGCAAGGTTGACTGGGACGGTGAATGGACCTTGCATGCTTCACAAAGTGACAAGATCGACGAGCAGATCGAGACCCACCTCAAGGACCTGAACTTCGCCCTCAAGCTGGTCTGGAAGAAGAAGCTCCAGTCCGCCTGCCGCAGCTATGGCCAACTCGACATCCTGGCCGGGAGCACCTTCTCCGTGACCCTGGACAAGGAACGCTCCATCGACACGCCCTTCGACGGCACCGAGGAATCCTGGAAGCGCAGCGATGGCGAGGCATTCAAGGTCTCGCTCAGCGGCCAGGGGCCGACCCTCGTCCAGACCCTCGCCGGGGAGAGCTACGTGCTGAAGCATGTCTATTCCATGCGGAAGGACGGAAGCTCCCTGGCCCTGCAGGTGACCTACACCCATCCCAAACTGGACAATCCGTTCAGCTACAAGCTCGTCTACAAGCGCAAGGAGTGACCGCCGCGTGGGGCACACTGGAAGGATGCTCCAGCTCGCCCCACCGCCCCTGCCCTGCCGCCCCCCCTGGTGGGCGGCCTCGGGCCACCTGCAGACGATCCTGGGCAACTACCTGCCGGGGGAATCGCCCAACCATCCCTCCGTGCCACTGCACATCGCACTGCCGGACGGGGACCAGCTCGCGGCACGCCACTACCCCGGCGAGGAGCCGATCCTGACGCTGGTCTTCCATGGCCTGGGGGGAGACGACCAAGCCCACTACGTGCGACGCACAGTGGCCCTGGCCCGCCATCTGGGCCACCACGTCTGGACCGTGAACCACCGGGGCTGTGGCGCGGGCCGCGGCCTGGCCCGGAGACCCTACCACAGCGGCTCCGGCGACGATCTGGGCGCCGTTTTCGCCGCGGCCCGCCAGCGTCACCCTGGCCTGCGTCAGCTGGCCATCGGCTACTCCCTCTCCGCCAATGCCCTGCTGCTGAACCTGGGCGGGGGCCTGCCGCAACCAGCCGCGGCCCCCGATGCCGCCATCGCCGTGAACCCGCCCGTGGACCTGGGCGCCTGTGCGGAGTCCATCCACGGCGGCCTGAGCCGCCTCTACGAACTCCGCTTCATCCGGCGCTGCCGCCAGGCCATCCAGCAGCGTGTGGAGGATGGCCTCATCCCCGCTGCCTACCGGACCTGGCCTCTCATGAGCCTCCGCGAATTCGACGAGGCCTACACGACCAAGGCGGGCGGCTTCCTAAACGCCGATGACTACTACGCCCGCTGCTCGGCGCGGCCCCACTTGCCGAAGATCACCGTGCCCACGGTGATCCTCATGGCCAAGGACGATCCCTTCATCCCCTGGCGGCACGCCCTCGAACCGGGACCCTCCAGCCACGTGCATCTCCACCTCGAGGCCCATGGCGGCCACATGGGCTATCTCAGCCGCGACGTGCCGGGGCACCGGTGGCTCCCCTACGCCGTCGAGCACTACGCTCGGCAGCTCCTGGGCTAGCGTCCAGAGGGAACCGGATCACCACGTTTCCACCAGCATCAGGTTCCCCTCCCGACCCGTGCCCTGGACCCAGATCGCGGAGGCCCCCTGCGGACAGAGCCGGATCTGGGGAAGGGCGCAGAGCTGAGCGGATGCGGGCGCCAGGGTGAAGGCCTCTCCCCAGGAACCATGGCGCAACCGCGCGGAAACCCAGTCGCCATTGGTCCCATGATGCACGGCGATCAGTCCGGCCTGTCCTTCGGGCCCCAAGTCGACGCTGAATTCCCGCACAGGGGCATGGCCCAGTTCCAGGCACTCCACCCCTGTCTCCCAGTTTCCCCTAGCAAAGGCCTTGCTGATCAGGCGCGAGGCGCCGTGGCCCTCCGCCTGGCACCATGCGGCCAGCGCCTCCCCCTCGCCGTTCATCACGAGCCTTGGATGGGTGAAGGTCTGGGCCGTGCTGAGGACCTCGGGCGCCCCCCATTCACAGCGTTGTCCGTCGTAGTAGCTGGCCTCGAGGCTGCTCCGCTGACCGCGGGGGGCATGGATCCAGAGCGCCAGGGCATTCCCCAGGTTGTCCATGACCACCTGGTGATGGCGGGTGGCATGGGATACCACGGACACGGGGCGGTCGGACCAGATGCGGTCGGAGGGCCAGTAGTGGCTGGCCACAAGCCCCTCCTGGCCACTTCCTTCGACTTCCCAGAGCACCATGGCGTGCTCGCGGTGGTTCACGGCCAGGCGGGGTTCCACCATCGCGGCGTTGGGAATGCCCAAGATCGTCGGGGCCTGTTCCCAGACTTGGCCGCGGGTATCGAAGGATTGCGCCATCACCTCGTAGCGCCCGTCCGTCTCCAGGAGCCACACCACCAGGGCATTGCCGCGCCGGTCCACGGCAGCCTGGAGGTGGTAGACCAGGCCCGCGGTCCTGAACAGGACATGGGATTCCCCTTCACCACCGCCCAGGATCTTGCCGAGGAGCTGCCGCTCCTCCCCCGCCAAAGCCTGCCAGAGGGCGAGCCCGCGCCCTTCCGGGTTCAGGAGGATCCGCGGGGTCGTGCCCGCACCCAAGGGGAGCCGTACCAGCGCCGGAGCGGACTGGGGGCCGATGGGCATGGTCCAGAGTCGGCCGCTGCTCTCCCACAGCGCCGCCCCGAGGCCATGTCCGTCCAGGGCCATGCAGGCCTCCCCGATGCTGCCCCGATCCAGCGTCACGGGTGTGCGCCAGGGTGTCATCGCCTTGGACCTGCCTGGGCGGAGGCTTTGCGCGAAGCGCCTCAGGCGTTCGATGGCCATGACATTCCCCTTCCGCCGACGACTACGGAGCTTTATTCCCAAGGCAAGTGGCCCGGGAAATAACCGCCCTGGAAGATCCAAAAAAGCAATCGCTTCCTGGATCATACTGGGCAATTACCGTCTATGTCCCTTGAAACTCCAGTTTTCCCGGAGCGCGAGGACCAGTCCCGGCAGAAGGTCGAGGACCATGGCCAGTTCCCCCTCCGTGGTGTCGCGTCCCAGGCTGAAACGCACGGTGCCGATGGCATAGGCCTCCGGCACCTGCATGGCCCGGAGCACGTGGCTGGGTTCACGCATGCCGGTACTGCAGGCGCTGCCAGTGGACACGCAGATGCCGTGTTCCCCGAGCCTGAGCTGGAGGGCCTCGCCTTCGAGGCCCGCGAACCCCACCAGGCTGGTATTGGGCAGACGGGACGCGCCTCCGCCGTGGATCCGGAGCTCCGGGATGTCCTCTCCCAGGCGCGCTTCCAGGCCATCCCGCAGCTGGCGGACCCGCTCCATGCGTGGCAGGCCGAGGCGAGCCCGTTCGGCTGCCTTGCCGAGCCCCACGATGCCCGGCACGTTCTCGGTGCCGCCCCGGCGCCCACGCTCCTGAGAGCCACCCAGCATCAGCGGCTTCAGTCGCACGCCGCGGCGGATCATGAGCAGCCCCGTACCCTTGGGCCCGTGGAACTTGTGGCCGCTGAGGCAGAGCAGGTCCGCGCCCCAGGCCACGGCATCCACCGGGATCTTCCCGGCGGCCTGCGTCGCATCCACCAGGAAGAGCGCCCCCCGGGCCTTGGCGATGCGGGCCGCCTCCGCCACGGGAAACAACACGCCGGTCTCGTTGTTGGCGGCCATGATGGCCACCAGGGCGGTGTCCGGCCGCACAGCGGCCTCCAGGGCAGCCAAGTCGAGTCGGCCCTCACCATCCACGCCCACATCCGTGATCTCGCCGCCCTGCCCCTTCCACCACACCACCAGGGCCCGCAGCGCAGGGTGCTCCACGGCGGTGGTGACCAGGTGCCGCTTCGCGGGAAGGGCCTCCCAGACCCCCTTCACCGCATGGTTCAGGCTCTCGGTACCACCACTGGTGAAGACGACCTCGGCCGGCGTGCAGCCCACCAGGGCCGCCGCCTGCTCCCGCGCCGCCACCACCGCGCCATCCGACAGGTGTCCCAGCGCATAGGCCGCGCTGGCATTGCCGAAGCGCTCCGTGAACCAGGGCCGCATGGCCTCGAAGGCCTCGGAGTCGAGCGCCGTCGTGGCGTTGTGGTCGAGGTAAATCAGGTCCATGGCAGAGCTATTGTCCCATCTCTCGCAGGAGGGCCACCGCCTGCTCCCGGGCCGCCAGTGTCGACGCCTTGCCCTGGAAGCTCTTCCCCGAACCGCCGCCCTTGGCCCCCAGGATGGCCGCCACCGCCTTGCCGGCGGCCGGGACGTCCAGCGCCGAACCCTCCCCCGCGCTCAGCAGGAAGATCCCCTGCCCGCCCAGGTCGGCCGTCACGAACACGGCCTTGGCGGGATCGATGGCGAGGATCCCCCGGGCCAGCTTCTGCAGGAAAGCCATGTCCCGGCCTTCGACATGGACCTCCGCGAAGACGCCCGGCTGGGCGGCGAGGGCCGCCGCCTGGTACTCGGCCAGGTCCTCCTCCAGCTTCCGGCTGCGGCGCTCCAGGGCCAGCAGCTGGTCCAGCTTGATCTGGAGGGCGGCGACGAGTTCCTCGTCGGGTGCACCCAGCAGGGCGCGCAGCCCCGCATTGCGCTGTTCATGCGCGCCCAGGCGCAGCCTGGCCCGCCTTCCGGCCACGTAGAAGAGGCGCGTGCCACCCCGGATGGACTCGGTGCCCAGCAGCTTGAGGACCTCGATCTCGCCCGTGTGGCGCAGATGCGTACCGCCGCAGGTGTTCAGGTCCACCCCCGCGATCTGCACCAGACGGATGTCACCGCTGTGACCTTCCGGAAGGCCTCGGGAGCGCACGGCCTCGCGGCCGTAGGCCTCGGCACTCACCCAGCGGGCCGTGACCTCCCGCCGGGCGCGGATCTCGGCGGCCACAGCCTCTTCGAGGCGGGCCATCTCGGCCGGGGAAACCGAGGGTGCATCCAATTCGATGTCGCAGACCGACGCCCCCAGGTGGAAGGCCGTGGTCTCCCATTTGAACTGATCCTGGGCCACGGCCGTGAGCAGGTGCTGACCCGTGTGCTGCTGCATGTGGTCGAAGCGGCGGGTCCAATCCAGCCGCAGCGAGGCCGGGCCAGCCTCCTGGACCGAATCCAGGTAGTGCCGGATCTCGCCATCGCGCTTCTGGACATCCACCACGGCCGCACCGTTCAGGGTGCCGAGGTCGCAGGGCTGGCCACCGCCTTCCGGGTAGAAGACCGTGTCCTCCAGGATGGCGAAGGGTCTTCCCGTTTCCTCGCCCACGCGCAGGATGCGGGTCTCCAGGGAGGTGGCGAAGGGGTCGCGTTCGTAGGCGGGCAGCGTGGGCATGCGGGGAGCCTAGCACAGGCGGGCTGATAGGCTGGAGGGGTCGCCATGTCCCACATCCCCCTCCCAGAACGCCTCCGCCCGGCCACCCTCGACGAGGTAGTGGGGCAGGCGCACCTGCTCGGCCCCAGGGGCGCGTTGACGCGGCTCACGGCGGGGGGCCGCCTGCCCTCCATGGTGATGTGGGGCCCGCCGGGCACGGGCAAGACCACCCTGGCCCGCATCCTGGCCGAGGCCACCGGGCACGGTTTCATCGAGTTCTCGGGTGTCAGCGGCAGTGCCGCGGAGCTGAAGAAGTTCCTGGCGGACAGCCGCGAGATGCCGCTGTTCCGCACGGTGCCGCCCGTGGTGTTCCTGGACGAAATCCACCGCTTCAACCGGGCCCAGCAGGACATTCTCCTGCCCTATCTTGAGCGCGGTGAGGCCATCCTCGTCGGCGCCACCACCGAGAACCCGGCCTTCTACCTGAACCCGGCGCTGCGCAGCCGCTGCCAGCTCATTGCCCTGAAGCCCCTGGAACCGGCCCACATCCTGGTTGTGCTCAAGCGGGCCTGGGCCAAGGAGCGGGACGCCGAGCCCGAGCCGGCGCAGGTCTTCGAATGGCTCTCGAACTGGGCCGGTGGCGACCTGCGCTCGGCCCTCTCGGGACTGGAGACCTGGCTGGAGATGCCCGAGCCGGATCTGGAGTCGCTGCAGGGCGCCCTGGGTGGCCGCATGATGTTCGACCGGGCGGACGGCCACTACGACCTGGCCAGCGCCTTCCAGAAGAGCCTGCGGGGCTCAGACGCCGACGCCGCCCTCTACTACCTGAGCCGCATGATCCGGGGCGGCGAGGATCCCCGCTTCATCGCCCGGCGCCTCATGGTCTGCGCCGCCGAGGACGTGGGCAACGCCGACCCCCAGGCCTTCATCCTCTGCGAGGCCGCCAGCCGCGCCGTGGAGCAGATCGGCTGGCCCGAGGCCCGCATCCCCCTGGCCCAGGCCATCATCTACGTGGCCAACGCCCCCAAGAGCAACGCCACCATCCTGGCCGTGGACGCCGCCCTGGCGGCGGAGGACGCGCCGATTCCCGAGGCCATCCGCGATGCCCACACGGCCACGGCCCGCAAGGCCGGACGGGGCGCGGGCTACCACTACTCCCACGATGACTACGACCGCGAGCAGACCTTCCTGCCGGACAAGCTGCGTGGCACCGCCTTCTACGAGCCCAGGCGGCCCCAGGAGCGCAGCTGGCGGGACCGCCAGGAACCGGAGGCTGCGGCCCTGGCTTCGCTGTGGCAGAGCTGGGTCGACGCCCACCCCGAGGGCGGCGAGCTCCCGCTGGAAGCCTGGAGCGAGGCACTGGGTTGCAGCCGGGAGGCCCTGGCCCGGGCCCTGGGCAAGCTGGCCTCGGGGCGCTTCACGCTTCTGCGCAGGCTCGAAGCGAAACCCCTCGCCTAGCCTTCAGTCGTCGCTGCTCCAGCCCAGGAGGCTGACGCCGTAGCGCTGGCCCCGGACGAAGAGCGGCACGGTGAGGACGGTGATGATGGCACCGGTGTCCCGGGCGTAGGTCTGCACCAGGAACTCCTCGCGACTGGCGGCCTTCTCACCGAGATCGGCCACTCGCTGGAAGGCGGTCCGATCCACCCGATCCGGCAGGGCCTCGGCCGCTTCGCCCAGCCCATGCCGCGCACCCCGGACCAGCACCCGGTTGTCCGTGAAGAAGCGCTTCACGCGGTTGCCGGCCAGGTCCCTGTCCGGCTGTCCGGTCCAGTCCTTGGCGAAGGCCTTGTTGTGCGAGGGCCCATAGGAGTTCAGGTCGATGATCAGGGCGAAGGTCAGCCGCGGCTCCTGCTCCAGGACGCGGTCGAAGGCCTCCTGCAGGGTCCGGTCCACCAGGCCGTCGTAGGCCGTGCGGAACTTGGGCGGAGTGAACCCTTCCTGGGGCACGTGCAGGACGTTGAAGAACCGGGACAGGCTCTGGATCTCGGGACCCCGGATCTCAGTGTAGTCGAGGGCCAGCAGCTGCTCGGCGCTGATGCGTCCTTCCCGGACAGGGCCTTCGAGGATGGTGGCGCTGGTGGTGGCCAGATCCCTGGCCAGGCCAAGGGCGCGATGGAAGAGGGAGCCCGTGTCGTAGGCCGCCAAATGCCGGTGGCCCTCCTCCGTGAGCGAGGTCACGGCGAAGGCGTCCTGGGCCACGGCCTCGGCTGCGGACTTCAAGGTTCCGGTGGACTCCAGCAGCCTCCCGGAGGCCTCCATCAGGCTCTGGGCCGCCTCCTGCTCCTCCGTGGCGGTCCCCGCGAGGCTGGACACGTTCCCGGCGGTGGATTCCGCCAGATCCGCGATGTCCGACAGACGCTGCTCGACGGCCTCGACCTGGACGCGCGTCGTGGCTGCCAGCCCCAGGCTCTGCTCCATGGCCTCCCGGGCCGGATCCAGATCCTTCCGGATGGCCTCCAGCAGGGCCGCGATCTCCTGGGTCTGCAGCGAGGTCCGATCCGCCAGCTTCCGGACCTCCTCGGCCACCACGGCGAACCCCCGGCCAGCGGCGCCGGCATGGGCCGCCTCGATGGCGGCGTTGAGGCTGAGCATGCCCGTGCGATCCGCGATCTCGCCGATGACCTGGGATACCTCGTTGACCTTCAGGATGTGGCCCAGCAGCGACTCCAGGCGCTCGGAGGTCACCGTCGTCTGCTGCTGGAGCTGCCGCACCGTGGCCACGGCCTGGTCGCTCTCCTGGCGGCCCTTCTGCGTCTGGTCCGCCATGCGACGGGTGGACTCGGCGGCCTCCTCCGTGGCGATCGCAGACAGCGAGATGTTCCCCCCCAGGTTGTCCAGGGTCTCCTGCATGGTGCGGGTGCTGGCGAGGATCTGATCGATCTCCCGCGCCAGGGTCTGCACCCGGACCGAGGTCCTGGCGGCGCCGGCGGCGGACTTGTTGATCACCTTCTCCAGTCCGGCTAGGTCCCGGTTGAGCTGCTCCCCATCGCCTGCCGCGAAGCCAGCCAAAGCGGATCTCGGGGCGGACTCGGACATGCCTGGCCTTTCCGTGGATGCCCTCCTATCGGCGGGGCGGCGCAGCTCTGAAGTTCAGTCCAGGTGGCCCATGCGTCCCTGCTGGTAGTCCAGGACCGCCTGCTCAAGTTCCTCCCGGGTGTTCATCACGAAGGGGCCGTAGTGGGCGATGGGCTCGCGGAGCGGCTCGCCCGCCAGCAGCATGAGGCTCACGGGCGTGAGGGCCTCCAGCGCCAGGGATTCGCCGTTCCCCAGCAGGGCCACGGTGTCCGCAGGCACCTCAGTGCCTTCTAGGCGGACCGAACCGTGCAGGGGCACCACGGCCGCCGTCCAGCCTTCCGGAATGGTCTGCTGGAAGCGCCCGCCAGCCGCCAGCTCCAGGTGCGCGTAGGCGATCCGGGCGGGAGTGCGGGCCGGGCCGGTGACGCCGGCCCAAGAGCCCGCCAACACGCGGATGCGGCCGCCCGGAAGGACCGTCCAGGGCATGCTCTCGGGCTGCAGGTCCGTGTAGCCGGGCTGGCTCCATTTGTCCGCCTTCGGCAGGTTGATCCAGAGCTGGACGCCCTCGATGGGCCCGCCCGTCTCCAGGTGCTCAGGCACCGGCATCTCCTCGTGGACGATGCCTGCGCCCGCATTCATGAGCTGGGCGCCACCGGGCCGCAGCAGGCCGGAGCCGCCTGTGCTGTCCCGGTGTTTGAACGCGCCCTGGATCAGGTAGGTGAGGGTCTGGAAGCCCCGGTGGGGGTGGGGCGGGAAGCCCGCATCCGTGCCCGGCGGCAGCACCATGGGTCCGAAGTGGTCCATGAGCAGGAAGGGGTCCATGGCGCGGAAAGCCTCGGTGCCATGCTGGCCCCGGCCGGGCACCAGACGGACCAGGGGCACGCGGTTCCCGTCCTGCGTGGGCAGTCCGGTCACAAGGGAGGCAACGGGTTTGGGGCTCATGGATGGCTCCTCAGGCAAGGTCGAAGAACAGGATCTCGGCGGGCACTCCGGCCACCACGGCAAGAGAGGGCTCACCTTCGATGCGCGCGGCGTCCCCGGCGTTCAGGGTCCGCCCCTGGAGCGTGACGGACCCGGCGGCCACTTGGAGGAAGCCCGCCCGACCTGGTGGGATCGTGGCCTCGATCTCGCGCCCCGCATCCAGGCGGGCGGCGAAGACCTTCACGTCCTGGAACAGCCGGACGGAGCCATCGGCGCCATCGGGACTGGCGATCAAGTGCAGGTGGTTGCGCAGATCCGCTTCCTGGAAGGCCACCTGGTCATAGCGGGGCGCCAGGCCCTGCCGCTCCGGCAGGATCCAGATCTGGAGGAAGTGGACCGGCTCCGCGGCCGAGGCATTGAACTCGCTGTGGCGGATGCCGGTGCCCGCGCTCATGACCTGGGCTTCACCGGGCCGGATGACGCCGTGGGTGCCCAGGCTGTCCCGGTGTTCCAGGGCCCCGGAGAGCACCCAGGTCAGGATCTCCATGTCCCGGTGGCTGTGGGTGCCGAAGCCCCTGCCGGGCTGGACACGGTCCTCGTTCAGGACCCGCAGGGCCCGGAACTGGGTGTGCTCGGGGTCAAAGTAGTCGCCAAAAGAGAAGGTGTGGTGTGTGTCCAGCCATCCGAAATCGATGTGGCCCCGGGATTCGGCGGGTCGAAGCGTGATCATGGTGCCTCCCGGATTCCAGTATAGGTGTTGCAACTCGTATTTCAAGCCCCGGGTTGAAAAAATCCAGGTTCATTGAAGACCCATGACTTATCTTTGGGGTGTCCGACGGGAGGTCGCCATGATCACGCGGGTGCTGGTGGGGGTGGATTTCTCCGAGGCCTCGAAGCAGGCCCTGGAGCGGGCCGGCAGCTGGGCCGCCCAGTGCGGCGTGCCCCTGGTGGCCATGCACGTCCTTCAGCCCCCGGCGCCCATGCTGCCTGAGGCCCAGATCGCCCTGCCCGACCCCGCCTGGCTGCACACCATGGAGGACCACGCCCGGGAGCAGCTGGAGGGCTGGGTCAAGCCCTTCCCCGGGGCCTCCGTCATCGTGAAATGGGGTGGCCCGGCGGAGGAGCTGGTCTCCGAGGCCGATCCGAAGACCCTGCTGGTGGTGGCCCAGGTGGGCCACTCCACCCTGGAGCGCCTGCTCTTCGGCAGCACCGCCGCCCGGGTGGTGCGCCTGGCGCCCTGCGACGTGCTGGTGGTGCGAACGGAGAAGGCGAATTGACTAAACCGTCTCCACCCTTGCGCAGAAAAGCGGGCCGGATGGCCCGCTTTTCTGCGTCAGAACAAACCTTTAGCGGTAAGCCGGAATCCCCGTGACCTCCTGGCCGATGATGAGGGTGTGCATGTCGTGCGTGCCCTCGTAGGTGTAGACGCTTTCGAGGTTGGCCATGTGGCGCATGATGGGGTACTCGTCCAGGATGCCGTTGGCGCCGAGGATGGTGCGGGCCTTGCGGCAGATCTCGAGAGACACGTTCACGTTGTTCATCTTCGCCATGGAGACCTGGGCGGTGGTGTAGGTCTTGGCGTCCTTGAGGCGGCCCAGCTGGTGGACCAGCAGCTGTCCCTTGGTGAGCTCGGTGACCATCCAGGCCAGCTTTTCCTGCTGCAGCTGGTAGCTGGCGATGGGCTTGTCGAACTGGATGCGGCTCTTCGCGTAATCGAGCGCGCACTGGTAGCAGGCGTCCGCGGCGCCCAGGGCGCCCCAGGCGATGCCGTAGCGGGCCTGGGTGAGGCAGCCCAGGGGGCCCTTAAGGCCCTTCACGTTGGGCAGCAGGGACTTGGCCTCGTCCACGATCACGTCCTCGAGGACGAGCTCCGACGTGGTGCTGGCCCGCAGGCTCCACTTGCCCTTCATCTCGGGGGCGCTGAAGCCGGGAGTGCCCTTCTCGACCAGGAAGCCGCGGATGCCATCCTCAGTCTGGGCCCAGACCACGGCCACGTCGGCGACGGTCCCATTGGTGATCCACATCTTGGTGCCGTTGATGCGCCACTTGCCGCCGGGCTCGCGCACGGCCTTGGTGAGCATGCCGCCAGGGTTTGAGCCGAAGTCGGGCTCGGTGAGGCCAAAGCAGCCGACCTTCTCGCCAGTCGCCAACTTGGGCAGCCAGTGCTTCCGCTGCTCCTCGCTGCCGTAGGCGTAGATGGGCCACATGACCAGGCTGCCCTGCACCGAAGCGAAGGAGCGCAGGCCAGAGTCACCGCGCTCCAGCTCGTACATCAGGAGGCCATAGGCCACGTTGGAGACACCCATGCAGCCGTATTCCTCCGGCAGCGAGGGACCGTAGAAGCCCAACTCACCCATCATGGGGATGAGGTGCTTGGGGAAGGTCTGGGCCTGGGCGTGCTGCTCGATGATGGGCAGGACTTCAGCGTTGATGAACTTGCGGGCCGACTCGCGGATCATCCGCTCCTCGTCGGTGAGCAGGCCCTCGAAGCCCATGTAGTCGGTGATGTGGGTGAAGGTGGCGTAGGCGCCAGCCATGGGGACCTCCTGGTGTGCCCTGAAGCCTCGGGCGATGGATGGGTGGAAACAGCGCTGCAGCAGCGCGCCGGAGCCAGTCTACCGCTGCGTCAAAGCCAGGCCAGGGGCCCATCCCGTTCCACGGGGAGGATGCCTGTCATGTCGGCGATCAGCTTGACGATCTGGAAAATCACGACCTCTGGGTAAGATCCTCGAGCAGCCGGTCCCCGGTGGCGTGGGGCACTTCGTGGCAGTGGCGGCAGCGGGCCTCGTAGGCTTCCGCGGCACCCACCAGCACCTGGCCGCCGGTGTGCACCATGCGCTGGGTGCGGCCGGCAAGGGCTCCGCAGACCATGCAGATGGCCTGCAGCTTGGTGACATACTCCGCCTTTGCCAGCAGCAGCGGCATGATGCCGAAGGGTTCGCCGTTCGAGTCCTGGTCGAGCCCCCCGGCAATGACGCGCACGCCGCGGTTGGCCAGGTCCTCGATGATGGGGATGAGCCCCTCGTCCATGAACTGCACCTCGTCCAGAGCCACCACCTGCGCCTCGGGATCGAGAAGGCGGGCCAGTTCCACGGTGTCCTTCACCGGGATGGCCTCGTGCTTGCGCTGGCTGTGGCTCGCGATGGCGGAGGCATCGTAGCGGTCGTCCAGGGCCGGCTTGAAGACCTGGACCTTCTGCTTGCCGATGATGGCCCGCTTGATGCGCCGGATGAGTTCCTCGGACTTGCCGGAGAACATGGGACCGCAGATCACCTCCAGGGAACCCTGGCGCTGGTGCACGAACATCGGAAATCCTTACTTCTTGGGGGTGGGGGCAGGTTCCGGAGGCGGCGCGACCGGCTGGGCCATGGGATCCGGGAATTTCGAGAGGTCCGGGACGGGGTTCATTCCATCCAGGGGGCGTCCCAGGGCCTTGGCCAGCATGACACCACCGTCCTTCGGCGAGGCCAACCGCAGGGCCCAGGCCTGCCGGAGCCGCGTCGGCCCCTCGGGCACCACCCGCACGTCCACGGGCTGGAGGCTGGCGAGTCCCATGTTCATGGAACCGCGATGGTGGGGAACATACAGGGCGAGAGGCACCACGAACGCCAGGGCCACGATGGGCCAGAGGAAGCGGCTGGCCTCCCATTCCCCGGGCACCAGATCGGGATGGCCATCCACCACCCAGGGGCGCACCACCTTCGGGGCGTCGCCGGTGATGGGTTCCAGCAATCCGGCTTCGATGAGGTCGGCGATGGCCTTGCAAGTATCCAGTTCCTCGTAGCGGCTGACCTGGACCACATCCTTGATGGCCTGGGCATGGTCGAAATACGAGAGCACCATCTCCTGCTCATGGGTGAGCCCGGAGGTTCCGTGCTGCATCTGCCCCTTGCCGTCCAGAACGGACGACACGTCCCGGTCGATGTCGAGGTGGAGGGACTGGGCGCGCGGAGACTTGCCAAGTGGCACGTCCATGCCGGGCAGGCGCCGCTCCACCTCCG
The DNA here is from genome assembly GCF_030219325.1 of Geothrix sp. Taxonomy (NCBI): domain Bacteria; kingdom Pseudomonadati; phylum Acidobacteriota; class Holophagae; order Holophagales; family Holophagaceae; genus Geothrix; species Geothrix sp. Next base: position 1,759,704 of record NZ_CP126625.1, on the reverse strand, counting down.
GCCACTCGTCCTGGATCCGGGCCGCCTCCATCAGCACGGTGTCCACCGGGATCGGGACGAAATGGTCGCGGTCGAGGTCCGGCGGCAGCATGGAATCGAAGCGGTAGTCGCCCTCCACCCACCGGAAGGTGCGATGGAGGATCGACGTGGCCTGGTTGAACAGGGCGTCCTGCAGATCCGAAGGCGTGACCTTGCCGCTTTCCAGCAGGAGGGTTCCCATGCGCTTGAGGGTCTGACGCTGGACCTGGACCATGCCCAGGAGTTCCTCACCCGTCAGGCGCCCAAGGCGGACCAGCATGGTGCCGAGCCGGTCTTCCATGCGGACCTGGTTCGAATCGCAACCCACGATCTCGCCGTTCTCGAAGAAGACTTTGACGAACTCCTGGCCCTGAGAGAGCACCAGGGTGCCGTTCTTCCCCTGGATCTTGATCATGTTGAACAGGGAGAAGAGGTCGAAGTCCCGGAGGGATCCTTCCAGCGCCATGTCAGACCCTCCTCAAGACGAGCTTCAGCCAGGAGCGGACGTAGTAGAGGGCCACGAGGGCGGCACCCACGGCCAGCCAGGTGGAGGTGGGATCCGCCAGGATCTCACCGGGATAGCGCACCGAGCGGCCTGTGGCGAGAACCATCCCCACCGCCAGGCAGAAGGGCAGGAACTCGACCAGCCCTTCGCGGGTCTCTCCCAGGAAGGAGAGGTCGCAACCGGGCAGCAGGACGATGAGCGACTTGTGCATCCAGCGCGTGGCCTGCTGGTGGCCCGCCACCTCGTCGAGCTTCTTCCGGCGGTTCTCCGCGTGGAGGCCGTCCCGCAGGACGAAGAGGTGGTGGCATTTCTGGCAGACCTCGGTATCAGGGCTGTCCGTGGTGTGGAACGGCTCGCCGCAGCGGACGCACTGGGTCGGATGCGCCATGCGGACGCTGGCCCTGACTCGCGCGAGGAAGGCGATGAGGCCGAGGATGGGCAGCAGCAGGGCGAACAGGAAGGCTCGTTCCGTGAGGCGGAAGGCCTCGACCCCCCGGCTTCCCCCGGCGGCTTCCGCCAGGGCCTGCACCCGCTCCGGCGTGTCCGGAAGGGGGATCGGATAGGTCCGGACTTCCTTCTGCGCGTCGTTCAGCGCGATCAGAAGCGCGTAGGCCTCAGGTGCGGCCGCCTGGGCATCATCCCGCTTGGAGGCCCCCTGGGCGGTATCCAACCGGTTGAAGGCGAGGATGCTCTGGTTCAGCAGGACCTCCATCTTCGGCCCGGCCAGGAGCGCCATCTCGAAGGCCTTGTCGGCGCCGGGCCCATCGCCCGACTGGCACTTGGCCACACCGAGGTTGTTGAGTACGGCGGCCTGGTCGGGGTGCCGACCTACCAAGCCCTGGAAGGTGGTCTCTGCAGCTTTCCAGTCCTGGTTCTGCAGCTGGCTCCAGCCGGCCAGGAAGGCCTGGTCGGAGGGCGGAAGCAGCCGGAGGGTCGATGGGGAGATCGGCTGGACCTGGGGCTGCAGTTGCAGCGTCATGAGGCTGGGCTGGGGTTCCCGGGCGGCCCAGGGTTCGAGGGCGGCCAGGGCCGGATGGACCAGCTGCAGCACCAGGATGAAGGCCGTCACCTTCACCTCGGCGGCGAGCAGGAAGGGGGCGAGCAGGAAGAGCCAGAGGATGGCCGCCACCATCGGGTCCAGGCCCAGGATGACGGGCGCGGTCAGGATCAGGGCCCCCAGGAGGGCGGCTAGGATCGGGGAAACGCCCCGGCGCTTGAGAGGTTCCTCCCACAGGTGCCGGAGGACGTTGCGGTACCGGAGGCCCATGGTCAGGGCCCAGCCCCAGAGGAGCAGGGTCGCGGCGAGACGGAGCATGCCGAGGTGCTGGACCATCCAGAGCCAACGATGGGCTGGGTGTTCCATGCGATGCCGGGTCAGCCTCAGGAGGTCGGGGAAACTCCAGAGCCAGCCCTGGATCCCCTGCTGCCTCATGAGGGTGATGCGCGTACCCAGCAGGGTCGGGTGTTCCGGGGCCCAGCGCTCGACGGCTTGCAGTCCCTCCAGCCCCAGGGCCACGTTTCCATCCATGCCCTGTTTGCGGGCCCAGAGGGCCATGGCCTCGACCAGGGGGGCCACATCCAGCGTGGAGTAGGTCCGGCGGAGGGCCTCGACTTCCAGCTGCGCCGCACGGACAGCCTCCGCATCGCCCTTGGCGAGGGCGGCCATCAGATGCCGTGCCCGGTGGCTGAGCGCGATGGCCGGCACCGGGTCGTTCACGGAAGATGCCAGGGGGGGGGCCAGCGGCACGGGTCGGGCCGCCGGAACCGAAGGCGCCGCAGCGAGAGACGCGACCATGGTGGCCAACAGGAGAGCCGTCCGGAAGGCCTGCAAGAATCCCATGCTGATCCTCCTGCCGCTCATGACTTCGGGGCCGCGGGCGTGTCCGCCGCAGGTTTGAGATCCATCACGCGCATGCGCAGCTGGTAGAGGATTTCCTCCAGCTGGGCGGTTTCAGCTTCCGACCGCGATCCCTCCGTCTTCTCCTTCAGCACGCTGAGAAGGTCGACGTAGAACCTTGCCACCGCAGGGTTCGCAGGAGGGGCCTCCTTCACCATCGGATGTGGAACGCCCATCGACAGCAGAGCCTGTTCGGTCAGAAGGTGCATCAGGGCCGTCAAGGAGGCTTCCGGCACCGCTGGAGTCATGGGCTACCTCGAACACTTTCAGGACTTGTCTGCGGGGAAGCCTACCACAGCCCGAATTTTCCTGCATCCGGCCCGGATTCGCGCCCCTTCCCGGGCCTATCGTCTCTGGTGAGGGCTATTTTTGACGAAAAGCACTCGGTATAAACGCAGCCCTGTGGAACGATGATGGGGTTGGAGGAAGACCCATGCGACGCCTCGCTCTCGCGCTTATGCTCCCCGCCATTTGCCTATCGGTCCACGCAGAACAGACCGGCCGGATTTCCGGAAAGGTCCTCAACAAGGAGGGCAAGCCCATCCCCGGTTCCAAGGTCAACCTCAAGCGGGTCGACCGCAACTGGAGCAAGGACCTCATTCCGGACAAGAATGGCAACTTCCTGCAGGTGGGCCTGGAACCCAAGGACTTCACCATGACGGTCACGGCTGAAGGCTATGTCACCTACACGGAATCGCCTGTGAAGATTCCGCTCGCAGATGTCATCGTCAAGAACATCACCCTCCTGACGCCTGCGGAGGCCAGAACACAGGCCCTCACGGCTGGAGGCCAGCAGGCCAGCTCCGAGGATCCTGGTGCGTCTCTGGATATCGCAGGCCGAGATGCCTTCAACTCGGCCATTCCGCTCTACAACGAGGGGAAGTACGAGGAAGCCCTCCCACTGGTCGACAAGGCGTTCAAGACGCTCACGGAAGCCAAGGACAAGTTGAAGGACGATCAGGCCAAGGCCGACCTCGCCCCCGAACTCCTCAAGATCGAACGCGTGCTGGGCATCTGCATCGCCCAGGCCGGTTCCAAGAAGGAGGAGGCTGAGCCCTACCTCCTGAAGGCGCTGGAGCGCAATCCCAAGGACGAGCGAGTGATCCTCGGCCTCATCGAGACCAGCAAGGCCAAGGCCGACAAGGCTGCCGAGCAGAAGTACACCACCCTGCTCGAGACCCTCCAGGGGCCGAACCCGGACCTGATCTACAACAAGGGCGTGGAGGCCTTCAATGCGGGGAAGACCAAGGAGGCCAAGGCCCACCTGACCAAGGCCCTCGAAGTCGACCCGAAGTATGCCGAGGCGCACTTCCTCCTGGCCATGGTCGAGTTCGGCGAGAACAACCTCAAAGGCACCAAGCACAACCTGCAGAAGTACGTGGAACTGGCTCCCAACGGGAAGAACGCCGCCACCGCCAAGGACATGCTGAAGGATCCCTCCCTCAAGAACATCAAGTAGGCGGATGACGCTCCGGGAAAGGGCCCCGACCGGGGCCCTTTCTCATGCCAGTTCGAGGCTGATGGGGCAGTGATCCGAACCCAGCACATCGGCATGGATGCGGACGTCCTTCACCTGCTTCATCAGGTCGCGGCTGGCCAGGAAGAGGTCGATCCTCCAGCCCACGTTCCGCTCCCGCGCCCCGCCGCGGGCCGTCCACCAGGTGTAGAGGCCGGGTGTGGTCGGGTTCCGCTCCCGCAGCACGTCCGCCAGACCGGCGCCCAGGTAGAGCTTGAAGTCCTCGCGTTCCTCCGGCGTGAAGCCCGGGTTCTTGGTGTTGTCCTTGGGCCGGGCCAGATCGATCTCCTCCGGGGCCACGTTCATGTCGCCGGTGAGGATCACCTGATCCCCCGCCTTGTGATGCTTCGCCACGATGGCCGCGAGATCCTTGGCGAACTGGCGCTTGAAGGGCAGCCGCACCAGTCCCTGCGAGGCGTTCGGGAAATAGCCCGCGATGAAGACCAGCTTGTCCTTCCGGGAGACGATCATGCGCCCTTCGGCGTCGTAGCCCTCGATGCCCAATCCCTTGGTGTGCTTGAAGCCCAGGTCCTTCTTCGTGAGCGTGGCCGACCCCGCGTAGCCCTTCTTGCTGGTGGCGGGGAACCAGCACACGTCGTAGGCGCTCTCCAGCTGCCGGCGCACGCCGAGGTCCACCTCTTCCCACTCGGAGCGGATCTCCTGGAGCGAGAGTGCATCCGGCTCCGTCTCCTCCAGCCAATCCATGAAGCCCTTCTTCAGGACTGAGCGGAAGCCGTTTACATTCCAGCTGTAGAAGCGCATGGGACCTCCTTCAGGAGACCAGGGTGGCATAGGCACCCGCATCGAATCCAATGATCACACCCTTGGGGTGCACCAGGATGGGCCGCTTGAGCAGGTTGTTGTCGGCGACCATCAGGCTGATGGCCTCGGCTTTGCTGAGCTTGCGGTCCTTCAGGCCGAGTTCCTTGTACCTGGGGCTCTTGGTGCCCAGCATGGGACTGGGGTCGGCCGGCAGCAGGCGGTCCAGCTCTGCAGCCTCCAGGGGCTGCTTGAAGTAGTCGCGGATCTCGACTGCGATGCCCAGCTCCGCCAGTTTCGCCTTGGCGTTGCGGCAGGTGGTACAACTCGACTTCATCCAGAGCACGGCCGTCACAGCTCCTCCACGAAGCGATCCAGCAGCCGGTCCGTCCGCCAGCGCAGCAACCCGAAGAGCAGGAAGGCGGGCCAGCCCCTCATGCGGCCCTCCAGGCGCAGGTGGGCGCCTTTGGCGTCCGGGGCGAGGGTGAGTGAACCGGACTCTTCTGCGCCCCCAATCATCCGCTCCCAGCGGCACACCAACCGCCCGGAGTCGTCTTCCGGTATGGCCCAGGCGCTCAACGCGCCGAGACTCTTGAAGGCCTGCGGTCCTTCGCGTCGGAGCCGCCCGGCGATGTGGTCGAAGGGCGCATCGGTGAGAAGTTCTGCCTCGAAGGCGAAGACGGGACGCTTCACTTCACCAGGAACCCGGGCTGGGCGTCGTTTGGAGGCGCCACCAGGTAGGGCTTGCTGGCGTTGTCGCTGGCGGCCAGCAGCATGCCGTGGCTTTCGATGCCCATGAGCTTCCGGGGCGCCAGGTTGGCTACCACGACCACCAGCTTTTCAAGCAGATCCGCCGGTTCGTAGGCCTTGCCGATGCCGCCCACGATGGTGCGCTGCTCCAGGCCGATGTCGACCTTCATCTTGATGAGCTTGTCGCTCTTGGGGACGCGCTCGGCCTCGAGGATCTTTCCGACGCGCAGATCCACCTTGAAGAAGGTGTCGGCATCCACGACTTCGCGGATCTCCGGCACATCCAGGGTGGGCTTGGCGTCAGCGGCAGGTGCTGCGGTGGCTTCCAATTCGCTCAATTCCTTCTCCTTGTCGATGCGCTGGAACAGGGGTTTCGGATCGCCGATGGGACCGATGGCCGGGCCGTCCAGGGCGAAGCCGTGGAAGGTGGTCTCAGCCACCCTGGTGCTGTGCCCCAGAGATTCCCAGAGGGTCTGCGCGATCTCCGGCATCACCGGCGCCACCAGCAGGGCGGTCGCGCGCAAGGCCCGGTAGAGGTTCGCCAGCACGGCATCCAGCTTGGGATCGTTGGCCGGGTCCTTGGCCAGCTTCCACGGCTCGGCCTTGACGATGTAGCCATCCAAAGTCCGCAGGTAGGTCCAGAGTGCGTTCAGGGCTGCGTGGAAGTCATTGGCCCGGGCCTTTTCGAGGTACTCGGGGAAGACCGCCAGCAGCTGCGTGGCCATCTCCTGATCCAATGCGTCCATCACGACAGGGGTGGGGACGATGCCATCCCGGTAGCGCTGAATCATGCTCAGCGTGCGGGAGGCCAGGTTGCCCAGGCCGTTGGCCAGGTCGGCGTTGAGCCGGTCCATGAAGCCCTCGTAGCTGAAGCCCCGGTCGTGACCCACCTGCATGTCGCGCATGAAGTAGAAGCGCAGGGCGTCGTTGCCGAAGCGCAGCAGCGTGTCCGGGCGCACCACGTTGCCCTTGCTCTTGGACATCTTGTCCTCGCCCATGAGCCACCAGCCGTGGGCCAGGATGGTCGTGGGCTGGAACATGCCCGCGGCCATGAGGAAGGCGGGCCAGTAGACGGCGTGGAAGCGGAGGATGTCCTTGCCGACGATCTGCAGATCGGGCGGCCAGCTGTTGGCGGGGCAGCCCGTCAGGTAGTTCAGCAGGGCATCGAACCAGACGTAGATGACGTGTTTCTCGTCGCCCGGCACCGGGATGCCCCAGCTGATGCTGGTGCGGCTGATGGAGAGGTCCTGGAGGCCGCCCTCCACGAAGCGCTTCACCTCGTTGAAGCGGAAGTCCGGCTGCACGAAGTCGGGCCGCTCCTCGTAGAGCTTCAGGAGACGGTCCTGATAGGCGCTGAGCCGGAAGAAGTAGGTCTCCTCCTCCAGTTCCACCAGCTGGTGGGCCAAGCCCTGGGCCTGCAGCTCCTTGGCCTGGGTCTCGGTAACGTAGGCCTCGTCGCTGACGGAGTAGAGGCCCTTGTAGGTGGCCTTGTAGATGTCGCCCTTGTCCAGCAGGCGCTTGAAGAGGCGCTGCACCTGGTCTTTGTGGTCCTGGTCGGTGGTGCGGATGAACCGGAAGTGGGTCATACCCATCTGCTTCCATAGCTCGGTGTAGTTGGCCACCACCTCGTCCGCCAGTTGCTTGGGCGTGATGCCCCGGGCCGCGGCGGCCTTTTCCACTTTCTGGCCGTGCTCGTCGGTGCCCGTGAGGAAGAACACCTGTTCGCCGCGCATGCGATGGAACCGCGCGATGACGTCGGCCAACACTGTGGTGTAGGTGTGGCCGATGTGGGGCCGGTCGTTCACGTAGTAGATGGGCGTGGTGACGTAGAAGGGCTTGGACACAGGGACTCCGGATCCTTCAGTCTAGCGTTTCCTAACTCTTTTCGCGTTCGCGAAAAGAGTTCTAGAGTGCCTTGCGCCAGCAGGTGGTGAGGTGATCATCCACCAGGCCCATGGACTGCATGTAGGCGTACATGATCGTGGGCCCCACGAAGGTGAAACCGCGCTTCTTGAGGGCCTTGCTCAACGCCTCGGCTTCGGGCGTCACCGCGGGAACGTCCTTCAGCGCCTTCGGATGGTTCACCTGCGGCCGGCCTCCCACGAAAGCCCAGAGAAAGGCGTCGAAGCTGCCGAACTCCCGCTGGACGGCCAGGAAGGCCAGGGCGTTCTTCCGGGCCGAGAAGACCTTCAGCCGGTTCCGCACGATGCCCGGATCCAGCAGGACGGCCTCCAAGTCTGCATCCGTCATGGCCGCGACCTTCACGGGGTCGAACCCGTGGAAAGCCCTCCTGTAGGCCGCCCGCTTGCGCAGGATGGTGATCCAACTCAATCCCGCCTGGGCCCCTTCGAGGACCAGCTTCTCCAAGAGCCGGCGGTCATCGTGCTGGGGAACGCCCCACTCCTCGTCGTGGTAGGCGATGTAGAGCGGATCGGTACCGCACCAGCCGCACCGTTCAGGCATCGGTTCCTCCCATTGCCGTTCTTAACGCAGAATCGGGCGGCTGTGCCGCCCGATTCTGCGCGAGTTGGGACCTTCTACGCTTCCACCACCGTCGCTTTGACGATCCGGTCGTTGGCCTTGATGGCCTGGACGACCTTGACGTCTGCCTCAGAGGCGCACTGGCCGAAGACCGTGTGGACGCCATCGAGGTGGCTGGGGGCGCTGCCGTTGCAGATGAAGAACTGGCTGCCGCCCGTGTTCGGGCCCGCGTGGGCCATGGAGAGGGCGCCCAGCTTGTGCTTGTGGGGATTGCCGGCCGTCTCGCACTTGATCTTCCAGCCGGGGCCGCCAGTACCGGGCATGCCCGAGGCGCCGGCCTTGGTGTTGGGGCAGCCACCCTGGATGACGAAGTCGGGGATCACGCGGTGGAAGGCCAGGCCATCGTAGAAGCCCGCTTCGATGAGCTTCACGAAGTTCGCCACAGTGCCCGGCGCCTCCTTCGGGAACAGGTCCAGGTTGATGTCGCCCTTGTCGGTCTGGAAGAGCACGCGGGTCATGGTCACCTCTTTCGGTCAAACCATCAGGATAGGTTCCACCCTCGTCTGAGTCAGCATCAACTTCTATCCCCCGGAAAGCTGTCCCGACAAAATCCTTTGGTTTTCTCCATGAAGCGACTAGGCTTGGCCCAGTTCCAACTCCACCAGGATTTGAGTCTCAGAATCCTGGACCCTTCTCCCCTTTCCATCAGGAGGTTCCCATGTCTCCCAAGCCCACCCACGAGGAACCGGAGAACCCCGCGCCGGAGCCCAGCCCGGAGCAGGCCCAGGCCGCCCTCGAGGCCAGTCTGTCCATCATGCCGAAGGCAACGACCGGCGGCACGGGCACCATCAAGGTGACGGGCTGACCAAGCCCCGGCTCTCCGCGGAACCCTGATCACGAGGCTGGCCGCGCCAGGGACTGGGTGGAGTCCGCCAGGGATTTCCACTCCCCCATCAGGTTCCGGTTGAGGGAAAAGGCCTCGCGGAAGGCCTGCTGGGCCTCCTCGACTCGTCGCGTCCTGGAGGATGCGGAAAGGCTCCTGGCCTCCTCCAGTTTCAGGGCCCCCTGCAGGGCGATGGCCTCGCCCAGCTTCGGCCGGACCTTCAGGACGCGGGCCAGGCAGGCTTCCCCGGACGCCAGGCTGGGAGCCGGATCCCGGGCCGTGCTCCGCTCCCACTCCGCGCGGGCCAGACAGAGGCGGGCCCGCTGCAGCCAGGATTCCTGTGAATCCGGAAGGATCTCCAGGGCCCTGGCCAGGATCTGGTCGGCCACTTCGAAATCCTTCGCCTGGGCCTGACCCCGGCGGGCCTTCGCCATGGCAGCGGCGGTCCGCAGCTCGCCCAGATACTCGAGGGCGTCGCGGTGCCGGGGATCGCGGGTCAGCACCTTGGCCAGGACCGCCTCCCCGCCAGCCTGGAACGAAGCGAACTCACCGCCATGCCGGAGGCTCCCTTCGACGCGGACGGCCGCCAGCCGTCCCAGGTTCACCAGAGAGCCCTGATCGCCAGGAGACACGGCCAGGCCTCTGCGCAGCATGGTCTCGGCCTCCAGGGCCGCCTGGAGGTCGATGGCCCCCTGGCCATGCCGGGCCTTCCAGATGAGCAGGTCACCCAGGTTGATGTAGCCGAGCACCTGCTTCGGAGCCACCTCGATGGCCTTGCGGAACGCGCGATCAGCACCGGCGAGGAAGGGTTTCGGATCGCGTCCGGTATCCCAGGCCTGGCGCGCCAGGAGCAGCTGGGCCACCCCCACGCCATTGTGCAGGTGGGGAATGCCCGCGTTGATGGCCAGCCCCCGGCGGTTCGCGTCCACCGACTGCAGCAGGTCAGGTTCCGGGTTCTCGCCCCGCTCCTGTTTGCGCAGCGCCAAGCTGAACAGCACCTTCCCCTGCACGTAGTAGGGGACGAAATGCCTGGGGTTCAGGGTGTGGGCCTGCGCCAGCACCTGGAGGGCCGTCTGCAGGTCGGCCTCCGGGTCGGCCGCCCGCGGCAGCCCAGCCCGCTGCTGGAGGCACGTACCCAGGTTGATCCAGGCCGGCAGCAGGTGCGGCTCCATCTGCGTGGCCCGCTCATAGGCCGCGATGGCGCCGCTCAGGTGGCCCGAGGGGTCCCTGCCCTGCTGGTCCTCGTAATCTGACCAGGTCTGGTGGATGAGGCCGAGGTGGTTCTCCACCGTGTAATCCCGTTTCTCCAGAGACAGGGATTCGAGCGCCTTCAGCCCTTTCTCCAGCTGCTCCGTGGGATCCAGGTTCTTCTCCTGCCGGGCATTGCCCCATTGGTAGTAGGCCTTGCCGAGGGCCACCCAGGCGTCCACCCGGGCTGGGCCTGCGCGCTGCGCCTGCCAGGCCACCGCCACCGCCTCCTGCACCAGGGCGTCGGCGTTCTCGCCGCGCGTCGTCAGGGAGTCGGCGTACTGCCCAAGGAGGGCGGCCTGGAGAATCAGCGAGGCCACATGGTCGGGTTGCGCCGCCAGGGCCTGCCTCACGGCCGCCATGCCCCGCTCGAAGGCGGGCCGCACTTGGCCCTGGCCGTACTTCTCCATGATCAGCGCGTTGAGCTCCAGCTCCGCGAGCGCCGCGTAGGCGGCCGGTGCGCTGCGCCCACTGGCCGCGGCAGCGGCCAGGTCGCGACGGCCGGTCTCGAAGTCCGCGAGCGCGGCCTCTGGCTTTCCCTGGTTCCACCAAGTCCAGGCCCGGGCCTGCAGGAGCGAGCCCCGGAGCAGCGGGGCCTCGAAGAACCAGGGCAGTTCGCTTCCCAGTGCCTTCAGCCGCGCCAGCGCCTCATCGAGCCGCCCTTCGTAGAACGCCATGAGCGCTTCCAGGTAGGCGGGCGAAGGCACGTCCGCCCCCCGGGCCTGCCGAAGGAAGCCGAGGGTCGGGGTGCGCAGGGTGGCGTCGATCTGCCGCGTTCGCGCCTCGCGCTGATCCGCCGATGGCATGCGCTCCGCTTCCAGGAGCTTTTCCTGGTACTGGTGGCCCAGTACCAGGGCCAACGCGAAAGCCACTCGCGGCTCGCGATACCCGGCGTCCCAGGCCATCTGGAGATGCTCTCGGGCCTTCTCCTGGTCGTCCAGCGTCAGGTACCCGCGGCCCAGGGCATAGTGGCCGGGTCCGTTGGCCAGGGCACCCGCCCGTCGCATGTCTTCCTGCAGCTGGGTCATGTGGGCCCGGACGGTCTGCAGGTCGGGCCGGATGTCATGCAGGGGGGAAAGGGCCGAATACCTCGCCAGTGATTCGATGCGGGCCATGGACTCCATGAACTGCTGGGCCAGGCGCTCCCGGCGGGCCGCGTCCCGGCGGGTCTTGAGGGCCAGGCCCAGGGCCAGGAGCACCAGGACCACGGCCACGGTGCCAGTGATGGCCAGTGCCTTGTGGCGCATGAACCGGCGATGCGTGCGGTAGATGAGGCCGGCATGCCGCGCCACGACGGACTCACCCGCGAGAAACCGGTCCAGGTCATCGGCCAGGGCCTTGGCGGAGTCATAGCGCCGAGCGCGGTCCTTCTCCAGGCACTTGAGGGTGATGGCCTCCAGGTCCCTGGGGATGTCCAGGCTGTGGACCCGCATGGGCTGGATGTCCACCGAGCCGATGGCGCTGAGGATCTCCAGCGCGTTGGCGCCCGGGACGGGCGGGCGGCCGGTGGTCACCTGGTAGAGCGTGGCGCCCAGGCTGTAGATGTCCGTACGCCGGTCCAGCAGGTCGAGCTCGCCCCGGGCCTGCTCCGGCGACATGTAGGCGGGTGTGCCGAGCACCGAGCCGGTCTCCGTGACGTCCTGGTTCCACTCGCGGGCCAGGCCGAAGTCCATGACGAAGGTCCGCAGCGCGCCATCCTCCCCCCGCTCGACCATGATGTTCGACGGTTTCAGATCCCGGTGGATGATGCCCACGCGGTGGGCCTCGTGCACGCCCCGGGCCGCGTCCCGCAGGGCGATGACCTTCTGTTCCAGGGACAGGCCCGAAGTCGCCACATCCAGAGAGTCGCCAGTGATGCGCTGCATGGTGATGAAGACCCGGCCCTCGACCTCGCCGACTTCGAAGACCTTGCAGACATGCTCGTGGTCCACCCGTGCCTGGGCGCGGGCTTCCACCATGAAGCGCTGCAGGTGTCGCTCATCCTCCAGGCGCACGAACTTGATGGCCACCTCGCGCCCGAGCTTGCGATCCCGGGCGAGGAAGACCATGCCCATGCCACCCTGGCCCAGGAAGCCCAGGAACTCGTACCGGTCCCAGTCTTTCACGGGGAAGTCGGGCTCCTTCCCGGGGCGGGGACGCGGTGGCCCCTCGAATGCGGAGGAGTCGCCCGCATAGGTCTCCGCCTGCGACAGGTTGGGATCGGAGGGCCGGTCGGTCTGATCCGCCAGGGTCTCGGCCCGGGACGGGTCCGGGACGAGGTCGCGGGCGCCTTCAATGCCTTCGCTCATCCAGCGACCCCCGGCCCCGCGCCCGTCAGCCTCATTTCGCCACCCTGCGCTGGGGGACGAGGCTCGTGGCGCCCTCGGCGACCATGACGCTGAACACCCGCTCGGATTCTGAGAGCACCAGCCGCTTCCCATCCGGGGAGAGGCCCAGGGACTCGGTGATCCAGTCGGGGTCGAAGCCAGCGAGGTTGCGGCGGGTGGCGGTGGTGTCCCGGCCGGGCACGAAGTCCTGGATGCAGACGCCGTCCAGGCCGCGCTGGTCCTGTGCCGTGAAGACGATGCGGCGTCCGTCGGGGGTCCAGCGGGCCCGGCCAAGGGTGATGACGGACTTCCGCTGGCCCTGGATGTGGATGGTGAAGGGGACTTCGGCACCGTCCTCCACCCGGCACACGTGGAGCGTCACGTCCAGCGAGTTGGCCTGCTTCTGGTACAGCACATGTTGACCGTCGGGCGAGACCTCCGGCAGCAGGATCGTGGTACCCGAGACCAGCAGCTGCGCGCCGCTGCCGTCTGGATGGACCTTCCAGAGGCCCTGCTTGTTCCGGTTCGCAGACGTGAAGACCACCCACTTTCCATCCCTGGTCTCGGTGGGGTTCTCCGCGTCCTCGCCATCCTGGCTCACCTGGTGCGCCCCGGTCCCGTCCAGGGCGGCCTTCCAGATCTCGAAGGCGCCGCTCCGGTTCGAGCTCCAGAGCAGGTGCCGACCATCCGCCGTGAACCCAGGGTCCCAGTCTTCCGCGGCGTCCTCCGTGATGCTCTTGAGGGCGCCGGTGCGCGTGGACACCATCCACAGATCCAGATTGCCGGAGCGGTTGGAGGAGAACACCACCCACTCGCCGTCCGGGGAGAAGACCGGCTGCCGGTCGTTGATGTTCCCCCGGGTGAGCCAGCGCGGAGGCACCTTCCCGGCGAGGGTGTATTCCCGGAGGTTCTGCCGGCCGGACATGCCGTCGAAGACCACCCGGCCATCGGGCAGCAGGTCCACGCACTGTGCGGCCGTGGGGGCCCAGAAGAGGGGCTGCGCCGGGCCGCCCCGGAGGCTCTGGCGGTAGGCCTTGGAAGAGCTGACCGAGACGCCGTTGCCGGCCACGGACTCCGACTGGAAGTAGAGGAAATCCTCGGAGGTGACCCAGGCCAGGGCCGAGCCCACGCCGAACTTGCTGGCGAAGGGGAACTGCCGGATCGCCCCGCTCTTGACGTCCACCACCCAGGCATTGCCGATGGCGCCCCCCGAGGTGCCCTGGCTGCTGTTCAGGCCGATGTGCCGGCCGTCCGGACTCCAGCGGGGATGGGAGAGCAGCTCGTTCGAGAAGCGGGCCAGTTCCTTCTCGCCGCCCCCACTCACGTCGACCAGCAGGAGCTGGGTGATGGTCCGGGCGCCCTCGACCTGCTCCCGGAGGAAGGCGATGCGGCTGCCGTCGGGGGACCAGTCCCCGTAGAGGGCGTTGTCCGCCACCTTCCGGGGGTCCGCGCCGAGGAGCGCGGCGCGGTGCAGGGAGCTCTTCCGCCCCTCGGTCCGGATGAACAGCACGGAGGAGCCGTCGGGTGAGAAGCGCGGGTAGTCGTCGCGCCCTTCCGTGAGGGCCACTTCCCCGCCGCCCCGGAGCTGCTTCAGCCAGATGCGCGATCGGCCATCCCGGTCCGAGCTGAAGGCGATGGTCCGGCCGTCGGGACTGACGGCGGGGGAGGTGTCGTGACCGCTGGTGGTGAGAAGGCGCAGGGCCACGGGCGTGGGCACGGGGCCGCGCCCCGCCTGGAGCCAGGTGCCAAGGGCCCAACCCCCGCCCCCTGCAGCCAGCAGAAGCAGGAGGCCCATGGCGGCCCAGATGCGCGTGGCCCGCAGGTTCTGGGGAGCGAAGGGCGCCGTGATGGGCGCAGTGCCGTCGGACGAGGACAGGTTCTCCAGGGCGAAGGCCACGTCGTGGGCGTCGCGGAAGCGCCGGGCAGGCGCCTTCTCCAGGCAGTGGTCAATGATGCGGCGCAGGGCCAGGGGGATCGGCTTGCTGTGGCCCTCCAGATCGGGCGGGTCGTCCCGCAGGATGGCCGCCATGGTGTCGCTGGGCGTACCACGGGCGAAGGCCCGCTTGCCCGTGAGCAGCTCGAACAGCACCACGCCGAAGCTGAACAGATCCGCACGGGCATCCACAGCCTCACCGCGCACCTGCTCGGGCGACATGTAGCCGAGCGTGCCCAGGATCATGCCCTCTTCGGTGCGGTGCTCCGGCTGGATGGCCGCCGTGGGCAGGTAGGAATCCGAGCCCTGGCCGATGCCCGGGAGTTGCTTGGCCAGGCCGAAGTCGAGGATCTTGAGGCGACCTTCCTTCGTGACCCACAGGTTGTCGGGCTTGAGGTCGCGGTGGACCACGCCCTTCTCGTGCGCCGCAGCCAGTCCCTGCGCCATCTGGATCGCCAGCTCGGTAGCCTTTCGCGGCGTGAGCGGACCTTGCTCCAGGCGCGTGCGTAGCGACTCGCCCTCGAGGAGTTCCATCGCCACGTAGGCCTTGCCATCCGAGTTCCCGAGGTCGAAGATGCCCGTGATGTTGGGGTGATTCAGGGCCGCCACGGCTTTGGCCTCCCGCTCGAAGCGGGCCAGGGCCTCGGGACTCTTCGCCAGGTGCTCGGGCAGCACCTTCACGGCCACCAGGCGATCGAGCCGCGTGTCCTTGGCTTTGTACACCTCGCCCATGCCTCCAGCCCCCAGGGGCGCGAGGATCTCGTAGGGGCCGAGCTTGGTGCCAGTTTGCAGGGACATGGTTCCTTGTGGGGTTGGGTCCATCAGAGGCAGACGGGGGAGGGGTCGAGGGGTGGTGATCCACCCTACTTTTTGCGGTCCAGACCTTCGATGGTGGCGGTGCTGGCCGGGCGTTGTTTCTGCAGCCGCCTGGCAATTCCCTCGGCCTTGGCGAAGGCCCGCAGCAGGTTCTCCCCGGCGAGCTTCCGCAAGTCGCGGTCGCTCCAGCCGCGGCGGATGAGCTCGGCGAAGAGGTCGGGATATTTGGAGACATCCTCCAGGCCCACCGGCGTCGTGCCGCCCCAGAAGTCAGAGGCGATGCCCACGTGGTCATGGCCGGCGACCTTGGCCACATGGTCGATGTGGTCCGCCACGTCCTTCAGCGACGCTTTCGGCGAGGGGCCCTGGGCCTGGATGTAGTCGGCTTCGAGCTTCTTGTAGCCCGCCTCGTCGTAGCTCATGCCCTTGGCCGCCTTCTCCAGGCCTGCCTCCCACGCTCTGGAGGCCCGGTTCACGAAGGGCGGGATGAAGGTCACCATCACCACGCCGCCATTGCCGGCCATGCGCTGCAGGATGCCATCGGGCACGTTGCGGGGGTGGTCCACCAGGGCCCTGGCACAGCTGTGCGAGAAAATGACGGGGGCCTCGCTGGTGTCGAGCACGTCCCGCATGACGTCCGGGTTCACGTGGCTGATGTCCACCAGCATGCCCAGGCGGTTCATCTCGCGGACCACCTCCTTGCCGAAGGGCGTCAAGCCGCCGTGGGTCGGCTTGTCCATGGCCGCGTCCGCCCAGTCCAGGGTCACGTTGTGGGTGAGCGTCAGGTAGCGCGCCCCGAGGTCGTGGTAAGTGCGAAGCGCCCCCAGGGAGTTCTCCAGCACGTGCCCCCCCTCCATGCCCAGCAGGGAGGCCAGCTTGCCCTTGGCGCGGATGCGGCGGATGTCCGAGGTGGACAAGGCCAGCTCCAGGGCCTCGTGATATTTCGCGATCATGCGGCGGGCGATGTCGAACTGCTCCAGCTGGACCTTGGCGAAGCCCTCCTTGGTTTCCCCGGGCACATAGATCGACCAGAACTGGGCACCCAGGAGCCCCTGCTTCAGTCGGGCCAGGTCCACCTCACTGGTGGTCCTCTTGCGCAGGTCGTAGGCCTCCACGTCCCGGGGCGCCTTCGGGTCCTCGCGGATCGTCCAGGGCAGGTCGTTGTGTCCGTCCACGAGGACGGTGGACTTGAGCAGCTTCCGGGCATGCAGCAGCGCAGGGTCGGCCTGGGCTGCCAGGAGGGCGGACCAGAGAATGGCTAGGGCGGCTGATCGGATCATCGAAAGGGATCTCCTCAAGGGTGGCCGGGCAAAGAGGCCGGAATCATTTCAGCCCCTCGATGGTGTAGAGCTGCGAGAGTCTTCGCACGAAGTTGTAGGCGTAGCGGGTGCCGGTCGGGGAGAGGAAGACCCCCTGGATGCCCGGCACGCCGGCGGGATCGGGGGGCGTGATCTGGGCCATGCGCGTGCGCCGCCCGGTGGCGAGGTCCAGTCGCTCCACCACGGCGGGCAGGCGGTTGCGGTCCCACACGATGAGGCTGGCGGAATCCGCTCCCCAGCTGGAAATGGCCTCACCCGGCTTCAGCCAGGTGTAGATGCGCTCTCCCGTCCCGTCTGGATGGATGATGACGATCGGGTTGGCGCCCTTCTCCGTCTTGTTGCCATCGATGAGTGCCAGCCACTGGCCATCGGGGGAGCACGGAGACTCGAAGAGGAAGGGGGACAGGCCGTCCCGGGTGACCTTGCGGATCGAACCCGACGCCAGGTCCAGCGAGAACCCGCCGAAGGGGCCCCGGTTGAGGCTGCCCCAGACGAAGGCTTGCCGCCCGTCGTTGAAGACGTTTGCGGAAATGTCTCCATCCCGCATTTCCGGCAAGGGCACCTTCCGGGCGATGCCTTGCCCCGTGGGCGTCACGATCAGGCTGAACTCCGGGTCGCGCGTGAAGCTGCCCACCCATTTCCCGTTCAAGGAGAGCGTCGGCTGGCTGCTTCCGGCCATGCCCATCCGCTGGGCCGGGCCCCCGGCGATGGGCCGCAGGTACAGGGCGCCCTCGGTGGTGGACCACTCCCCGAGGTTCGCCAGCAGGACCGTCCTTGCATCCGACGTCATGCCCATGGTCGCCTGGGCGTCGAGCCACCCCAGATCCCGATCCGATGGCTCCCCTTCGAGGTGGGCGAAGGTGTGGCGCTGGTAGGTGTGGAGGGCCGCGAGCACCCGGCCCCGCCCATCCACATCCTGGATCTCCAAACGTCCGGCGTGATGGAGGAGGACTCGCGACTTGCCCGCCAGGTCCAGGGCCAGGATCCGGCTCTCGCCCCGGTGATAGGTCGACACCCAGATCTCATCGGCCCGGGGCCCCCAGGCCAGCCCCGTGAAGCCCCTCAGGCTGCAGAGCTCCCGCACCAGCCCCTTCCTGTCCAGCAGGAGCAGCACGCCCTCTTCCACGTTCCCCTGCTTTTCCTGGAACACCACGAGCTGGTCGCCCCGGATGCGCAGCGACCGCAGGGTATTCAGGCAGCGGTAGACGGTGTGTCCCAGGGGCCACTCGATGCGGATCTCCGCACCGTAGGAACCGAGGATGCAAGCCATGTCCCCGCTGCGTTCCCCCTGGTCGCAGCCCCAGGTGCCCTCGGCCCACTCCCTCGGGCTTCCGCCCACGACGGGCAGGCTGAAGAGGCGGCCGGAGAGCTGACCGTGCGTGAGATAGGCCTGGGTGAGTGCCAACACTTCCCCATCCCGGGTCACGGAGAGGATGGGCCCCTCGCCGCCCGGAACGGCCTGCACCCCAGGCTGCTCGAGCTTGCGCGTGTACCACTGCTCGGGTTGGACTCCCCAGCGCGCACTGTAGAGGACCTCGGACGTGTTGGGGATGAAACGAGCGGCGCTGAGGGTGCCCCGCTCATTGGTGAGCGGCTGGAAGGTTGGCGGGGCCGGAGCGCCGCCGCGCAGTAGCCACCCCGCGAGGCCCGCGCCGAGCATGGCGGCCCCGGCGATCAGGGCCCACGCCTGCGTGGCCCGACGGTTCTGCGGCGCGAAGGGGGCCGTGATGGGCGCCGGGCCCTCGGGCGAAGACAGGTTTTCCAGGGCGAAGGCCACATCGTGGGCATCGCGGAACCGCCGCGCCGGCGCCTTCTCCAGGCAGTGGTCGATGATGCGGCGGAGGGCCATGGGAATGGGCCGGCTGGTGCCTTCAAGCTCTGGCGGATCGTCGCGCAGGATCGCCGCCATGGTGTCGCTGGCCGTGTCCCGGGCGAAGGCCCTCCTGCCCGTCAGCATCTCGAACAGCACCACGCCGAAGCTGAACAGATCCGCGCGGGCATCCACCGCCTCACCCCGCACCTGCTCCGGCGACATGTAGCCCAGCGTGCCCAGGATCATGCCCTTCTCGGTGTGGTGTTCCGCCTGGATGGCCGCCGTAGGCAGGTAGGAATCCGAACCCTGACCGATGCCCGGGAGCTGCTTGGCCAGGCCGAAATCCAGGATCTTGAGGCGGCCATCCTTCGTGATCCACAGATTGTCGGGCTTGAGGTCGCGGTGCACCACGCCCTTCTCGTGGGCCGCCGCCAATCCTTGCGCCAGCTGGATGGCCAGCTCCGTGGCCCTCTTCGGCGAGAGCGGACCGCTCTCCAGCCGCGTCCGCAGCGACTCGCCCTCGAGCAGCTCCATCGCCACGTAGGCCGTGCCCCCGGTGGTGCCGAGGTCGAAGATCCCCGTGATGTTCGGATGGTTCAGCGCAGCCACGGCCTTGGCTTCCCGCTCGAAGCGGGCCAGCGATTCGGGATGCTTCGCCAGGTGTTCCGGAAGCACCTTCACGGCCACGAAGCGATCCAGCCGAGTGTCCTTGGCCTTCCACACCTCACCCATGCCACCCGCACCAAGGGGTGAAAGGATCTCGTAGGGGCCAAGATGGATACCTGGCTGTAGGGACATGGTTTCCTTGGGATCGTCCTCATCATAGGTCAACCGTGCTGGCGCAAGGTGGTGTACCTTGCCTGTAATTCACCAGTCGGATCCAGCCCATTCTTGACCTCGAAGGCCTCATGAAGCCGCTCGTGCTGCACATTCCCGGTCGACCACCCATCCCGCTGGAGGGAGAGGCGAAGGCCTGGACGCTGGGCCGCTCTTCACAGAATGACGTGGCCATCCCCGATGCCAGCCTGAGCCGCCACCACGCTCGCATCAGCCTGAAGGACGGGATTCCCTACCTCGAGGATCTCGGTTCTCTGAACGGGACGTCCCTGAACGGTGAGCGCATCACGGTGCCCCATCCCCTGCGGGAGGAGGACGAGATCCGGCTGGGCCAGGTGCCCATCCGACTGGGCTCCCCCTCGCAGGGGCCCCGCGTCCGGATCGGCGCGGAATCGGATGCGTCCTCTTCCGCGGGCTCCATCGTGCTGCCGCTGGATCGCCTCCGGGCCGGTCCGGATCGGCGCAGCGAGGCGCCGGAGACCCTGCGCCTGCGGGAAGTGATCCGCGAGATCCAGGCCCTCTCGCTGGAACTGCTGGAGGACAGCCCGCCCGAGCAGCTGCTCTCCCATCTCCTGGATCGCCTCTGGACCCTGCTGAGACCCTGGCGGGCTGCCGTCCTGATCCAGGACAACCGGGCCGGGC
The DNA here is from genome assembly GCF_030219325.1 of Geothrix sp. Lineage (NCBI taxonomy): Bacteria > Pseudomonadati > Acidobacteriota > Holophagae > Holophagales > Holophagaceae > Geothrix > Geothrix sp. The sequence continues at coordinate 1,739,981 of NZ_CP126625.1, read as the reverse complement.
TCCATACCGTGGCCTCCCGTGGGCCTGAAGGCAACCAGCCCATCCTGCTGGCACGCAGCCTCGTGGACGCCGCCCTCGAGCGCAAGGAGTCCGTGCTCTTCAACGACTTCGGGGACAACCAGGGCCTTGCTTCGCCCTCCCTCATGCTCAGCGGGGTCACCTCGGCCATGGTCACCCCCCTGGAGCACCAGGGCGTCGTGAAAGGTCTGCTCTACCTGGACTCCCATCCTCCCCGCCCGCCCTTCAACGAGGAGGATCTTCGTCTGGCCAGCATCCTGGCTCATCTGGCCACGGCCAAGCTGGAACAGGGCCGCATGCGCGAGGAGGCCATGGCCCGCAAGAAGGTGGATCAGGAACTGGATCTGGCCCGCCACATCCAGCAGGGTCTGCTGCCGGGCTTCCCGCCGGACATCGCAGGCTATGAAATCCATGGCAACAACCTGCCCAGCCGCCAGGTCTCGGGGGATCTCTTCGGCTGGTGGCCACGGAGCGATGGACGCTGGCTCTTCTGTCTGGCGGACGTGAGCGGCAAGGGCTTGGGTCCGGGCCTGCTGATGGCCTCGCTCCAGGCCACTCTGGAGGCGTGGACCGAGCGCGACCTCTCCACGGCGGACCTGGCCTTCCAGCTTTCCCGGATGCTGGCGCGCCACACCGACGGCCGGCGCTTCGTAACCGCCTTCCTCGCCCTGCTTGATCCCCGGACGGGCGCGCTCACCTACACCAACGCGGGCCACAATCCCGCGCTCTTCCTCTGCCCGGGTGGCACGATCCGGAACCTGGAAGCCCAGGGCCTGCCCCTGGCCATGCTGCCGGGCAACCCGTACGAAGAGGCCACGATCCAGCTGGAATCCGGCGATCTGCTGGTGGTGTACACCGATGGCATCACGGAAGCCACCGATCCCCAGGAGGAGGAATTCGGCGTCGAGGCCCTCACCACCTTCGTGCGGGCCCGGCGCGGCGAACCACTCCCGGCCCTGGACGCCGGCCTGCTCGGGGAGCTGGACCGGTTCACCCAGGGGGCACCCTACCCGGATGACCGCACGCTGCTGATGTTGCGGAAGACCTGAACTCGGGGTGGACCGGCGTCGGCCCTACCCTCGGAGACAAACGCAGGGTTTCATCCGATCATGAGAGGCGATGGAACCTTCTGAACCCGACCTGCAGCAAGTCCAGGCCCCCCAGGCCCCGCCCGCCGACCCGGCGGACCATCCAGCCTCCCCACGCCCGGGGGAATCCAATCAGCCCGTCCATTCCAGCAGATCCGGGCTCCGGTCGCTGCCAGAGCTGCTCGACATGATCAAGTTCGAGCACACGGTGTTCGCGCTGCCCTTCGCCCTGCTGGGAGCCATCGGAGCGGCGCAGGGGCTCCCCCCCCTGCGCACGGCACTGTGGATCCTGGCGGCCATGGTGGGCGCGCGCACGGCCGCCATGACCTTCAACCGTCTGGTGGACATGGATGTGGACGCCGAGAATCCGCGTACGGCCAGCCGCGCTTTGCCGGCCGGCCGGGTGTCGAAGGCGGCGGCCATGGCCCTCCTGGGCGTTGGCATCGTCCTCTTCGGCCTGGCCGCGGGAGCCCTCGGGCCCCTCACCTGGGCCCTCTCCCCCCTGGCCCTGGTCATCATCCTGGGCTACTCGCTCTGCAAGCGCTTCACGGCCTGGGCCCATCTGGTGCTGGGGTTGTCCCTGTCCGGCGCGCCCCTCGGTGCCTGGATCGCCGTTTCAGGGCGGGTCGAAGCACCGGCCCTGTGGCTATCCGCGGGCGTGCTGGCCTGGACGGCGGGCTTCGACATCCTCTACTCATTGCAGGACGAGGCCTTCGACCGGTCGAGGGGCCTCCACTCGATCCCCTCGAAGCTGGGCACCCGCGGGGCCCTCTTCCTGTCCCGCGCCCTGCACATCGGGGCCCTGGTCTGCTGGGGCCTGTTCAACCACCAGATGGGTGGCCACCTGTGGTCCTGGGCCGGATGGGGCGCGGTCGCGGCCATGCTGGCCCGGGAACAATGGCTTGTGCGGAGCGGGGACCTGACCCACATCGACCAGGCCTTCTTCACTTTGAACAGCCTGATCGGTCTCGTCTTTTTCGCAGGGCACGCATTGGAATACTGGCTGTCGAGGTCGTTGCTGGCACCTCTCTAGACCATTGGTTGTAAGAAGACGATTCGCCTGTGTCACTGTTCCCAGGTATGCTGGGGGGCCATGTCCTCGCATCAGCCTGAACGCCGCCGCGCCCTGCGCTCCAGCCGCCCTGATTCCGGGCGCTGGCTCACGGTGATGGTGGTCTTCAGCGACCGGACTTTCCGCTGGTCCCTCACCCGCCGGCTGATGCTCTGGGTCCTGGGCGGCGTCGTGGGCTTCTGGGCCCTGGCCATGATCGGGTCAGGCTACGGCCTGTGGGCCACGAAGAAGATCATGAGCTTCGGCCGTCTGGCCAAGGAGACCCAGGAGCAGCAGGAGCAGCTGCGTTCCTCACTGGACCAGGCCCAGGCCCTCGAAAGCGAAGTGGCCACCCTGCGCAAGCAGCACACGGAACTGTTGAAGCTGCTGGATCCCAAGGCCCCGGCCGGATCCCCCCTTCCCGCCCTGCCGGGCCAGCCGAACGCCACTCCCCTTCCACCGGGAACCCAGGAACGCCTCTCGCGCCTGCGGCAGGACCTCGACTACACCTCGAAACAGGCCGCCGTGGTGCGTGCGCGCATGGAGCCGGTGATTCGGGCCTGGTCCCACACGCCCTCGATCCCGCCCACCGCCGGCTACCTCAGCTCGGGTTTTGGCGTCAGGGTGAGCCCCTTCTCCAGATCCAATGAGGAAGGTGATGGCCTGCTCGGGTACCACACGGGCATCGACATCAGCAACGCCATCGACACCCCCGTGCAGGCCACGGCCGATGGCGAAGTCGTGGAAGCGGGTTGGATGGACCGCTACGGCTGGGGCGTGCGTGTCCGCCACACCGACGACCAGGAAACCCTGTACGCCCACCTGAACCGGCTGGACGCGAAAGTGGGCCAGAAGGTTTCACGCGGGGATATTCTGGGGGCCATGGGACGCTCGGGAAACGCAACGGGCGTCCACCTCCACTACGAGGTCCGCCGGAACGGGAAACCCGTGAATCCCCAGCCCTACCTGCGGCTCCAACGCCAGTGGCTCCGCGCCCTTGGCAAGCAGTCCTGACTCGAGGAGTGACCCATGGCCGTCTTCCGCAGCAACAAGCCCAAGCCCGAGCCCGCACCCGCCATCCACTCCCTGCTCGGCAAGGACGTGCTGTTCAAGGGCGAGGTCCACACGAACTCCCGCAGCTTCCGGGTGGAGGGCGTGGTGGAAGGCACCATCCACTCCACGGGCGAAGTCTCCATCGCGCCCGGTGGCCTCGTGAAGGGAACCATCTTCGCCAAGCACCTGGTCGTCACCGGCCGGGCCGAAGGCATCATGAAGATCACCGACTGTCTGGAAATCCATGGCACCGGCTACGTGGAAGGCGACGTGGAGGTGGGTTCGCTGGTGGTGGATGAAGGAGGCACGCTCCAGGGCGTCTGCGTCCGCAAGGACCAGGCCGAATCCCATGCTGCGGCCAAGGGCGGCTCCCTGCCCGCAGCCAAGCAGGCGGACCCCGAGGCCAAGAAGGCCGACATCAAGCGCTAGGGCACCCAGGTCAGCGGAACAGCGGCCCGGGGTCCGACTTCACGCCCAGGTAGGCATAGGCGGCATCGGTGGCCTTGCGCCCCTGGGGCGTGCGATCCAGGAAGCCCACCTGCATGAGGTAGGGTTCCACCAGATCCTCAAGGGCACCCTCATCCTCGCCCAGGGCCGCAGCGAGGGTCCTGAGCCCCACGGGCCCGCCGCGATGCTTGTGGCAGATGGCCTGGAGATATTCCCGGTCCAGGGCATCCAGGCCGAGATCATCCACCTCATGCAGCTTCAGGCAGGCATCCGCTGAGGCCTCGGTGATGGTGCCGTCCCCCTTCACTTCCGCATAGTCGCGGCAGCGCCGGAGCAGCCGGTTGCAGATGCGCGGCGTGCCACGGCTCCGCCGGGCGATGGCCTCGGCGCCCTCCGTGGCCAGGTGGATGCCCAGGAGCGCCGCCGAGCGGTTGGCGATGATGGCCAGATCCACGCGGGTGTAGAACTCCAGGCGATGCACCATGCCGAACCGGTCATGGAGGGGCTTGGAGATCAGCCCGGCGCGCGTGGTGGCACCCACCAGGGTGAAGGGGCGCAGGTCCACCTTCAGGGTCTGGGCGCTGGGTCCCTGGCCGATGAGGATGTCCAGCTTCCGGTCCTCCATGGCCGAGTACAGCAGCTCTTCGATGGGCGCCGACAGGCGGTGGATCTCGTCGATGAAGAGGAATTCGCCTTCCTCGAGGTTCGTGAGGATGGCCGCCAGATCCCCCTTCTTCTCCAGGGCCGGGGCCTGGATGACCTTGCAGGGGGCGCCCATCTCGTTGGCCAGGACGTGGGCCAGGGTGGTCTTGCCGAGGCCCGGGGGACCGAAGAGCAGCACGTGGTCGAGGACCTCGCCGCGCTTGGTGGCGGCCTTCAGCGCGATCTCCAGGCGGGCCTTCACCTTGTCCTGGCCGATATATTCCTGGAGCCTCTGCGGCCTCAGGGAGTATTCGGCAGGGTCCTCGGCGCCGCCGGTGGGATCAAGGTCGGGATGTCGATGCATGGCTCCTATTCCCTCACGGGACTTCCACTTGTGTCCAGCCGATGGACGGATAATCTTGGTTCACGCAGTCCAACCCCGCCTTCCCCCTCCACCACCCGGGAGGTGCTGTGGCCCAGCGCTACCAGCTCCTGATCCGAGATCGCCATGGCTTTGAGCGCACCGTGCCGCTCTCCCGCTCCGTCACCCTGGGGCGGCAGAGCCTTTGCGACGTGGTCCTGTCGGACAGCATGATCAGCCGCAACCACCTGCGGATGGAGCTCCGCGACGACATCTGGTGGGCCGAGGACCTGCAGACCACCCACGGCAGCTTCTACAAGGACCAGCAGCTCGGTAGGGTGGCGTGGGAGGCCGGCACGCCCCTCCGCCTGGCGGACGGCGCCTACACCCTCACCTTGCTGAGCCTCGACCAGTCCAGTTCCGAGCTGCACCTCCAGGCCATCCTCGAAACGGCCCAGCTCCTCGCGGAGGAGGTGGACCTCGAGGACCTGCTCGAGCAGTCCATGGACAAGCTCCTGTCCATCTCGGGCACGGACCGGGGCTTCCTGATGCTGCTCGAAAACGGGGAGCTCGAGACCCGGGTGCAGCGCAACCTGGGGCACGAACTCGAGGGATCCATCCAGCTCTCGCTCTCCAGCGTCCACAAGGTGTTCGAAACCGGCGATCCCATCTGGATCCTGAACGTGGCCGATGAGCACCACCTGCTCAACCAGCACTCCATCCAGCGCCTCGAACTGAAGACCATCCTCTGCCTGCCTCTGCTGCTGCAGGGCCGGCGGCTGGGCGTGGTCTACCTCGACAGCCGCCGGCCCATCACCGAGCCACCAGACCGGGAGACCTTCGAAGCCATCGTCGCCTTGTGCGCCATCGCCATCGAACGGACACGCCTCTCGGAGGAGAACCTCCGCACCCACGTGCTCGCCACCGTGGGCCAGGTGGCCAGTTCCATCGTCCACGACTTCAAGAACGGATTGTTCGTGCTGCGCGGCCACGCCGATCTGCTGGAGCTGTCCACGGAGGATCACAAGATCCGCCACCACTGCCGGAAGATCCTGGAGTGCGTGGACCGGCTGACGCACCTCAGCCAGGACGTCCTCGACTTCGCCAAAGTGCGTGAGCCCAAGCGCGAGACCGTGGATCTGCGGGCCTTCCTCGAGGCCATTCTCGAACCCATGGTGCCGCGCGCGGCGGAACTGGGCGTCCAGCTCCGGGCGGAAGGCCCCATGTGCCTGGTGAAGATCGATCCGGGACGCTTCACGCGGGTCATGGAGAACATCATGGCCAATGCCCTCGACGCGACCACGGACATGAGCGGGGAAGTGCTCGTGTCCTGGACCCAGGTGACGGGGGGCGTCCAGGTCCGCGTGAAGGACCGGGGCCACGGCATTCCGCGGAAGGTGATCAAGCGCATCTTCGAGCCCTTCTTCAGCTACGGGAAGAAGAAGGGCACCGGGCTCGGCATGGCCACCGTGAAGAAGATCGTCGAGGAGCACGGCGGCACCCTGGAATTCCTCAGCGAAGAGGGTCGGGGGACCGAGGTGATCATCACCCTGCCCGAGCACCCCATCACCGGCACCTTCAAGGTCTCGGACGAATCCACGGGAAACCACCGGGCCCTGGGGACGGAGGGCGCGTGACGGCCATCCGGGTCGGCCAGGGTTTCGACGTCCACCGGTTCGCGGCGCCCGGAGAGGGCCGTCCCCTGATCCTGATGGGCTGCGTGATCCCCCATGACCGGGGCCTGGCCGGGCACAGCGATGCCGACGTGATGCTGCATGCCCTCATGGACGCCCTCCTGGGCGCCGCGGGACTCGGGGACATCGGCCAGCACTTCCCCGACACGGATGCCGCCTACAAGGGCGCAGACTCCGCCGGGCTTCTCGCCCGGGTCATGGGCGACCTGGCGGAGCGGGGCTGGCAGGTGGTGAACGCGGACGTCTGCCTCATCGGCGAGCGGCCGAAGATCGGCCCCCATCGCCAGCAGATGCGGGACCGGGCGGCGCTCCTCCTCGGGCTCCCACCCGAGGCGGTGAACGTGAAGGCCACCACCACGGAACAACTCGGCTTCACGGGCCGCGGCGAGGGTCTGGCCGCCCAGGCGGTCGTCCTGCTCCAGCGGTCATGAACGCGGGACCTCTGCTCCCTTCATCGCATATGATGGGAGTTCCGGAGGATTCATGAAGTTCCACGCCGTTCTTCCCGCCATGGTGCTGTTGGGCGCCACGCTGTTCCTGGGGTGCAGCAAGGTGCCCCTGACGCCCAGGACGCCGGTCCCCGCGGGTTCAGTGGTCTTCCGGTTCACCCGCGTCGTCCGCGGTCCTGTGGAGCTCTCGCTCGACGGGGCCCGCATCCCCGTGCAGCAGTCCCCCAAGGGCGCCATCAGCCTCCAGGTGAAGGGTCTGACTCCCGGCAAGCACCGCTACTTCCTGACCAGCCAGCGCGAGACCTTCAGCCCGGACATGGGCGAACTGGACCTGCCCGCCGACAAGGGCCTCTACCAGGTCACCCTCTCCCAGAAGCTCGATTCCGTCCTCTACGGCAAGCCCGATCCCCTCCCGCCCGCCGAGGGGCTCCCGGGCGTGACGGCCGTCCTCCTCAAGTAGCCATGGTGGCGGTGGCCCGGACCCGGACACGGGACCACCTGCTCCATGGCCGGGGGACCCTCATGGCCCGTTGCCTGGCCGCGGGCCTGCCGGTGGCCTCCGCCTGCTCTGGCCGGGGTGCCTGCGGCAAGTGCGTGATCACGCTCCTGCAAGGTTCGGACCTGCTCGACCCGGCTGATGCACATGAGGCCGAGGTCCTGGCGAGGAACGCTGCCGGACCGGATCAGCGCCTCAGCTGCCAGCTCCAGGTGCCGGCCGGGGAGGCCGACCTCCTCTTCACCACGGGCTACTGGTGAGGCGGGGAGGCTGGCTATCCCTGAGCCTGCTCCCATTGCTGGGCCTTGGCGGGTTCATGGCCTGGAAGACCCGCGCGGTGGCCTGCGAACTGGTGGATCCCCCCTTCTACCGGCCCCAGCCCCTGGCCCGGGTGGAGGCGACCTACCGGGAACTGGCCGAGGGCCGGGACGGCGATCCAGGAGGCACGTGGCGCAGCGAGGAGGTGGATGGCCTGCAGCTCTGGCGCTTCACCCGCCCCACCCCATCTCCGGGCGTCGTGCTCCTGCTCCACGGCTTTGGCGACGATCGCTGGGGCACCAGCCCCGCCCTCAAGTGGTTTCCCCGTCTCGATGCGGCCATCTTCACCTACCGCCGGCGGGATGATGCCTTGCGGAGAGGCAGGCCCGCCCCCGCCGTCACTTTCGGAGCCATGGAATCCAGGGATGTCGTCCGGATGGTTCATCACCTGGAGGCCTCTGGCATCGAACGCCGCCGGATCCTGCTGCTCGGGCGAAGCCTGGGCGCCTCGGTGGGCCTGCTGGCCCTGGCGGACCTGGAACGCGAAGGCCGGGGCCCCCTGGCTGGCCTCATCTGGGAGGGCGCCCCGGCCAGCAGCCGCAGCTTCGCGGAGCGTCTGGTGCGTGGACCCGAGGACCGCTGGTGGCATGTGCTCGCTCCGCCCATCGGGGCCGCGGCCGCCTTCGCCGCGGGACGCATGGGCGGCTACGCGCCTGCGGACACGGACCTGCTCCGCCGCACGGATGGCATGCGGTTGGCGACCCCCAGTCTATGTTTTCTGGCGACCCAGGACCGGCTGGCGCCGCCAGAGGTCCAAAGGTACCTGTCGGCCCGGTTCCAGCACAGCCACGTGGTCGAGGTGCCCACCTGGCACCTCCACTGCGCCGAGATCCTGGGCCCCGCCTACACGACCGCGATCCGTTCGGCGGTCGACGAGTGGTTTCCCCTGGACGCGGGAAGGGGCCCCGAGAGGCCCCTTCCCGTCCGCTGAGAGGCGGGCCTACTCCTCTTCGTGGGCCTGGCCCGTGGCGCGGATCAGCTTGGGGGCGAGGCGCTGGACGATGGGCTCGAAGACCTTGTTCACCAGCTCCTCGTCGTAGGAGACCTCGGCGCCGGTTCCGGCGACCTTCACGCTGGTGTCGTCCACCTTGCCGTCATCCCCCTTGGCGAACAGGATCTCGCCCGTCTCCACTTCGATGAGCCGGATGTCGAGCCGGCCCGTGAAGGAGGCCTTCTTGATGTTCACGCTGCCGGCCACGGCACCGGCCGTACCGTCCTTGGTGAGCTTGCCCACCAGGGCGCCCACGCCCCAGCCGGAGCTGAAGCCGGATTCCTTGTAGGCGAAGCGGGTGACCTTGCCGGTCATCACGTATTTCACGCCCAGCAGCTTGCCGATCTTCTGCACGGTGGCGGTATCCACTTCACCGCTCTGCTGGAAGTTCAGCTCGGACCGGATGTCCTGGAGGCGCTCCCGCTCGATGAGCCGGATCTTCCCGTTGGCCTTGTCCATGATCTCGGTGGTGAAGAGATCCCGCAGCTGGTTGGAGATGGTGCCCATCTGGTTGCCCCAGCCGCCGTGGCGCCAGCCGTGCCAACAATCGGGGGCCGCCTTGAAGTCGAGGATGGCCAGGCGGGGCAGCTTGGCCTTCTCCTCCTTGGACATCTTCTTCTGGGCGAAGACGGGTGCGGCGATGGCGAAAACGGCCAGGAGGGAGAGGATCAGCTTGCGAAGGCGCATGGGGACTCCGGTCGAAAACAGGGGGTCAGTCGTCGATGAGCTTGCTGCGCAGCTCCTTGCCCAGCTTGAAATACACCACGCGCTTGGGCGGCACCTGGATGCTCTCGCCGCTGCGCGGATTGCGTCCCTGCCGGGCCCGGCGGTCCCGCAGACGGAAGCTGCCGAAGCCGCGCAACTCAACGCCTTCCCCGGTCTTGAGGGATTCAATGATGCTCTCCAGGAACGTATTCACCAGGAGATCGGCATCTTTCTTCCCCAGTTCGAGCCGCTCCATCAAGTGTCGGGAGAGGTCGGCCTTGGTGAGGGTCTCCATCGCTTCCATGGGAACTCCGAGGGGTGAGGGGGCTTAGGTGACGTGAGGGCAGTCCTCAATAAATCCCCATCCGAGCCCCGCGGTCAAGAGGGACATCTTCATCCATTTGAAAAAAAGGGGGCCGAAGCCCCCTCTTTGAAGAGGACCGGCGGGTCCCTCAGTCCATGAGCCACTCGAGCAGGAAGCGGGGGCCTTCGCCACTCCCCCCGTGGGTCCGGTAATCCCGTTCCTTGCCGGACCAGCTGCCGGACAGGTCCACGTGGGCCCAGGAGGCCTGGCCCACGAACTCGCGCAGGAACAGGCCAGCCGTGATGGTCCCGCCCCAGCGGATGCCCGTGATGTTCTTCAGGTCGGCCAGGGGGCTCTTGAGCAGGTCGGTGTACTCCTCCACCAGGGGCAGCTGCCAGAGATACTCGCCGACGGAGCCGCCCGCATCCATGAGGCGGTCCACCAGCTTCTGATCCGTGCCCATCACCGCGGAGACCCCATCGCCCATGGCGATGAGGGCGGCGCCGGTCAGCGTGGCGAGGTCCACCACGTGGTCCGCGCCCAGCTCACCGGCGTGGTGGAGCAGGTCGGCCAGCACCAGGCGCCCCTCGGCGTCCGTGTTGAGCACCTCGATGGTCTTGCCGCTGCGGCTGCGGAGCACATCACCGGGCTTGTAGCTGGAACCCGAGGGCATGTTCTCCACCAGCCCCAGCAGGCCCGTGACCTGGACCGGCACCTCCAGCTGGGCACAGGCCACCAGCGTGGCCAGGACGATGGCCGCGCCGGTCATGTCGTCCTTCATGGTCTCCATGCCCGAGGCATCCTTGAGGGAGAGGCCGCCGGAATCGAAGCAGACACCCTTGCCCACGAGGACCACGTGCTTCTTCGGCTTCTCCTTGGGCTTGTACTCCAGCTTGACGACCCGGGGCGGCCTGACGCTGCCCTGGCCGACGGCCAGCACGGACCGGAAGCCGCCCTTCTCGAGGGCCGGGACATCCAGCACCTCGCAGTGGAGCTTGTGCTGCTTCGCGAGCTTCACGGCCATATCGGCGAAAACTTCGGGGTAGAGGTCCCCGGCCGGCGTGTTGGCAAGGTCGCGGACGCGGTGGCAGGCGGCCACGCCGGCCTCGACCGCGGGCAGCTTGCGCCGGGCCTTGCGGGTATCGTCGCCGTTGGTGAAGATCTCGATGGAGGAAAACTGTTTTGCTTCCGGCTTTCCGCCTTTGAAGGAAACGAAATCATAATTCGCGAGCAGCGCGCCCTCAGTCACGGCCACCTGCACGGCGTCATGGTCGATGGTGGAGGTGGAGGGAGAGAGGATCCCGATCTTCTTCCACTTCTTCTTGAGGCAGAAGCGTCCGGCGGTGCCCACGGCCTTGCGGATCTTGTTGAGCGTCACCTTCTCTTCATCGCCGAGGCCCACCAGCACCATCCACCGGCTTTCCTTCACGCCATTGGGGTGGTGGAGCGGCACAACTTCAAGATAGTCCGCCTTGAAATCCTCTTCATCCATCACCTGGCGGGCGACCTTGCTGATGGCAAGCGGCAGACGGTGGCGTTCACGCCCGGAAAACACCGGAACGATCAAGGCGTCTCCGGCGAAATCCTTACCAGTCTGAGAGCTGATATCCACTGAAGGCATGGGAGTTCCTCCTGGAAAACGAGGCTAGATCGATTCGGTAAAAAAGGAAAGTTCATTTTCCGCTCTTTAATTGTCACAGTCCTGCAATTTGTTAACGGCCACTTTTCAAACGCTAGTCGCCTGAGCCAGTTGCAGTTTCCGATGGGATCATGTCCCATGGACCTCGCTCCCCGATACCGCCAGCCCCTCCCGCTTCCCGGCCCCTGGCCGGCCTGCGCCCAGGGGCTGCTCCAGCAGGGCGCCGCCTGGCTGCACACCGGTGATACCGGGGAAAGCCTCCTGGGCCTGCCCGGACCTGCCCTGGTTTCCCGCTGGGATGGCCGCCACTGGGATACCCAGCTCGGCGAAACGCCATGGCCCGGCTCGCCCTGGGAGGCCCTGGCCACCGCCGTGGCCCGCCAGCCATTTCCCTGGATCGGCGCCGCCACCTTCGAACTGGCCTGTGACGAGGCGGGGCTTCCCCGGAAGCCCTTGGAGATTGGTACCCTCGGCCAGCACTGGGCCCCCGTGGCGGAAGCCCTGCACGTGAAGGACGGCGAGGCGGAGCTCTGGTCCTGGGCCGATTCCCCCGCCGATCCCGATCACTGGAGGGATCGGCTGGCTCCGGCCCCTGACCTGGGCCGCGCATCCGTGGATCTGGTGCCGCTCTGGACCGAAGCACAGCACAAGGCGGCGGTGGAGCAGATCCAGACCTGCATCCTGGACGGAGGCTTCTATGTCGCGAATCTCTGCGTCCCCTTCAAGGGGCGGCTCTCCGGGGATCCCGTGGCCCAGGCGCTCATGGCATTCGGGCGGGCGCGACCACCCTTTGGCGCCCTCCTGGATCTCAGGGGAATCCAGCTGCTGAGCCTCAGCATGGAGCGCCTGCTGTCCCGCCGGGGGGCCCTGCTCCGCTCCCAGCCCATCAAGGGCAGTGCCCCGCTGACCGGGGATCCGGGGCGTGATCGCGCGGCGGCCGAAGCCCTCGCTGCCGATCCCAAGGAACGGGCGGAGCACACCATGATCCTGGATCTCGTACGCAACGACCTGGGACGGGTGGCCGTGGCGGGATCCGTCCAGGTGGTCAACCCCATGGCGGTGGAGACCTACCCCACGGTCCAGCACCTGGTCAGCACCGTGGAGGCCACCGCCCGGCCCGATCTGGGATTGGCTGAGCTCCTGCGGGCCGTGCTGCCCGGTGGAAGCGTCACCGGCGCCCCCAAACATGCCGTCTGCGGCCACCTGGCACAGGCCGAGGCGGGGGCCAGGGGGTTCTACTGCGGGGCGGTCGGCTGGATCTCCCCCAAAGGGGACCTGGACCTGGCCCTGCCCATCCGCACCGCCCAGATCCAGGGGGAACAGCTGACCTACTGGACGGGTGGCGGCATCACCCGGCGCAGCGATCCGGCCCGGGAATGGGCCGAGCTGCACCTGAAGACCCGGGCGATCACGGGCTGATCAGGCGGCGCTGGCTCGCTTCAGGAGTTCCTCGAAGCGCTCGAAGAGATGGGCCCTGGGCCCCTTGGGCTGGCGCTTCAGCACCATGCCCGCCTGCTCCGGCGTGCGCCCGCCCTTGGTCTGATTGCAGGTGAGGCAGCAGCCCACCAGGTTCTGCCAGGTGGTGGAGCCGCCCTGGCAGAGCGGGACCACGTGGTCCACGGTAGTGGCCTTCTTCGCGCAACCCTCGTATTGGCAGAGGAAGTGGTCGCGGCGGAGGACCCGGCGCTCCAGCCTCCCCAGCAGCAGCTTGGAATCGCTGCAGGCCTGGGCGTGGGGGAAGATGATCAGCTCCAGCCGCCCCGCCAGGTCGCCGTGGCGCTCGAAGGTGGCGGGGTTCAGGACATGGGCCCGCCCTGAAACGACCGCGCAGAGGGCCCGGCGGCGGCTGACTTCCTGCATGGGGACATAGTTCCGGTCCACGGCGATGACATCGCCGGCCCCGTGGCGTTCGCGTCCCTTCAGCATCACCCCCCCGGTGTTTGCCCGAATCCTAAGGCATTCCCTGGGATTGTGAAGTGAATTATTCCCCCCGGTACGGGCCCGGCAGCGTGCCCTGGACCTCCACTTCCGGCAGGGCCTCCACCCCCGCCAGACGCTTCTCCATGCGTTCCTTGCCTTTGGACACTTCGCCCAGCTTGGTGCTGGCCTCGTCGAGCTTCTTCTGGACCGAGGCCAGGGACTCCCCGAATTTCCCGAATTCGGTCTTCACCTGCCCGAGCACCTTCCAGACCTCGCCGCTCTGCTTGCTGATGGCCAGGGTCTTGAAGCCCACCTGCAGGCTGTTGAGGAAGGCCGTCAGCGTGGTGGGGCCCACGAAGGTGACCTTGCATTCCCGCTGGATCCGCTCCAGCAGGCCCGGCCGCCGCAGGGCCTCGGCATAGAGGCCTTCGAAGGGCAGGAACAGCAGCGCGAAGTCCGTGCTGTTGGGGGGGGCGATGTACTTGTCGCGGATGTCCCGGGCCTGGGACAGCAGCCGGACCTCCAACGCCCGGCCGGCGGCCTCCACGGCGGGGAGGTCGCCCAGTTCGTAGGCCTCCATGAGCCGCTGGTAGTCCTCCAGGGGGAACTTCGCGTCGATGGGCAGCCAGACCGTGCCACCCTCCTCGGCCCCCGGCAGCTTCACGGCGAACTCGACGATCTCCGGCGAGCGGGGCCGGATCTTCACGTTGGCGGCGTACTGCCCGGGCGAAAGGAACTGCTCCAGCAACGCCCCGAGCTGGGCCTCGCCCAGCACGCCGCGGGTCTTCACGTTGGTAAGCGCCCGCTTCAGACCGCCCACGTCCTGGGCCAGGGACTGCATCTCGCCCAGTCCCTTCTGCACCTGCTCGAGGCGCTGGGCCACCAGGTTGAAGCTCTCGCCCAGGCGCTTCTCCAGGGCCTCGTGCAGCTTCTCGTCCACCGTGCGCCGCATCTGCTCCAGGCGTTCTTCCGTCGAGGTCTGGATGGCCGCCAGGCGCTTCTCCACCTGCTGCTGTACCTGGTTCAGCTGCGCGGCCTGCTCGTCCCGGGAGGACTTCAGGGCCTCCTGGGTGGTCGTGACGAGCAGCCGGAAGCCCTCGGCCAGCTTTTCGGCCTGGGCGGTGCGGATCCCGCCCAGCTCAGCCACCAGGGGCTGAAGCTGGGACACCAGAGCCTGGTGGGATTCCGTCCGATCCCGCGAGGCCAGTTCCTCCGCATGGCGCCGCAGGGCGTCAAAGGGGGCGGGATCCGCGGTGGGCCGGCGCAGGCTGGCCCAGGCCGCCACGGCAGCCAGGAGGAAGGTGAGAACGGAAAGGACGAGGGCGAGGCTCATGCGTCCATCATCGCGCGGCCGGCTCGTCAGGCAGTGTCCAATCGGCCTGCCGTCCCGCTTCCCGCGCCCTGAGCTCCAGACGGGCCACCCAGTCCGTGGGCCAGGGCCCACCTCCCCCGGCCCACTCCACCACCAGCCGGTCTTCGGCGCCGAGGCTCTCTTCGAGGCCCAGCGACCAGGCGCCCTCGGGCCCCGTGCGGAAGAGGTCCAGGTGGAACAGGCGCCCTCCGGCACAGCCGTAGCGGTGCAGGACCGCATAGGTGGGCGAGGCCACTTCCTCTGGATCGCCGCCAAGCCCCCGCAGGAAGCCGCGGGTCCAAGTGGTCTTGCCGGCGCCCAGCTCGCCCTTCAGAAGCCAAGTGCCGCCGGGAGGCGTCAGCCGGGCCAGGGCTTCGCCCAGGGCCTCGGTGGCCTCTTCATCGGCCAGGAACAGCTCAGGCACGCAGGAGCTCCGGCAGGAGCCCCGCGAGATCCGTGGGGAGCAGGCCGGCCCCGGGCAGGCGATCCCCGGCGGCACCATGGAACCAGGCCGCGGCGGCCACCGCCTCGCGCATGGGCAGACCCTGGGCCCGGAAGCCCGCCACCATGCCGGCCAGCAGGTCGCCGCTGCCACCGGTGGCCATGCCCGGGTGGCCCGTGGGATTGATCCAGAGCTCCTCCCGCGCGCCGCCGGCGATGACGCTCTGGGCGCCCTTGAGGAGCAGGACACCGGGGCGCCCGGCCGCCACTTGGCGGGCCTGCGCGAGGCGCTCATCCATCAGGAGGGGGCGGGACAAGCGGAAGAGGCGGGCGAACTCGCCCGGATGGGGTGTGATGGCCGTGCCCGGACGATCCATCCACCGCCGCCCCTCGCCTTCCTTGAGGGCCGAGGCATCCACCACCAGCGGGCCATCCCAGTCGGGCACCTGGCTGATGCCGCCCGGGCCCACCAGGAGGACATCGGCCTCCGCGGGAACCGATCCCTGCCAGGCCCGCACCATGGCCTCGGGCACCTGGGCCGCGATCTCAGCCCGGACCTCCGGTTCGGAAAGCACCGTCACCAGGCCCGCCCCCACCCGCAGGGCGCCCAGGGCCGCCAGCACGGCAGCGCCGCTCATGCCGAGGCTGCCCGCCCGGATGACCACATGGCCGAAGCTGCCCTTGTGGGCGTTCCATTCGCGGGCCGGAAGCGCCGGGCGCTCGAGCAGCTGCATGGCCGCCCTGGGCGCCCGGTCCAGGGGAATGGGGACGACCGAGATCTCCCCACAAAGATCCCGCGCCGGGAGCAGCCCATGGCAGACCTTGAGGGCCCCGAAGCAGGCGGTCCGGGTGGCGCGGACGGCCTCGCCAGAGAGCTCGGCCGTGTTGGGATCCAGTCCCGAAGGGAGGTCCAGGGCGAGCACCGGCAAACCGCTGGCATTCAGGGCCCGCACCCAGGTCAAGGTCGTCCCCTCCAGGGGGCGCGTGGTGCCGAGGCCGAAGAGCCCATCGACCACCCAGCCGCGCCAGGTCCTCATGAGTTCGGCCGGATCTGCCGCGGTCTGGACCTCGCCGCCGAGTCCCTTCCACAACCGGGCCTGGATCGCGGCATCCCCTCGCCATTCAGCCCAGATGCTGGGTGCCCAGACCTGGACCGTCCGTCCCTGCAATCGAGCCAGGCGCGCCAAGGCCAGGGCATCCCCACCGTTGTTGCCGGGGCCGGCCAGGACATGGATGGGCTCACCCGGTGGCAGCAGGGCCAAGGCCCCGAGGGCGGCATGCTCCTGGAGGGTCAGCGACGGAACGCCCCAGCCCTCAATGGCCTGGCGTTCCGCAGCCCGCATCTCGTCGGCGGTAAGTAGAGGAATCACGCGGCACCTCCTGTGCCGCGCCCTCCGGGCTTCGGCTTCGCCAAAGTGGAACTCCGCCTCTGCTTCGTTCTCATGCGAACAGTTTAGGCCCGTTCCGAAAGATATGCCGCCAGCGCCCTGGGGAACAGCTCCATCTCGGCAGCATAGACCCGCTTTTGGAGATCCTCGGGAGTATCCCCAGCCAGGACGGGAACCCGCAGCTGGTCGAGGATCCGCCCGCGGTCGTATTCGTCATCCACCAGGTGCACGGTGGCGCCGGATTCGGCTTCTCCTGCATCAATGACGGCGCGGTGGACGTGCATGCCGTACATGCCCGGCCCCCCGTACTGGGGCAGGAGGCCCGGATGGATGTTGAGGATGCGACCCGCCCAGCGCGTCGGAACCGTCAGTTTCTTGAGCCACCCACAGAGGCAGATGACCTCGGCCCCGGCTGCCTCCGCCGCCTGGTAGCAGGCCTCCGAAAAGGCCTCGTCCGACCCGAAGTCCTTGCGGACCACCACCACCGTACCCAACCCTTCAGCCTCCAGCAGCGCGAGACCGCCGGCCTTGGCCGTGGAGGCCAACCCCAACACCGGCAGGCCGGCCACCCGGCCCTCCCGGCAGGCCCTGAGCAGGTTCAGGGCGTTGCCGCCGGCGCCGGAGATGAAGAGGGCGAGCCGCTTCACTGGAGGGCCGTGAGCACCACCGTGTCGGCGATGTCCTGGGCGCTGCAGCCCCGGCTGAGGTCATTGGCCGGCTTGGCGAGGCCCTGGAGGAAGGGCCCGATGGCCGCGGCCCCGCCCATGCGCTCGGCGATCTTGTACGAGATGTTCCCGGCGTTGAGGTCGGGGAAGACCAGCACATTGGCGCGTCCCGCCACATTCGAGCCGGGCGCCTTGCGCTGGCCCACGGAAGGCAGCAGGGCGGCATCGGCCTGCAGCTCGCCATCCACCGCCAGGTCCGGCGCCTTGTCCTTGATGATGGCCAGGGCCGCGCGGACCTTGTCCACGCAGGGGTGCTCGGCAGAGCCGCGGGTGGAGAAGCTGAGCAGGGCCACGCGGGGTTCCACGCCCATGACGCTGCGGGCGTTCTCCCCGGCGGCGATGGCGATGTCTGCCAGCTGTTCCGGGGTGGGATCAGGCACCACCGCGCAGTCAGCGAAGATCACCGCGCCCTGTTCGCCATAGGAGGCGTCAGGGTGGATCATCATGAAGAAGCTGGAGACGGTCTTGATCCCCTTGGCGGCGCCGATGGCCTGGAGGCAGGCCCGTACGGTTTCGGCGGTGGTGTTCAGGGCGCCGGCGACCATGCCGTCGCAGTGGCCACACTGCACGAGCATGGCCCCGAACCACAGCGGGTTGTGGACGCCTTCCAGCGCCTGGGCTTCGGTGATGCCCTTGGCCTTGCGGCGCTCGTAGTAGGCTCCGGCAAGTTCCTGGAGCAGCGGGCTCGTGGCGGGATCCACCAGCATGGCGCCCTTCAGGGAGAGGCCCAGGGCCGCGCCCCGCGCCGTCATGGCGGCGGGATCGCCCAGCAGGGTGAGGCGGCAGAGGCCCTGGTCCAGCAGCAGCTGGGCGGCCTGCAGCGTGCGATCCTCACGGCCCTCCGGCAGCACGATGTGACGCTGCAGTTCCTTGGCGCGGGCCCGGAAGCGCTCCATCCAGAGGGTGTGGTTGGCGTGGGACATGGAATCCTCCGTGGGGGGTCAGGCCGTCGGTGACTGGGTGGGAACGAGGAAGGCGCGGGCCTCCTGGCCCGTGCGGTTCTTGAAGGTCACGGCCAGGCTCGGCGCACCGGAACTGGCCTCGTCGAGGTACATCGCCTCCACGCGGTGCATGGGCAGGAAGCGGGTACCGAGGGCCACCTGATCGGATTCGCCAGTCCGCACCAGCGAGAGCACCTCTTCCCAGGGGGTCAGGTCGAGACCCCGGATGGCGATGCCGGCCGCATCCAGCCCGAGCAGGGCGCCCCAGATGCGCTCCCGGGGCGACTGGAGCACCACCACCACCAGATCGCCGGGTTCGAAGGGCATGGTCAGGGGCATGTCAGGACTCCGGGGCGGATCTTAAAGGGCGGGGCCTTGGACGATGAGGCGGCCTTCCGTGAAGCCCTCCATGGCCCAGCGGGGCCCCTCGAAACCGTTGCCGCTGGCGGCGACGCCGCCGAAGGGCGCGGCATCCAGCCGGAAGGTGGGGGGCAGGTTCAAGAGCACACCGCCGGCCCTCAGCTTCGATTCCGCCAGATGGAGGTGCCGCAGATCGCGGCTGTAGGCGCTGGCCCGCAGCCCGAAGCGCGTGGCCGCAGCCCGGTCGAGGCCCGTCTCGAAGGTGTCGACGCGGGTCAGCACCGTCACGGGGGCGAAGGCCTCCTCGCACTGCAGCGGGTCGTCCTCGGGCACGCCCGTCAGGATGGCTGGCGGCAGCAGGGCGCCCTGACGGACACCCCGAAGCAGAACCTCGGCCCCCGCCGCCACCGCGCGATCCAGGCTGGCATCCATCCGGATGGCCGTGGCCTCGTCGATGACGGGTCCCACCGCCGTCGCGGGATCCAAGGGGTCCCCCACGGGCAGTGCCTTCACGGCGGCGACGAAGGCTGGCACGAAGGCGTCCCAGAGACGGCCGTGCACATAGATCCGCTGGGCCTTGGAACAGCTCTGTCCGGCCCCGGCCACCGCGGCCGGCGCCAGGTGTCCGGCCACCGCCGTGGCATCCACGCCCTCGTCCACGACCACGGCCCCGTTGCCGCCCAGTTCCAGCAGCAGGCGTTTCCCGGCCAGGACCTGTTCCAGGTGCCGGCCCACCCGCTCCGAGCCGGTGAAGCTCACGCCGGCGATGCGGGGATCCCGGGCCAGAGCCTCGGCCCGGACGGGATCCGAGCCGGCCAGCTGCAGCAGGTGGTCGGGAGCCGCGACGCGCAGCCGCGCCGCCTCGAAGCTCTCCCAGAGCAGCTGCGAGGTGCGGGGCGCCTGGGGGCAGGGCTTCCAGATGACGCTGCAGCCCACACTGAGCGCCGGGGCCAGCTTGTGCATGGCCAGGTTCACGGGGAAGTTGAAGGGCGTGATGGCCAGCACGGGCCCCAACGGGAAACGGCGGAAGGTGGCCCGGCAGCCATCCGCCCCGGCCATCAGATCGTAGGGGACGCTCTCTTCGCCGAACGAGGCCACGGCCTCAAAGGTGGCCTTCAGGGTCGCCTCGGCGCGCCCGACCTCACCCCGGGCCAGGGTGATGGGCTTCCCGGTTTCCCGGGTCATCTCCTGGGCCAGCAGCTCGCGCACCGGCGCCAATGCCTCCAGCCAAGCCTCCAGCAGGCGTCTTCGGACGAGCCTCGAGGTGCCGGACCACATGCCGAAGGCCAGCAGCGCGTTCTCTGCCAGCCTCTCCCATCCGTCTGCGCCCATGGTTCACCATCAAGATCCGCCGGCATCTCCGGCTCCTTCCAGCATATCCACCGTTCCGCGCGACCTCCCAGGAACCCCGTCACATCATGCGGAACGCGGTCTCGCGCCCGGAAGCGGCTAGACTGTCGACAGGAGTCCCCCATGACCAAGCCGCTCGTCCCCGCCGACCTCCTGAAGTCCGTTCAGGCCGCGGACAAGCCCGCCTCCACGGCCTCGGCCGGGAAGCCCAAGGCGACCGCGGGCCCCAAGCCCACGGTCAGGGCGTCCACCAAGCCCCAAGGCAAGAGTGGTGTGGCGCACACCCGCATGAGCAACCGCGGGAAATAACTCAGCGCACTCAGGCCTGGATCCAGGCCACAAGCAGGGCCGCCGCGAGGGATCCCCCGAGCAGCGCGGCCAGACGCAGGCCGAAGGCTCGTCCGCCTGAAATCCAGGCAAATCCGGCTTTGGCCAATGTGTTTGTGCCGATGGCCAGGATGATGGCCAGCACGGCGGTGGACGCAGGCAGCCCCACGCCCCGGACCTGGCTGCTGACCGCCAGGGTGATGGCATCCACATCGGCCAGACCCGAGAGCCCGGCGGCCATGAGGAGGCCCCGGTCCCCGAACCAGGCCCGGGCCGCAGCCGAGGCCAGCAGGACGCCAGCCAGCGCCAGACCCCATGCCGTGGCCCGCTTCAAGTGGAAGGGGTTCCGGACGGCCACCTCCTCTCCTGCGGGCTTCATGGCCCCAGTGCGATAGATCCACCCACTGGCCCCGAGCAGCACCAGCACCATGGCCGCCATGGGCAGCAGCAAGGGTCTGACCAGGGTTGGCCCGCCCACCACTCCCGCGAGGATGGCCACCCGCAAACCCATCACGGAGCAGGCCAGCAGCACCGCCACCTGGCCGGGATCCCTCAGCGACGGATCCTCGCGGGCCTGCCGGGACATGGAGACCGTCACCACGGTGGAGCTGACCAGCCCTCCCACCAGGCCGGTCATCAGGGCCCCGCGCCGGGCGCCCAGCAGCCGGTTCAGCGCGTAGCCGAGGAAGTCCACGGCGGCGATCAGCGCGACCATCCACCCCACCTTGCGGGGTGAAAGGACGCCCCAGGGATCGAGGGTGCGTTCCGGCAACATCGGCAGCAGGATCGCGAAGACGATGAGCAGCTGGATGGAGGCCGTCAGGTCTTCGCGGTGCAGCCTTGGGATCCACGCCCTGATCCAGGGCTTGGACAGCAGCAGCAGGGTGACGATCACGGCCACGGCCACCGCGAGCAGCGCGTCCCGCGTGAGCAGCATCCCCAGCAGGGGCGCCGAGAGGGCCGCGATCTCCGTGGTGAGACCGCGATCAGACGAACTGGTCTCAAAGTAGAAGAGCCCGATCATCAGCGCCGCGAAGGCCATGACCGCGATGGGCATGGCCAGGCTCTCGCCGCCAACCTTCACCGAGATCCAGCCCAGCAGTGTGAGCAGCGAGAAGGTCCGTGCGCCCAGGCTGCCGTGCGTTTCCTCGGCCGGATCGCCAGCACGCCGGTTGAAGGGGTGGTCGGGCCCTTCCTGACGGCGCTCGAAGCCGCTCCGCTCGCGCTCAAGGCCCATCATCAGGCCCAGCGCCACGGCCATGGCGGCTTCCTTGAGGGTGGACAGGTCCAGGCTGAGCATGGTGGTCCCCTTGCCCTGGTTAATCGGCCAGGTGCCAGATTTGGATGTGACTGGTGCGTTTCAGAACCTCGGCGACCAGATCTGGCGCCGGCGTTCCGAAGGTGCGAACCCGGAAGGCCTCCGTCCCGGGTAGCTGAACCACATGAACTGAGGTTCCCCCAGGAAAAGCCGGGTGGCGGGCCAGGGGGCGGGCCAGGGCCTCCAGATCGAGAGCCTCCAGCCAACCTGTTGGCAGCGGGGCCGTCTTGGCCCCGTGGACCAGGGCCCCCACCTCCCGGGCCTGGAGCAGGACCAGGTGCCAGGCTTCATCCACTTGTCCCCGCCAGCAGAGGAAGGGCGGCAGCTGCCCGAAACTGACACCACCCTTGCTCACGCTGGGCCAGGCGCGGAGCGAGGCCAGACCCGCCTCATCCGCGGCCTCCATGGCGAGGATCGCGAGATCGGGCGAAGCGGGGGGGATCCAGGGTTCGACGCTCAGCATCCCGTCGAGCATCGCATATCGGGTAGGCTGGGGCCCATGTGTACCGAGCGGCTGCTGCCCCGATTGGATCCGTCCTCCGGGGGATGTCCATGAGCCCCAGGCCCGTCATCGCCACCGGCCAGCAGATCGGCGCGGGATGGAGCCCTGCCCTGTCCATCGCCAAGGCCCTGGCGGCTCTGGCCGAGGCGCGCCGCACCGGCGCCGAGGCCGTGTACTGGCTGGCCGATGAAGACCACGACCACGCCGAGGTGGCCTCCGTGGTGGGCTGGGACGGATCCCGGCTGGTGCGCCACCGGTTCCGCTTCGACACCCGCCCCGGCACCGCCACGGGCTGGCTGCCCTGGTCGCCCCAGCACCAGGCCGAGGCCACGAAGCTCTGGGGACCACTGCCCGAGCCAGAGGCCCCCACGCTGCGCGGGCATGTCCTGGCTCTGGGCCGGCCTCTGTGGGAGCGTGGCCTTCGCCCCTTCTCGCCCACGAACCCTGAGGTGCGCGACCCCATCCAGGCCGAGTTGGAACGCTGGCGCAGTCTGGATTTGCAGGCCGGACTCGTCCAGCAGGCCGATCGTCTGATCGCCCAGGGTGCCCCCCTGCCGCTGGACCCGCGAGTCCAGGCCGCCTGGTTCTCCCTGGATCCCGGGACGGGCCGGCGGCAACGGCTGGAGCCCGGCGAGGTCCTCGCCAAGGGGCTCTGGCTGAGCCCGGGCGCTGCCATCCGCCCCCTGATGCAGTCCCTGCTGCTGCCGGTCGCGGCCGTGGTGCTGGGGCCCTCCGAGCGGGCCTACTGGCGGCTCTGCGAGCCGCTGTGGGATCGGGTGGGTCTGCCCGCGCCGAGGATCCTGCCGCGTCCCAGTGTCTTCGTCATGCCTTCCGGGTACCGCATCGCTCCAGACCAGATGGACGCGCTCCGCCTGGGAGCCTGGGACAACCTTGGGCCGTGGGCCGGCGTCTTCCCGACCGGAATGGTGCAGGAGATTCAGCCGGACTCAGCCTGGCCCATGGCCATCCAGGAGCGCTTCCGCCGCGAGCAGGCCCGCAGCCGGGAGCGGCTCGGCAAGCTGGACCGGCGCCTCCACCGGGAGGCGGCCGGCCGGATGCTGGGCGGCGATCCGGAGTTTCTCAGGCAGACCCTCTTCCCCTTCGGGCGGCCCCAGGAGCGGGTGATTCCGGGTCTCCCGTGGCTGAGGTCCGGTGCCCTGCTCGATGCCATCCTGGATCGCATGGACGGGACCCGCCCCGTCATCCTGGTGGAGGAACCATGAGCCCCACTGCCCCCCACGACGGGTGCGACCTCCTGGCCATCGGGGCCCACCCGGACGATGTCGAGGTCCACGTGGGCGGGATCCTGGCCCTGGCTTCGGATCGGGGCCTGAAGGCCGCCATCCTCGACCTCACCAGCGGCGATCTCGGAACGCGCGGCACGGCGGAGACCCGCCGGATCGAAGCCCAGGAAGCCGCGGGGATTCTCGGTGTTCCACGATTCGTGCTGGATTTCCCAGATGGCCGCTTCACCGAAGACGAGGCCTACCGCTTGCGTCTCATGGCCGAGCTCCGCCGGCTCCGGCCCCGGGTCCTGATCCTGCCCGCACCGGAGGACCGCCATCCCGACCACCGCCGTGCCCACCGCCTCGCCCGGGAAGCGGCCTACTATACGGGTTTGAAGAACTACCCCTGTCCCGGCTCCCCATTCCGGCCCGAGGCCTTGGCCTGGGTGGGCGGCGAGAATCCCGGCCAGCCCGATCTGCTGGTGGATGTCAGTGCCGTGTGGGCTCGCCGCATGGCCGCCTTCGATGCCTTCGGCAGTCAGTTCGATCAGGATCCGTCGCAGCCCGTCACGCGCATCGCGCATCCCGCCTTCCGCCGCGGGGTCCTCGGCCGCGCCATGCACTGGGGCTCCCTGCGCATGTGCGACTGGGCCGAGGCCCTGTGGTGTGAACGCCCCGTTCCAAAGGCCCTGACCGATCTTCTCGCCCGCCTGGAAGAGCCTGCGTGAACCGCTTCGAGTCTGACCTCCTCGCGCAGATCCAGCGCCGGGGCGATGGCGTGAGCGGTCGCGTGCTGGTGGCCTGCTCGGGCGGCGGCGATTCCGTGGCCCTGCTGCTCCTGCTCTGGACGCTCCGCAAGAGCCTGGGGCTGGACTTGTCGGTGGCCCATGCCGATCACGGCCTGCGGCCGGAATCTGCGGAGGATGCGGACTTCGTCCGCCAGCTCTGCCGGGCTCTGGATCTGGATCTGGCCGAGGCGAGCCTCGGTGTCAGGACCCACGCGCGAGACCAGGGCCTTGGCCTGGAGATGGCCGCCCGGGAGCTGCGCTGGGATTGGCTGCGCCAGGAAGCCGAACAGGGCGGTGCCGCGGCGGTCGCCACGGGGCACACGCTGGACGACCACACCGAGACCGTCTTCATCCGCCTCGCGCGGGGCGGCGGGCTGGGCTGCCTGCATCCCCTGGCGCCGCGCCAGGACCTGCGCTGGTCCCCCCTGGCGGAGGTCCGGCGTGAGGACCTGCGCATCTACCTGGCCGCACGGAAGATCCCCTGGCGGGAGGACACGAGCAACGGTGAACCCTTCACCCCGCGCAACCGCTGGCGGCGGCTGCTCGTGGATCTGAGACAGGAGGCCCCCGACCTGGACCGCCACCTGTTCGAAACGCATCGGCAGGCAGAGGAGGCCGAGCGGCTGGCGCGAGGCTTCATCCTGACCCGGGAGGGCTCCCGCTGGTCCATCGCGGATGGAGGCATCGCCTTCGAAAAGGGCGACTGGGACGAGGCGGAACTCCGATGGACGCTGGAGTCAGCCTTCCGTCGCCTGGGCTGGACGAGGGAAGCCGGTCTGCTGCGGAACCTCACGCCCTGGCTGGCCGAGCGCCTCGCCCATGGCCGCCAACCCTCATCCTGGGGGAATTTCCACCTAAACCCTGAACCTGGCGGTGGGTATCTGCATCTAAGACAAGGTCCGCTGCCTTCCCGGACCTAGTAAACTGGAGGGCCACCTGGGCTCCGGCCCCAAGGAGTGACCCTTTGAATTCCATGATGAAAAGCGTGCTGGTCTGGTTGGGCATCATCGCCCTGTTGGTGCTGGCCTTCCGCCAGATCCCCCAGAACAGCAAGCAGATCGAAGTCGCCTTCTCGACCTTCTACACCGAGGGCGTGGCGGGCAAGTACAAATCCGTGACACTTTCCGGGTTCGACATTGAAGGCACCTACAAGCAGCCCGAGAAGAACGCCAAGACCGGCGAAGTCATCGAGAAGTTCCGCACCGTGGCCCCGCCCATGCAGGACCTGGGCAAGGTCATCCTTAGCTGGAAGACCGAGGGCCAGATCGAGGAGTTCAAGGCCGCCAAGCCCAGCGAGAACAACTTCGCCTACGTGTTGATGTTCTGGGCGCCGCTGCTGGTCTTCGTGGTGTTGTGGTTCGTCTTCATGCGCCAGGCCCAGATGGGCGGCAACAAGGCCATGAGCTTCGGCAAGGCCAGGGCCAAGGGCCTCTCCGGCACCGCCAAGCGCACCACCTTTGCCGATGTCGCCGGCTGCGACGAGGCCAAGGAGGAACTGAAGGAGATCGTCGAGTTCCTGAAGGATCCCGCCAAGTTCCTGAAACTGGGCGGCAAGATCCCCAAGGGCGTGCTGCTCATGGGTCCTCCGGGGACCGGCAAGACCCTGCTGGCCCGGGCCATTGCGGGCGAAGCCAAGGTCCAGTTCTTCTCCATCTCCGGCTCCGATTTCGTGGAGATGTTCGTGGGCGTGGGCGCCAGCCGCGTGCGCGACCTCTTCGAGCAGGCCAAGAAGAGCGCCCCCTGCATCGTGTTCATCGATGAGATCGATGCCGTGGGCCGCCATCGCGGCGCCGGCCTGGGCGGTGGCCACGACGAGCGCGAACAGACCCTGAACCAGCTGCTGGTCGAAATGGACGGCTTCGAGGGCAACGAGGGCGTCATCCTCGTCGCCGCCACCAACCGCCCCGACGTGCTGGATCCCGCCCTGCTCCGCCCCGGCCGCTTCGATCGCCGCGTGGTGGTGGACCGGCCGGACGTGAAGGGCCGCTTCGAGATCCTCAAGGTCCACACCGCCGACAAGATTCCCCTCAGCCCCGACGTGGACCTGGAGGTCCTGGCGCGCGGCACACCCGGCTTCGCCGGTGCCGACCTGGCCAACCTCTGCAACGAGGCCGCCCTCACCGCCGCCCGTGGCAACAAGAAGTGGGTGGAGATGCATGACTTCGAGCAGGCCAAGGACAAGGTCTACATGGGCACCGAGCGCCGCAGCCTCGTCATGACCGACGAGGACAAGCGCATCACCGCCTACCACGAGGCCGGCCACACGGTCGTCGCCGCCGTGGTGCCCCAGAGCGATCCGCTGCACAAGGTGACCATCATCCCCCGGGGCCGTGCCCTGGGCGTCACCTGGCAGCTCCCCCTGAAGGACCGCTACAACACCACCCGCGAGTACATGGAGAGCCGCATCGCCATCGCCATGGGCGGGCGCATCGCCGAGGAGCTCTTCTTCAACCAGCTGAGCACCGGCGCCTCGAACGACATCCAGCAGGCGACCGACATGGCCAAGTCCATGGTCATGGAATACGGCATGAGCGACAAGCTGGGCCCGCTGAACTTCGGCGGCGGCCAGCACGAGATCTTCCTGGGGCGTGATTTCACCCAGCACCGCGAGATCTCGGAGGACACGGCCCGCATGATCGACTCCGAAGTCCATGAGTTCGTCATGCGCAACTACCGCAAGGCCAAGGCCGCCATCGAGAGCCACCGTGAGCAGCTGGTGGCCATCGCCGAGGCCCTGCTGGTGCGTGAAACGCTCGACGGCAACGACATCGAGATCCTGATGAAGGGGGGCACCCTGCCCCCGCCCAAGGCCGGCAGCACGCCCACGGCACCCGCCACGGTGGAGGAAGGCCACTCCACGGACCCCGGACTCAACCCGGCCCTCAAGCCCGCGTGACCATGCTCCCGTTTGATTGGGGACCGCTCCTGAAGGGCGGTCCCCTTTTCATCGGCATCCTCAATCTGACCCCCGACTCCTTCAGCGATGGCGGCCGGTTCCTGGCGCCGGAAGCGGCCCTGGCGCAGGCCCGCGCCCTGGTGGCGGCCGGGGCTGGGATGCTGGACCTGGGTGCGGAGAGCACGCGGCCCGGCGCTGCGCCCGTCTCCGCAACCACCGAGTGGGAGCGTCTGGAGCCCGTCCTGGCCGCCCTGGGCGAGCAGCTCCCCGCCATCCCCCTCAGCCTGGACACCCGTCACGCGGGCGTGGCAGCCCGCGGTCTGGCTGCGGGCGTCGCCGTGCTCAACGACGTCACCGGCTTCTCCGACCCCGCCATGCTGGATCTGGCCGGCGGATCGAGCTGTGGCCTCATTGCCATGCGCAGCCGCCGGGAGGGCGCGGGCTTCCACATGCCGCCCTACGACGATCCCACTCCGAGGGATGCCGAGGCGGCCATCCGGGAGCTGTGCGCCGTCCGTGACCGCCTCCTGCAGGCGGGCGTCTTCGGGACCAGGATCCTCCTCGATCCGGGGTTCGGCTTCGGCACCACCTTCCGGGAGGACCTGGCCCTGTGGCAGGCCCTGCCCCGCCTTCCGGAAGCCCTGACCTGGCCGGTGGAACGGTTCTGCCTCGGCATCTCGCGCAAGCGCTTCCTGGCCGCCCGGGCCGGAGCGCCCGGCCTGCCACCAGGCCAGCGCGATGGGCTCACGGCAGATGCCCACGCCGAGGCGCGGCGGTGGGACTACAGGGTCTTCAGAACCCACGCCATCGGGTAACCTTGCCTCATGAGCATGAAGCACGAGCGAAGTGCCAATTTGGCGAAGCCGAACCCCGAGCGCGAGGCAGGAGCCGAGCGCCACCGGACGAAAGTCCGGTCCCGCAGGGATGAGGCCCAGGATGGGCCGAATGACGGGCGCGGCACAGGAGGTGCCGCGTGAGCCTCCGTTACTTCGGCACTGATGGCATTCGAGGGGTCGCCCTGCGCTCTCCGCTCACGCTGGAGGAGGTGACCCGCTGGGGTGCCGCCTGGGCCCAGGTGGCGCGCATGGCAGGCGTCCGGCGGCTGGTGGTCGGATGGGATCCCCGCTCCAGCTCGGGCCCCATGTCCGAGGCCTTCATCCTGGGCGTGGGCCTGGGCCTCAAGGTACTGGCGCTGGGCATGGCCCCGACGCCCGCGGTGGCCTGGAACGTGGCAAGGTTGAGCGCCGAAGGCGAGAAGACCTGGGGCCTCATGATCTCCGCCAGCCACAATCCCCCGGAGGACAACGGCCTCAAGGGCTTCAACGAGCTTGGCGAGAAACTGGAGGAGGACCAGGAGCGGGCCATCGAGGCGGCCTTCGGCGAGCTGGCCGAACCCACGACGATCTCCGCGCCACCGGCCCGCCTGGAGCTGAAGCCCTACCTGGACCACCTCGAAGGCATCACCCTTCCCCCCGACTTCCGCGTGGTCATCGACTGCGCCCACGGCGCCACGGCGGAGGCCGCCCTGGAACTCTTCCGCGGTGGCGACCTCCACTGGCTCGGCGTCCCCGCGGATGGACCGAACATCAACGTGGGCGTCGGTTCCACGCACCTGGATGCCCTGGCGGCCGCCGTGGTGGCCCGGAGCGCCGACCTGGGCATCGCCTTCGACGGCGATGGGGATCGCTGCCTGATGGTGAACGGCGCGGGTCGCGTGGTGGATGGCGACCAGATGCTCTGGCTCCTTGCCCAGGATCGCCTGGCCTGCGGCGACGCCCCCCCGGGTGTGGTCGGCACGCTGATGACCAATGGCGGTCTGGCCCAGGTCCTGCACCATGCGGGCGTCCCCTTCGTCCGCACCGCTGTCGGGGACAAGTACCTGCTGCGCGAGATGGCAAGGCGCGGCTGGGATCTGGCCGCGGAGGCCTCGGGCCACCTCATCCAGAAACGCGTGGGGCCCAGCGGCGACGGACTCGCGGCGGGGTTGTCCATCCTCCGCGCCCTGCTCCACCGCGCCCCGGAACACCGCTGGGACTGGACCTTCAGGCCCTGGCCCCAGCGGCTCGTCAATCTGGTGGCCCGAGACCGGAAGGCCGTCGAGGCCTGCGACGCGCTGGCCGCCGCCATGGCCGTCATCGACGCCCGCTGGGGCGATGGCGTCCGCCAGGTGATCCGCTGGTCCGGCACCGAACCCAAGCTCCGCCTCATGGTGGAGGCCCAGGAGTCCGCCTGGGTGGATCAGGCCCTCCATGAACTCGAAGCCGCGGCCCGCCGCGACCTGACCATCGCCTGACATGGCCCCCGACGTCCGCCGTCCCGTCGACCGCTGGCTGGTGCTCTTCGCCCTGGCCCTGGTGGCCGTGGGCATGGTCTGGATCTACTCCGCCTCGGCCATCAAGGCCTCCCAGAACCACGCGGCAGCCACGGCCTTCCTCACGCGCCAGCTCCTGGGTGGAGGCATCGGCATCACGTTCATGCTGGCCCTCTCCCAGGTGGACCTCGCAACCCTGCAGGATCACCCTCGCCCGCTGATGGTGGCCTACTTCGTCCTGATCGGGCTCCTCGTGGCCGTGCTCTTCCTAGGCCCCAAGATCAACGGCGCCCACCGATGGATCCGGCTGGGTCCCGTGAGCCTCCAGCCTTCGGAGTTCTTCAAGCCCCTCTCGGTGCTCATCGCCGCCTCCTGGATGATCCGCAACCGCGAGGCCTGGACGCACCACCGGGACGCGCTGCCCAAGCTGCTGGGGTTGGCGGGCATTCTGCTGATCCCCCTGGCCCTCATCCTCCGCGAACCCGACTTCGGCACCACCTTCCTCATCGTCTTCGTGGCCTTGATGGTGGTCTTCCTGGGGGGGGCGCCGAAGTGGATCTTTGCCGTGGCCATTCCCATCCTGGGCGTGCTCGGCACGGCCTTCGTGGTGCTCTCGCCCTATCGCCTGGCCCGCGTCACCAGCTTCCTCAACCCCGAGGCCGATCCCCTCGGTAAGGGGCACCAGGCCCTGCAGAGCCTCGTTGCCGTGGGTAACGGCGGCTTCATGGGCGTGGGGCTCGGTGGCGGAAAACAGAAGCTCTTCTTCCTGCCGGAAGCCCACACGGACTTCATCTATGCCGTCATCGCCGAGGAGGCGGGCCTCATAGGAACGGTGGCCATCCTGGCCCTCTTCATCGCCATCCTCTGGCGCGGCTACCGCATCGCCCGGCGGGTGGGCGACGGCTACCTGAAGCTGTGCGCCATGGGCTTCGTGCTGCTGCTGGTGGTGCAGGCCCTCATGAACATGAGCGTGGTGCTCTCGCTGGCGCCGAACAAGGGCATCCCCCTGCCCTTCATCTCCTTCGGCCCGAACAGCCTCATCACCAGCCTGATCTGCCTCGGCTTGCTGCTCTCCATCAGCAAGGACGTCTCAGCCTAGGATCGTGGGCTCGTCGTCGTCCTCGTCCACCAGCACGATGTTCGAGCCGCCGCCCAGCAGCACGGCATCCTCGTACATGTTCTTCAGCTTGGGCTCGAAACGGTCGGCCTGGCCGAGCCGCGGATCAGGATCGAACTCCACGCCGGTGCGGACGAGCCCCGTGATGTCGGATGGTTCCAGCCCGAGGACTGCGCCGAGCAGCTTGAGTGGATTGACCGCCTGGTGGGGCCCCATGCAGGTGTCGAAGCGGAGCCCTTCGTCGGTCCACTGCAATCCGGAGAGGATCATCCGAAGGTCCAGTGGTGTCTCGGATTTCGCGGGTCCCCGTTCCCAGGGCCAGGTGCTCGCCCCCAGGAAGATCGCCACCCCCGCTTCCAGCTGAGCTCGAAGTGCCGGATCCACCCTCCAGACCCAGTGCGACAGCCGGGCCAGATCGGAGGGCGCGGTCGCATATCCCGGCAGGGGAATCCACCGATCGATCCTCAATCCTTGGGGAAGACGCAGGTTCAGCCTGGTCATCAGCTCCGTTGGATCTTCCGCCGGTTCGCGCTTCAGGACTGCGTCCATGGACTCGCCTCGGCTCCCGATGCCTGCGGAGAGTGGAAGTCCAACGGTCAGAAGCGGTCGCGGCCGTTTGCCGAGATCCAGGGCCAGGCCCAGCCCCTCGAGGCGGAAGGCCTGCAGGAACAGGGCATGGAGATCCCCATCGTCGTAGTCGAGGGCGCCTGGTTCCTTCGCATAAGTGAAGCGGATCAGAGTGCGGCGGGTATCCAGCTGCCAACGTGCGGCCCGCCGCTGCTGGGCGGCCGCGGCGAGCGGAGCGAGCCGGAGGGCGAGAGCCTTGGCCACCTCGGCGTTTCCCGCATCAGGGCGCAGTGATCGGATCCGCTCGCTGGCCTCCTCCGCCAGCTCGGCGGTGCTGATCGCCTCGACCATGGCGTCCATCGCGGCGGTGGGGGGGCCTGACAGCAGGGCCCGCAGCGCCTGCAGACAGGCTGGTTCCCGGCTGGGTGCGACGGCTTCCATGCTCCTCAGCGCGGCCTGCAGACGGCTCCTCCGCGCCAGTGCTTCGGCCGGAATGGCGGGATGGCTCGCTCGGTTGCTCACGTCTTCAGCATAGTGGTCCACTGCGGGGTTGGGACAAGAACCCGCCTCTCCAGATCTGCAGAAACCGAGGCGAAGCTCCGGATGGACAACCCGGCTCGCCGGCGATTTCCACATCCACTGTGGGAAGTCACCGGGTGAACCCCGAGAATTCCTTTCAGCACAAGCCACTTGGGTCTCTGCCCACATTTGGTGGCAGGCGTGCGGAACATCTCCCGGTTGACAAGTGCTCGTGGGTTCGTTCCAGCTTCCTTCTTTTGCGTTCCGGACGATGGCACGGCAAGCTGTACTCCAACGCCATGATCCACGATCCCTACATCATCCCCCCGCTCCCGCCCCAGTGGCCCTTCGAACCCGGCATGGCCCTCCGTCCGCTTGGATGCCGCCTGAACCTGGAGCTGCCGGGTCTCGGCGGCGGCTGGCGGGTTTGCACGCCGGGCGGCGCGGTCCCCACTGGCGAGCCCGTTCCGCTGGCGGGCGCCTTCGGCCGCGGCGGCGTTCTCCGCGTGGGCGACCTCGTCCTCCGGCCCTACCGCCGGGGCGGCCTGCTGCGCCACGTCAACGAGCGGACTTACCGCACCCACCTCCGCTTCGCCGCAGAGCATGCCATCCATCGCGGCTTGTGGGAGGCGGGCTTTCCCACCGTCGAGCCCGTCGGCTACGCGTGGCGTCCCAGGGCCCTCGGCGTCGAGGGCGTGCTGATCACCCGTCTGGCCCAGGGAGAGCCCTGGCCGCGCCGCTGGGATCTCAGCGCGGAACGCGGCGCCGACATCCGGCGCCTCATCGGATCGCTCTGCGAATGGGGCCTCTGGTCACCCGATCTGAACGCCACCAACGTGATCCTGCCGCCTTCGGGAGGCGCCCTGCTGCTCGACTGGGACCGGGCCCGCTTCGAGCACGCCGGGCCCGATCTCTGGCCCCGCTACCGGACCCGGCTCGAACGCAGCCTCCGCAAGCTCGGCGCCCCGGCCGAGGCCTTCGCGGTCATGGGAGCTGCACCGCATCCGTGATGAGCACGGGCTTCACGGGCAGGGAAGGAAAGTCGCTGCGCTTGTTACTGGTCTTGACGGCCTTGATGCGGTCGACCACATCCATGCCCTGGGTCACTTTGCCGAACACGCAGTAGCCCCAGGTCTTGTCGTTGGCCTTGCCCTTGAAATCCAGGAAGGGGTTGTCCACCACGTTGATGAAGAACTCCGCGGCGGCGCTGTGGGGATCAGCTGTCCTGGCCATGGCCAGGGTCCCACGCTTGTTCTTCAGACCCGCGGCGGCGGAGCGGTCGGCCTCATTGGGGATCGCCGCATCGGTGCGCTTCTTACCCAGGTAGTCCACATAGCCGCCGCCCTGGATCATGAACCCCGAAATGACGCGGTGGAAGATGGTCCCTTTATACTGGCCCTTCTTCACGTATTTGAGGAAGTTCTCCACGGTCTTCGGCGCCACCTCGGGCTCCAGTTCCATCACGATGACGCCCATGCTCGTGGTGAGCTTGACCTTCGGCTTGGGTGCGGCGCTGAGATCGAACACGGCGATGAACAGAAGGGCGGCGATCAGGGGACGCATCAGGATCTCCGGGGGGAAGTCCCAGCATACCTGTACCGCATTCAGGCCTAGTAGGCTCCCAGGCTCTTGGCGAGGGCGTCCCGCTGACCCTTGAAGCCCTGCTCGTCCCGGGCCGCCTTGATGAGCCCCTTGGCCTGGTCCCGCTGCCCCAGCTTGATCAGGGCCTGGGTCCGCATGAGGGCCACCCAGCCCCGCTGCTCCGGGGCCACGGGTTTGGCGGGATAGAGGGCCAGGGCCCCGCGGACATCGCCGTGCTGGAAGCGCAGATCCGCCACCAGGATCGCCAGGGGTTCTCTTACCTCCGGTTTTTCGGTGGCCCGCCTCAGCCAGCCTTCGGCCTCCTGGAGCCGCTGGGCCCCGGTTTCCGGAGCGGCCACGGGCCGTTGCAGCAGGCGAAGGACTCCGGCCATGCGCTCCGGTCCAGGTCTGGCGCGTCCCAGGGCCGCACGCAGCGGAGCCCAGTGCTCCAGCGCGCCCTCTGCGCGCGCCCTCAGGAGGGCCTCATCGGGGGTTTCAGCTTTGGCGGGCAGCAGGCGGAGGATGGCCTGCGGTTGGGCTTCCGGTTGCACCTTGGCCAGGGCGGCCTTCCGGAGGCCGCCCCGCTCCGCCGCCGGGGCTTCCGGCAGAAGACGGGGGATCAGCTCGAGCAGGCCCTGGGCGGCGAGCAGCTCAACGACGCCCTTGCGGAAGGCCGGCTCAAGCGCAGCGAAGGTCCCGGCCTTCAGCCGGGCCAGCAACTCACCTGGAAAACCCTTTTCGAGGCGCTGGCCCACCCAGGCGTTCCAGGCTTCGGTCCAGAGCTTCTTCACCTCGGGCACCGTCTCCCGGGTCGCGGGGTCCATGCGGTCCACCAGGTTCAGAGCGTCCTCCCAGAGCAGCTTCCCGACCAACAGGCGCAACTCCACGACCTGGGCGGTCCGCTTCGGAAGGCCCTTGCCCGCCTTCCGCACCTCGGCCAGCAGGGCCTCGGCGCTGGGCAGGTCCTTGGTATCCGGGAGGCTCCCGTCCGTCAGCAGGTTCGCGAGCGCCAGGCGCGCATCGTCGGCCTGGCTCGAGCCCGGATAATCCTTGATGAGCTTCCGGAGGACCTGGGCGGATTCCTGGGCTTCGCCGGACCGGCCCAGCAGGCGGCCCCACACCAGGTCCACCCGGGGCATCAGCTCGCTCTTGGGGTAGAGGTTCTGGAAATCCTTGCGGGCGCCCTGGGCCTGTTCCCGCTCACCGGTCGCGCACAGGACCTCCACAATGGCTGCCAGGCCCCGCTCGCTGGGCTTCTCCCTCCCTTCGAGGGGCCGCAGGGACTGCACGATGGGCAGGGCCTCCTGGGGGCGCTCCTGCTCGACCAGGGCCCAGATCAGGAGTTCCTGGGGTTTCCGCTTCAGCTCAGAGGGGATGTCCGCGGCCAGGGCCTGGTGGAGCCGCCCCTCGGCCTCCTTGTACCTTCGATGGACGAGCGCATCCTCGGCGAGAATCGTGTGGGCCTCCCCCATGAAGGGCGACTTCGGCCACTGCCGCTCGAGCTTCTTCAGCGCCACCGTGGCGCCGGGAAGGTTGCCCAGCCGCGCTTCGAGGACGCCCTGGGCATAGAGGACCAGTTCCCGTTCGGGGACTTTGCTGGACTTGAAGGTGTGTGCCTTGAGCCGACCGAGGGCGGCCCGGATGGAGGTCAGATTCTCGGCGGTCAGGGCACCCTTGGCCAGCTCCGCCACGTCGGCATCCGTCATCCGCCCGGTGGGTGCCTTCGCCGCGGGCGCGTGCGGCTCGGCCTTGGCGGGTGCCGCATGCTGGGCCAGCAGGGGGAAGGCGACCAGCAGGAAGAGCCAGACCGCGCGGTCCCCGCGGCGTCTCATGCGAGCCACCGGGCCAGGAGGTTCTTCTTCCCCTGCTCGAACTCCTCATCCGAGAGGAGCCCCTTGGACTTCAGCGCGGCGAGGCGCTCCAGGTCCGCCAGGGCGTCCGGGCGGGCGGGTCCACTGGTCGGGGCCATCTGGTTGGCCAGGATCTCCATGCGCCCAAGGGTGGTTTCCAGCCGCTCAGCGCGTTCGGTCAGGGCCTTCACCTTGTCCCGAAGTTCGTCCCGCTCATGAGTGAGCGTCCGCCGCTCCATGAGCCGCCGCAGGGTGTTCCGGAACTGGTCGATCTGCATCGGTTTGGTGACGAAGTCGAAGGCGCCGAGCTCCATGGCCTCGGTGGCCTCGCGGACGCTTCCGAATCCGGTGAGGACCAGCACCGTGCAGCTGGGATTCCGGTTCAGGGCGCACTTCAGCACGTCCATCCCGGTCTTGCCGGGCATGACCAGGTCCGTGATGACCAGGTCGAAGGGCGGCTGCTCAGCCTTGAGCTTCCCCTCGGCCTCTTCGCCCGTGGAGGCGGTCACCACCTGGAATCCCTCGGCCGAGAGCAGCGTCGAGAGCGTCTCCCGGGGCATGGGGTCATCGTCCACCAGCAGGAGGCTGGGGGCGGGGAGGTGGGGCGGAACGATGGGCCGGGTCAAGGGACATCCTCAGGCTGGTCTAACGATACCCTTTCGGCCCGTTGGATTGGGAACTCCAGCGCGGACCTCATGCGGCCCCCCGGAGCCGGTACACGAAGGCCAGCACCTGGGCGACGGCCTGGTAGAGGTCGCGGGGGATGGGCTTGCTGACCTCCACCGAGCGGTAGAGGGCCCGCGCCACCTCGGGGCGCTCGAGGATGGGCACGCCGGATTCCTTGGCCTTCTCCCTGATCTTCAGCGCCAGGTGGTCGAGCCCCTTGGCCACGCAGACCGGGGCGAGGGTCTTCTCGTCGTAGCGCAGGGCCACGGCCACGTGGGTGGGATTGGTCACCACCACCGTGGCCTTGGGCACTTCGGACAGCATGCGGCGGCGGGCCGCCGCCATCATGATGGACTTCTGCCGCTGTTTGATCTCGGGGCTGCCGTCGGCGTCCTTGAACTCGTCCTTCACTTCCTGCTTGGTCATCCGGATGCTCTTCTCCCAGGAGGTGCGCTGCCAGATGAAATCAGCGACGGCAAGCACCAGCATGGCCAACATCACGTTGCGGTAGAGCGCGAAAACCGTCCCCTGGAACAGGTTCAGGGACTGCCCCAGGGGCAGTTTCAGGGTGCCGAGGAGCGCCGGAATCCGCGGCGCCAGCACACCATAGGCCACCCAGGCCAGCAGGGCGAACTTGGCCAGGCTCTTGAGAAGATCCACCAGGGCCTTCGAGGAGAAGAGGCGCTGGAACCCCTTGGCCGGGTCCAGCTTCTCGAATTTCGGCAGGAGCGGTTTCGCGCTGATGGTGAATCCGCGCTGGGAGAACCCGGTGATCAGCGCCACCAGCAGATTGATGAGCAGGAAGGGCAGCAGGAGCCGTCCCAGAATCATGAAGACATCGCCGAGCAGCGTCACCTGGCCCGCATCCGCCAGGGCCCCGGGCCTGGCTCTCTCGAGGAAATGGGCGACCTGCCTGGTCAGCAGGGCCATGGTGGCCCCGCCCAGCCCCAGGAAGAGGAAGAAGTTCCCCCAGAGCAGGATGGCGCCGTCGAAGTCGGCGCTGCGCGGGACGGAGCCCTCCTCCCGGGCCTTTTGCCGTCGTTTGGGGGTGGCCTTCTCGGTCTTGCCGGGATCGTGCGCCACCTCAACCTCCCAGCAGCTTCAGGGCGAGCTTCGGCGCAGAGGCCAGGAGCGGGGAGAGCCAGGGACCCAGCTCCCGGAGGACCAGGCCCAGCACCGTCATGCCCAGGGCGATCTTCAGCGGGAAACTAAGCTGCAGCAGCTGCAGCTGGGGCATGAACTTCCCGGAGATGCCCAGGATCAGGTCGATCAGGAACAGCACGGCCAGCACGGGGAAGGCCAGCTGGAAGCCCTTGGCCAGCATCTGCCCGATCAGGGTGATCAGGCCGAAGGCCTGGAGCGGCACCCCCTGCCCCATGGGCGCGATGCGGTAGCTGTCCACCAGCGCCAGGATCATCTGATGGTGCAGCCCCGTGAGGAAGACCAGGAGGGCGGAGATCTGCATCATCAGGGAGCCGGAGATCGAGGTGCTCTGGGAGGTGGCGGGATCCAGGAACTGGACGAAGGAGAAGCCCATCTGGGTATCCATGAGGGTCCCGGCGAAGGACACCGCCTCGAGGATCCAGGCCACCACGCTCCCCAGGAGGAGGCCGATCGCCAGCTCCGAGGCCATCAGCCCCACCAGCTCGGGCAGCCCCGAGGGGAGGTTGGCCGGAACGGGGACGACCGGCAGCAGCACCGTCGTCAGCAGCGCGCCCAGGGCCGCCCGGAGCTGCAGCGGCACCTGTTCGGAGCCCAGGATCGGCAGGGTCGCCAGCAGGCCCGTCATGCGCGTGAGCACCAGCACCCACAGCACCGCCTTGGCGCCCGTGATGGCCCAGACGGAGGTGTTCATGAGCGTGGGGGTCACGACCGCCTCAGGTCAGCTGTCGTACGACGGCATTGAAGTCGGTGAACATGCGCGTGGTGAACCGGAGCATCACCTGCATCATCCAGGGGAAGCTGATGGCCACCACCACCATCACGGCGATGACCTTGGGCACGAAGGCGATGGTCTGGTCCTGGAGGCTCGTCACCACCTGGAACACGGAGACGATCAGACCCACCACGAGCGACACCAGCAGGGCCGGTCCAGCCACCAGCAGCGCGGTCTTGAGGGCTTCCTTTCCGATCTGGGCGATCAGCAGCTCGTTCATCCGGTGTACCCCCTCACCAGGGAGCCGACGATCAGGTACCAGCCGTCCACAAGCACGAAGAGCAGCACCTTGAAGGGCAGCGAGATCACCACCGGCGGCAGCATCATCATGCCCATGCTGAGCAGGATGCTGGCCACCACCATGTCCACCACCAGGAAGGGCAGGAAGATCATGAAGCCGATCTCGAAGGCGGTCTTCAGCTCGCTGATGAGAAAGGCCGGAAGCAGGCATTCCATGGGCACGTCGGCCTTGGTCCTGGGCGCCGGGGCCTTGGCGATCTTGAGGAACAGCGACAGGTCCTTCTTCCGCGTGTGACGCAGCATGAACACCTTCATGGGCGCCGCCGTGCGGTCCAGGGCCTGGTCCGTGGTCAGCTCATTGCGCTGCAGGGGCTGGAGGACGGTACTGTTAATTTCCCGCGCCGTGGGCGCCATGATGAAGAAGGTGAGCACCAGCGAGAGGCTGATGAGCACCTGGTTCGAGGGCGTCTGCTGAGTGCCCAGGCCCTGGCGGAGGAAGTGCATCACCACCACGATGCGCGTGAAGCTGGTGGCGGTCATGAGGATGGTCGGGGCCAGGGTCAGGATCGTCAGCAGCAGCATGGCCTGCAGGCTGGAGCTGAGGGCCGGGCCCGTAGGTGCCTTGCCGAAATCCACGGTGACGGACGGCAGGGGCGCCGCCTGCTGCGCGCAGAGGCTCAGGCCCGCCGTCAGCAGGAGGAGCGTGGGAAGCCAGCGCATCAACCGGTTCACTGTCCGCCCCCACCCTGCCTGAGCATCGCTTCCATCTCCTTCACGGGGACGGGACGGCCCAGATCCACCTGGCGGTTCAGGGCGTCATCGAAGGTGCCCGGCTCGCCCCGGTCACCAGGATCCAGCCGCGAAAGCAGGCTGATGCCCTGGGGCGCCAGAGCAATGAGGAACCGCTCGCCTTCCACGTCCAGAATCGACACGAAGCGCCGGTCGCCCAGGGCCAGGGTCTCCTCCACCCGCAGCTTGTGGCCGCCCCCGCCGGGGATCCGGCCGCGGCCGTATTTCTTGAGGGCCCACAGGCTGGCGCCCGCCAGCCCCAGCACCAGCACCAGCGATCCGAAGGCCCGCAGGCCCGAGGGGGGTGCCTCCGCAGCCTGACCGGGCGTCGGTTTTCCGTCCTCCAGCGTCAAGGGAGCCTGCAGTTCCTTTTCCGAAGCCGTGGGCGGGGGGGCGGGCCGCCCCTGAGCCTGGGCCCCAAGACCCAGGCCCGCCGCCAATCCAAGGAAAAGCACCCACCGTCGCAGCACGACAAACTCCCGACACAACACGGGAGAAGGGCGAGAGGGATGCCAGGGCTATTTCGGCGGGGCCGGATGCGGCAGGCGCACATCGAACAGCACCTTCCAGTCCCCCCCTTCGAGCGTCCAGATCCGGAGGAAGCTGGCCGTGGCGCCCCGGTCATCAGGACCGGACTCGCCGCAAGTCCAGGCCAGATCACCGCCAGCCGCCACCTGGATCCTGGCCGGTTCCCAGCGTGCGCCGGGCCGGTCGGCCTCCAGGGCCTTCTCGATCTCGGCAGGATCCCGCAGGGGCATCCGCCGCGGACGCAGCACCCGGCCCGCCTTCGCCAGCTCCGGCAGCAGGGCCAGCCCGCCCTTCTCCACCCAGGCCGCCGCGAGGTCAGCCTCCTTCCGCAGCAACACCGGCGTGGCATCGGACCCCTTCGACTGGGTCAGCCGCTTCATGGGTGCAGCGTCCCAGATGGCGAACGGCTCCACGGGGCGCTCCGGTGCCGCGTGGGGGACACCGATGTCGGCCACGGCCTTCCAGCCACCGCCGGCCTGCTTCCGCCAGACAGAGAGGAAATGGCCATGCACGAGGACCGCCCCGCCCTTCTTCACTGCGTAGGTCCAGGGACCGAGGCTCCAGGCCAGGTCGCCCGAGGCGGCGAGGCCCATGGCCTCCGGGTACCAGACCAGGTGGCCGGGATCGCCGGGCTCGGGCCCGTACTGCTCCTTCCGGTTGGTCATGCGAGGCGAGAAGACGCTCGCATCCTCGGTCAGCCAAGTCAGGAAGGCCGTGCGGATGCCCTTCTCATCGGCCATGCGGGCGAAGGCCAGCTCGGCCCGGAGCACCGGCTCCAGGCTCGGCGCCTGGGCGAAGGCGGGTCCCACACCGGCAACGAGACACGGCAGGACGGTCCAGGCTCTCGACATGGCACCCCCGGGAACGTGACCACACCCTAGCACCGTTGCGGCGGAGTCTCCCTGGGCGTAGGGTGGAAGCCTCATCACTTGAGGTTTCCAGGAGCTGCCATGCCTTCCTTCCAGCTCACCGTGAATGGCCGCGTCCGCACCGTGGACGCCGAGGCCGACACTCCGCTGCTCTGGATCCTCCGGGACACCCTCGGCCTCACCGGCACCAAGTTCGGCTGCGGCCAGGGCGTCTGCGGATCCTGCACCATCCACCTGGATGGCAAGGCCGTGAAGTCCTGCCAGACGAGCCTGAAGGAGGCAGCCGGCCACACCGTCGTCACCGTGGAGGGGCTCTCGAAGGATGGCACCCACCCGGTGCAGCAGGCCTGGCTTGCCGAGGACGTGGCCCAGTGCGGCTACTGCCAGCCTGGCATGATCATGACCGCCGCGGCCCTCCTCAAGCACAAGGCTCATCCCACCGATGGCGACATCGACGAGGCCTTCGCAGATCACGTGTGCCGCTGCGGCACCTATTCGCGCGTCCGGAAAGCCGTGCTGCGCGCCGCGGGAGGTGTGAAATGACCAGCCGCCGGGAGTTCCTCAAGGTGACGGGGGCCACCGGGACCGGCCTCATCCTGGGCCTGCATCTGGAGGCCAAACCCAAGCCCGGCGAGGCTGCCAAGGTCGAGTTCAGGCCCAATGCCTTCCTGGCCCTGAAGCCGGATGGCACGGTGCGGATCACCGTCCCCAAGACCGAGATGGGCCAGGGGGTCCGCACGGCCCTGCCCATGGCGCTGGCGGAAGAACTGGACCTCGACTGGTCCCGGATCGAGGTCGTCAACGCGAACCCCGGACCGGACTTCAAGTCCATGCAGACCGGCGGCAGCACGAGCGTCAGCAGCACCTGGAATCCGCTCCGCAAGGCCGGTGCGGCCGCGCGCCAGATGCTGGTGGCCGCCGCCGCAGCGCAGTGGAAGGTCGACGCGCAGGTGTGCTCCACCAGGAACGGCTTCGTGCTGGGCCCCGGCGGCCGCAAGCTCGGCTACGGCGACCTGGCGGAAGCCGCCGCCAAGCTGCCGGTGCCCAAGGATCCGCCCCTCAAGAAGGCCAGCGAGTACCGGCTGCTGGGGAAGCGCATGCCCCGCTTCGATGGCCCGGCCATCGTCACCGGCAAGGCGGTGTTTGGACTGGACGTGCGCCGCCCCGGCCAGCGCTTCGCGGCCGTGCTGCGCTGCCAGGTTCCCGGCGGCCAGCCCAAGGCCTGGGACGAGGCCAAGGCGAAGGCCGTGAAGGGCGTGAAGGCCGTGGTGAAGGTGCCCACGGGTCTGGCGGTGGTCGCCGACAGCACTTGGGCCGCCTTCAAGGGCCGCGAGGCCCTGGCCGCCAGCACCACCTGGGACGAGGGCGCCGGGAAGGATTTCAACTCCGCCGCGCTGGAAGCCAAGATGCGGACGGCCCTGACCGGACCCGGCGACGAGGCCTGGAAGGCCGGCGACGCCGAGAAGGCCCTCGCCAGCGCCGCCAAAGTGATGGAGGCCGAATACGCCTTCCCTTACCAGGCCCACGCCACGGTGGAGCCCATGAACGCCACAGTCCAGCTCCAGGCCGAAGGTGCGGAGCTCTGGACCGGAACGCAGTCTCCGAACCGGGCCCAGAACACCGCCGCGGCCGCCCTGGGCCTCAAGCCCGAACAGGTGAAGCTGAATGTGGCCCTCATCGGCGGTGGCTTCGGACGCCGCCTCGGTACCGACTTCAGCACCGAGGCCGCGCAGGTGGCCAAGGCTCTGGGGGGCGGGCCGGTCCAGGTGGTGTGGGACCGGGAGGATGACCTCCGCCATGACCTGCACCACCCCGCCACCCTGCATCGGCTGCGGGCGGGCCTGGACGCTTCTGGCGGTCTGTCGGCCTGGGCGCACCGCATCGCCGGGCCCTCCATCCTGCGGTCCTGGATGGGCGGCCAGAAGTCGCCGGCCATGGCCTCCGCCGAGGCCAGCGGCGCCCTGGACATCCCCTACGCCATCCCCGCCATCCGGGTGGACTACGCCGAAGTGGAGGCCCCCACACCACTCGGCTGGTGGCGCGGCATCGAGATCGTGCCCAATGTCTTCGCCCGCGAATGCTTCCTGGATGAAGTGGCCCATGCCACCGGCAGGGATCCCCTCCAGCTGCGGCTCGACCTGATGGGCAACCAGGGCATCGTCAAGTTCGGGCGGGACGAGGCGGACATCCGGCGCCTGAAGAAGGTGCTCCAGGTGGCTGCCGAGAAGGCCGGCTGGGGCCGCAAGCTGCCCGCGGGCCGGGGGCTGGGGCTGGCCTGCCATGCCTACGACGGCCGCACCTACGCCGCCGAGGTGGCCGAGGTCTCGGTGGAGAAGGGCCAGCTGCGCGTCCACAAGATCACCTGCGCCGTGGACTGCGGCTTCGTGGTGAACCCGGCCGGGCTGGAGGCCCAGGTGGAAGGCGGCATCGCCTTCGGCCTGTCGGCGCTCTTCAGCCAGATCACCTGGGACAAGGGACGCACGGTGGAGACGGGGTACCACGACTTCCCCGTGCTGCGCCTCGCCGACATGCCCGCCATCGAGACCGTCATCGTCGCCAGCACCGAAGCGCCTTCCGGCATGGGTGAGCCGCCCGTGCCCCTCGCCATCCCCGCGGTGCTGAACGCCGTCTTCGCGGCCACCGGCAAACGGATCCGCCGGGTGCCGGTCGGCGCCGACACTTTCAAGTGAAAGAGCTTCAGGACATCCTGCGCCTGGTCCGCGAACGCCCGGGTCCCCTGGCACTCGCGACCCTGGTGCGAGCCGAGGGGGCGAGCTACCGCCGGACCGGGGCAAGGCTGCTGCTGGATGCCAGCGGGCCCCTGCGGGGCTCCCTCAGCGGCGGCTGCCTCGAAGGCGATGTTCAGGCGCGGGCGCTGGAAGCGCTGGCCCAGGGCAGGCCGAAGCTGGTGCAGTACGACCTCCGCGGTGAGCTCGACCTGGTCTGGGGCAGCGGCAGCGGCTGCGAGGGCGTGCTCGACATCCTGATCGAGCCGCTGCCCGGCTTCCCCCAGTGGATGACCTGGATCGAGCAGGCCTGGGCTTCCCGGACCGGCATCGTCCTCCACACCGACCTGGATCCCGATGGCCTGGGCCAGCGCTGCCTCCTCGCCCAGGCGGGAGACCCGGGTCCCGGCTTCACGGAGATCATCCATCCCCCCCTGGCACTCTGGATTCTCGGCGCCAGCGACGACAGCCGCCCCCTCGTCCACCTGGCGAAGGCGCTGGGCTGGTTCGTGGGCGTGGTGGACCACCGGCCGGCCTTCGCCCAGCCCGCGCGCTTTCCGGAGGCGGACGCGGTGCGTTCGGGCCATCCCGCCCAGGTGCTGCCCACCCTGCCCCTGGACGCCCGCAGCGCGGTGGTCCTCATGACGCACCACTACGCCAAGGACCTGGAAGCCCTGCGCCTGCTCCTGCCTTCGAAGGCCGGCTACCTGGGCCTCATGGGCAGCCGCGCCCGGGGCGCCAAGCTCCTCGGGGAGCTGGCGGCAGAGGGCCTGCATCCCGATGCGCGACTCCACACACCCGTTGGCCTCGATCTCGGGGCGACGGATCCCGAAGGCATCGCCCTGGCCATCCTCGCCGAGGTCCAGGCCTTCGCCACGGAGCGCTCGGGGTCGTCGCTGGGCGGGACCCGGACCCGGGTCATGCCGTGATCCCCGCGCTCATCCTGGCCGCCGGATCCGGCCGGCGCATGGGTGGTCCGAAGGCCCTGCTCGTGCTCGACGGCGAGACGCTGCTCCAGCGGACGGTGAGGATCGCCCAGGCGGCCGGCTGCACGCCTGTGCTCGCCGTGGTGGGCGACTGGGA
The DNA here is from genome assembly GCF_030219325.1 of Geothrix sp. Taxonomy (NCBI): domain Bacteria; kingdom Pseudomonadati; phylum Acidobacteriota; class Holophagae; order Holophagales; family Holophagaceae; genus Geothrix; species Geothrix sp. Next base: position 1,696,410 of record NZ_CP126625.1, on the reverse strand, counting down.
CCCCGGCGCGCTGGATCCGTCGGTGCGCGTGGTCCGGAACGCCGAAGCCGCTGAAGGCATGGCCAGCTCCATCCGGGCGGGCATCGCCGCCCTGCCCGGTTCCACGGCTGCCGTCCTCCTCCTCGCCATCGACCAGCCGGCCGTGGATCCCCCCCTGCTCGGGCGGCTCCTCCAGCTGCACGGCGCGCAGGAGGGCACGGCCCCCGTCGCGTGTGCCTACGGAGGCCGCCCCGGCATCCCGGCAATCTTTCCAGCCCGGCTCTTCCCGGAACTGCTGGGCCTGGCGGGTGACCGGGGCGCCAAGCCCATCCTCCTCCGGGAGAACGCCCCGACCATCCCCTTCCCCGAGGGGACCTGGGATCTCGACACGCCGGAAGACCTGCGGTTCACGCGCTGAGGGTGGCCTTCTTCTGCAGGTGGTCGTACCGCTTGCGGGCCTGCTCCAGCTCGGACAGGTGGGTGCCGGCCCACTCGCAGAGGGCGCCCATGGGCTCGATGAGCGTGTGCCCCAGCTTCGTCAGTTCGTACTCGGTGCGGGGCGGCACCTCGGGGTAGACGTGGCGGGTGACCAGGCCATCGCGCTCCAGCTTGCGCAGGGTCTGGGTGAGCATCTTCTGGCTGATGCCGCCCACCTGCCGGTGCAGGTCGCCATAGCGCTGCTTGCCCCGGGAGAGGAGGTAGATCAGCAGGGTGGTCCACTTGTCGGCGATGAGATCCAGGGCCTGGCGCGTGGGGCACTGGGCGCTGAAGACGTTGGGCTCGAGAGAACAGGCTTTACGAACCATTGGGTGCCTACCTTCCAAAATAGTGCCTACTTTCTTTTCGATCGTAAGCACCTAAAGTTTGGGTCACGGGCCAACCGAATGCAAGTGCCCGATAAGGAGGCAGCATGACCAAGATCGCCATCGTGTTCCACAGCGGCTTCGGCCACACCAAGGTGGTGGCGGAACGGGTGAAGGCCGGCGCCGAATCCGTGCCTGGCACCCAGGCGAACCTCATCCCCGTCGAGGAGGTCGAGGCCCACTGGGCGGACCTGGAGGGCGCGGACGCCATCGTCTTCGGCAGCCCCACCTACATGGGCAGCGTGAGCGGCCCCTTCAAGACCTTCATGGATGCCAGCTCCAAGCCCTGGTACGAGCGGAAGTGGAAGGACAAGCTGGCGGCGGGCTTCACCATCAGCGGCAGCCCCAGCGGCGACAAGCTGAACACCCTGCAGACCCTCATAATCTTCGCCATGCAGCACGGCATGGTCTGGGTCGGCCTCGCAGACCTGCCCCAGAACGACGAAGGGACCAACCGCCTCGGCAGCTTCAGCGGCGTCATGGCCCAGGCGGGCCAGGTGGCCCCTGAGGTCGAACCCAACGAGGCCGACCGCAAGAGCGCCGAGCGCCTCGGCCAGCGCATCGCCACCGCCAGTGCGCGCTGGGCCAGGGTTTCCTGACCTTGGCATCCACGACCCGGGAGATTGTCATGACGGAGAAACGGCCCGATTCCGTTAATCTGGACCTCTGAAACAGGAGTCCCGGCATGTCTGACCTCATTCCCCATTTGACCGACAAGACCTTCGCTGAAGCCGTGGCCAATGGCACCACCATCGTGGATTTCTGGGCACCATGGTGCGCCCCCTGCCGCGAGATCGCCCCGATCACAGAGCTCCTGGCTGCGGAATTCAAGGGCAAGGCCTCCTTCGCCAAGCTGAACGTAGATGACTACACCCCGCTTTCCGAGCAGTACGACGTCCTGAGCATGCCCACCCTGGTGATCTTCAAGAATGGCGAACCCACGGATCGGATCGTGGGCTCCCTGCCCATCGACCAGCTCCGGACCCGCATCCAGCAGGCCATCTGAACGCTTCACCTTCAACTCTGAGGAACCCATGAGCTCCATCCCAGGCGAGAGCCTGCTCCAACAGCTGAACTGGCGCTACGCCACCAAGAAATTCGATGCCACGAAGAAGCTCTCCGCCGCTGACTGGACCGTGCTAGAGGAAGCCCTGATCCTCACGGCCTCCAGCTATGGCCTTCAGCCCTGGAAGTTCATCGTGGTCACGGACCCCGCCCTCAAGGCCAGGCTGCGGCCCGCCTCCTGGAACCAGGCCCAGGTGGAGGACTGCAGCCACCTGGTGGTCTTCGCCGCCAAGCAGGACGTCACCGAGGCCGACCTGGACCGCTTCATCGCCCGCACGGCCGAGGTGCGCGGCACCACCGTGGAGAGCCTCGCCGGCTACAAGGGCTTCATGATGGGCGACCTCGTCAACGGCGCCCGCCACGCCGTCATCCACGAGTGGGCCGCCCGTCAGACCTACATCGCCATGGGCAACCTGCTCACCTCGGCGGCCCTGCTGGGCATCGACGCCTGCCCCTTCGAAGGCATCGAGCCGGCCAAGTACGACGAGATCCTGGGCCTCAAGGGCACCGGCTACGCCACCGTCAGCGCCTGCCCTGTCGGCTACCGCGCGGACGATGACAAGTACGCCACCGCCCCCAAGGTGCGCTTCGAAGCCAAGGACGTCATCGATCACCGCTGATCGTGGTGCCAGTCCAGGCCCGGGAGTCGGCACTCGCCACTCCCGGGCCTCATACTTGGTTGGATGAGATGGAGGCCCCCATGCTGACCCGCGCCCTCGGAACCCAGGGACTCACCGTATCGGGCCTCGGCCTGGGCTGCATGGGCATGTCGGATTTCTACGGCCAGCGCGACGATGCGGAATCCACGGCCACGATCCACCACGCCGTGGCGCGGGGCATCACCTTCTTCGACACCGCCGACATGTACGGACCCCATCTCAACGAGATCCTGGTGGGCAAGGCACTGGCCGGCGTGCGCAGCAAGGTGGTGATCGCCACGAAATTCGGCATCGTCCGTGATCCGGCGAACCCGACCGTGCGCGGCGTCTGTGGGCGCCCAGACTACGTGCGCACCGCCTGCGAGGCCAGCCTCAAGCGCCTGGGCGTGGAGACCATCGACCTCTACTACCAGCACCGGGTCGATCCCGAAGTGCCCATCGAGGACACCGTGGGCGCCATGGCCGACCTCGCAAGGGCCGGCAAGGTCCGATTCCTGGGGCTTTCAGAGTGCAGCCCCGCCACCCTGCGCCGGGCCTTCGCCGTGCATCCCATCAGCGCCGTCCAGTCCGAATATTCCCTCTGGACCCGTGACCCCGAAGAAGGCCTGCTGCAGGCCTGTCGCGAACTGGGCGTGGGCTTCGTGCCCTACAGCCCCCTGGGCCGCGGCTTCCTCACGGGCCAGATCAAGCGCTTCGAGGATTTCGAGCCCGGTGACTACCGGCGCAACTCCCCCCGTTTCCAGGGCGAGAACTTCCAGAAGAACCTCGCCCTCGTGGCCCGCATCCAGGACATGGCCATCGCCCGCGGTTGCACGGCCTCCCAGCTGGCCCTGGCCTGGGTGCTCGGCCAGGGTGGCGACCTGGCCCCCATTCCCGGCACCAAGCGCCGGGAGCGCCTGGACGAGAATCTGGGCGCGCTGGAACAGGTGCTCTGTCCCGGCGAGCTGGAGGAACTGGGCGGCCTGTTCCCGCCGGGAGCGGCCGCGGGCACCCGCTATCCCGAGGCGATGATGCACATGGTGAACCGGTAGCATCTAAAGCCCGGGAGAGTCCATGGCCCGCCGAACGGAAGCCCATGCCGACAACGTCCCCGGCCCCTTCTTCGTGGACCGGACCTGCATCGACTGCGGCACCTGCTACCAGTTCGCCCCCGAGACCTTCCAGGACGGTGGCGACCACGCGCGCGTCCATGCCCAGCCTGCAGATGCCGGCCTGCGGCTCAGGGCCTCCATGGCCCTGGTGGCCTGCCCCGTGGGCTCCATCGGCACCGATGACAAGGCCGATGTGGCCAGGGCCAGCCAGGCCTTCCCCCACGCCTTGGCAGAGGGCGTCTATTTCTGCGGCTATGCCAGCGAGAAGAGTTTTGGCGCCTGGAGCTACCTGATCCGGCGCCCGGCGGGCAATGTCCTCATGGATTCGCCCCGAGCCGCCGAGCCGCTCATGAAGAACCTGGCGGCCCTGGGCGGCGTGGCGATGATGGTCCTCAGCCACCAGGACGATGTGGCGGATCATGCGACCTATCACGAACGCTTCGGATGCGAGCGGATCATGCATCGCGCCGACCGGATGACCGGCCTCGAGCGGCTGGTGGACGGAGAGGAGCCCATCCCCCTCGCCAAAGATCTGCTGCTGATTCCCACGCCCGGCCACACGGCGGGAAGCGTCTGCCTTCTCCACCAGGGCTTCCTCTTCACGGGGGATCACCTCTGGTGGAACCCGGACAAGGGCCACCTCTCCGCTTCCCGCGCCTACAACTGGCACTCCTGGGAGCAACAGCTGGCCAGCCTGGAGAAGCTGCTGGCCTTCGATTTCAGCTGGGTGCTCCCCGGCCATGGCTTTCTTCACAAAGCGGAAAGCCCGGAGGCCATGCGGCGCGACCTGGAGCGGGCCATCGCCCAGCTCAGGAGCTCTTGATCGCCGTCCAAGCGAAGCCGTGGGAAACTTGGGGGTTCCGCTGGAGCCCCCATGTCCACCGCTTCCGAGTCCCCCGTCATCACCGCGCCCCGCGGCACCCATCTGCACTGCAAGGGCTGGGTGCAGGAGGCGGCGCTGCGCATGCTCATGAACAACCTGGATCCCGAGGTGGCCGAGCGGCCCGAGGATCTGGTGGTCTACGGCGGCCTGGGCAAGGCGGCCCGCAACTGGGACTGCTTCCACGCCATCGTGAAGGAGCTCAAGCACCTGAACGACGACGAGACCCTGCTGGTGCAGAGCGGCAAGCCCGTGGGCGTGGTGAAGACCCATGCCGACGCCCCCCGCGTGCTCATCGCCAACTCCAACCTGGTGCCCAAGTGGGCCACCTGGGAGCACTTCCGCGAGCTGGATCAGAAGGGCCTGATGATGTACGGCCAGATGACCGCCGGCAGCTGGATCTACATCGGCAGCCAGGGCATCGTGCAGGGCACCTACGAGACCTTCGCCGAGGCCGCCCGTCAGCACTTCAATGGCACTCTGGCCGGCACCTGGACCCTCACCGCCGGCCTGGGCGGCATGGGCGGCGCCCAGCCCCTGGCCGTCACCATGAACGGCGGCGTGGCCCTCTGCATCGAGGTGGACCAGACCCGTATCCAGAAGCGCATCGACACCCGCTACCTCGATGAGTGGACCGATAACCTGGACACGGCCCTGGCCCTGGTCGATCAGTACGTGGATGCCCACGAGGCCCGCAGCATCGGCCTGCTGGGCAATGCCGCCGAGCTGCTGCCCGAAATCCTCAAGCGCGGCTACATCCCCCAGCTCGTCACGGACCAGACCTCGGCCCACGACGAATACAACGGCTACATCCCCGCCGGCATGACGCTGGAACAGGCCGCCGTCATGCGCAAGGATGAGCCCGAAGCCTATGTGCAGCGGGCCCTCGCTTCCATGCGGACCCACGTCGAGGCCATGATCGAGTTTCAGCGCCTCGGTTCGGTCACCTTCGACTACGGCAACAACATCCGTGCCCAGGCCCAGCGGGCCGGCTGCGAGAACGCCTTCGCCTTCCCGGGCTTCGTGCCGGCCTTCATCCGGCCCCTGTTCTGCAAGGGCATCGGCCCCTTCCGCTGGGCCGCGCTCTCGGGCGATCCCGCGGACATCGCCGTCACGGACGCCGCCATGATGGAGCTGTTCCCGGAAAACGAAGGCATGGTCCGCTGGATCAAGGCCGCCCAGGAGAAGATCGCCTTCCAGGGTCTGCCCGCCCGCATCTGCTGGATCGGCGCCGGGGAGCGCCACCTGGCGGGCCTGAAGTTCAACGAGCTGGTGCGCACCGGCAAGGTGAAGGCCCCCATCGTCATCGGCCGCGACCACCTGGACAGCGGCAGCGTGGCCAGCCCCAACCGCGAGACCGAGGCCATGAAGGACGGCTCCGACGCCGTCAGCGACTGGCCCCTGCTCAATGCCATGACCGCCGTGGGTGGCGGGGCCTCCTGGGTGAGCTTCCACCATGGCGGCGGCGTGGGCATGGGCTACAGCCAGCACAGCGGCGTGGTCATCGTGGCCGACGGCACCGAGCGGGCCGACCGCTGCATCGCCCGCGTCCTCTGGAACGACCCCGCCATGGGCGTCTTCCGCCACGCCGACGCCGGCTACGAATCCGCCCGCGAGCATGCCGAGACCATCGGGTTGCACATCCCCATGAAGGGTTGACCATGTCCCGTCCCTGTCCCTGCACCTCCAAGCAACCCTATGACCGCTGTTGCGGCCCCTACCATTCCGGGGGCAAGTTTCCCGATACCGCCGAGCAGCTGATGCGGTCTCGTTTCTCCGCCTACGCGCTGGGCAAGGCGGACTACCTCATCGCCACCCGCCCCGAAGCCAAGCGGGCGGAGGAGAACCGCGAGGAGCTGGCCGCCTACTGCAAGTCCGTCCAGGCCGTGGGGCTCAAGATCGTCGGGAAGGAGAAGGGGGGCAAGGACGACGACACGGGCATCGTGACCTTCCATGCCAGCCTCCAGTCCAACGGGCGCCGCACCCTCCACATCGAGACCAGCACCTTCGCCCGCGAGAACGGGCGCTGGATGTATGTCGATGGTGTCGTAAAGGAATAACGGGGCCGATTTCTCCCATCCAGGCCCCAAGTAACCGAAGCCGTCCTGCCGCCCCCGGCGGCGAGGTGGTCATTTTTCACCCACCCGTCTTTTTCATGGGCAAGGCGTGAAAATTCAAGGAACACCGGCTGCCTTCCGAGGAAAGCCTTGAGGGCAAGCCATGGAAGCAGGACCCATCTTCATCCGCCGGGCCGATCACGGGGCCCGCATCCTGGTGGTCGATGACGACGCCCTGACGCGCCGCAGCCTCCGGGCCATGCTGGAGCGGGCCTACTACCAGGTGGAAACCGCTGAGGGTGGTGTCGACGCGCTGGGGCTGCTTTCGTCCTATAAGCCGGACCTGATCCTCCTGGACATCCAGATGCCCGACATGGATGGACTGGAGGTCTGCCGGCGGATCCGCGAGTTGCCGAACGGCGACCTGCTCCCCATCATCTTCCTGACCGGGGATGAGCGGCAGGACATCCACTCCCTGGCCTTCCAGGTCAAGGGGGACGACTTCCTGCGCAAGCCCGTCCTCTCGGCCGAGCTGGTCGTCAGGATCCGCAGCCTCATGCGGCTCAAGCGGCTCCAGGCCGAGATCCAGGCGGAGCGGGACAACCTGCTCGACCTCCAGAAGCAGCGGGAGCAGCTCTTCGAGTTCATCGTCCATGACCTGAAGAATCCCCTCTCGGCCATCCAGGCTGGGCTGCAGCTGCTGGATGAGCGGGAGGACGGCGGCACCGCTTCGCGGACTCAACTCCGCCGGCTGCGGGATACCTCCCAGTACATGGGGCGGATGATCCAGAACATCCTCGACATCGGCCGCGCCGAACAGGTCGGCCTGGAGCTCCGCAAGACACGGATCCCGCTTCGCCAATGGATTCCCTGCCTGCTCAAGGAGGTGGAGTCCCTGGCCCAGTCCCGTGGGCACGACCTCGTTTGGGAATGCCCTTCCGACCTCGAGGTCGAAGCCGATCAGGAGTTCCTCCGGCGGCTCCTGCTGAACCTCCTCGACAATGCCCTGAAGTACTCGCCCCGGGGCTGTTGCACCCGGCTCGAGGCCCAGCGCACGGAGGGCGGCGTCCGTCTCGAAGTCCGCGATCAGGGCAGGGGCATTCCCGAGCACATGCGCGAGCAGATCTTCCAGAAATTCGTGCGCCTTGAAGAGGGGCAACCCGGCACCCGGTCCAGCTCGGGCCTGGGCCTGGCCTTTTGCCAGCTGGTGGCCGAAGCCCACCAGGGGCGGATCTGGGTGGAGGAGAACCCTCCGCAGGGGAGCGTCTTCATGCTGGAGCTCCCCGCCTCCTGACGATCCTGGAACAGGCCTTTCCATTTGCAGATGCTGGACTCAGAGCAGGGTCCGGGAAGTCAGGATGCCGCTGCGTGGCGGGCGGCCTCTGCCTGCACCGCGGCCACCTCCAGCCGCAGCTGGTCCAGGCGGTGCCGGGCCCGGGTGATCTGATCCGTCGTCATGCGGCGCGCCGCCTTGTCCAGGAACCGCCGCGCCCGGATCTGCGCCTCTCCTGGCTGGGCGGCACCGAGGCTGAGCCAGGCATGGGCTTCAACCAGGTTCTTCGTGCCCAGCAGGCCTTCGGCGTAGAGGTTCCCCAGGGCCACCTGGGCCCTGGCCAGCCCGTGAAGGGCCGCCTTCCGGAACAGCGGCTCGGCCTGCTGCGGCCTCCAGGTGGCCCTGGCGCCGGAGACATGGGCCAGACCGAGGTTGAACCAGGCATCGGGAACACCTTGATCCGCGGCTTTCTGGTACCAGCGCACCGCCTCCGCGGCATCGAGGCCCACGCCCCGTCCCGTGGATAGGCATACGCCCAGGTTGAGCTGGGCCGCCGCGAGGCCCTGCCCGGCCGCTTTCCGGTAGAAGGCCACGGCCTGGGGGAGATCCCGGCGAACCCCCTTGCCCTGCTCCAGCCGGAGGGCCAGGTTGAACTGGGCCCTGGCGTCCCCCATCTCGGCCGCCTTGCGGTACCACCATGTGGCCGAGCTGTCGTTGACCGGCACGCCCCAGCCGAACTCATAGGACAGGCCCAGATTGAAGCTCCCCAACGGATGCCCCTGCTCGGCGGCCCTCCAGGTCCAGAGGAAGGACTCGGCATCGTCCTTCGGCACGCCACGCCCCGTGTGGTAGGCGACCCCAAGGGCCGCCTGGGCGCGCGCGTCGCCCTGCTCCGCCGCCGCCGTGAACCAGCGGACGGCCTCACGGCCATCCACCGGCACGCCGAGCCCGTTGCTGTGGCACATGCCGAGGTGGTAGCGCGCGGAGGCGTCTCCCAGGTCGGCAGCCTTCCTGAACCACACGAGGGCCTCCTGGGGGTCCTTCGGCACGCCCCGGCCAAGACCGTGGGCCAGCCCCAGGGAGACCATGGCGGAAAGGTCGCCCTGGGCCGCGGCCTTCTGGATCCAGCGGAGGCCCTCGACCTCATCCCTGGGCACGCCCAGCCCCTCGGAAAGGCATACGCCCCATTGCCACTGCCCCTTCGCCACGCCCTGCTCCGCCGCCTTCCGCGAGAAGGCCGCCCCCTGGCCCAGGTCCCGCGGACGCCCCTTCCCGTCGAGACAGTTCGCAGCGTGGAGGAACTGTGCCAGGGCGTACCCCTGCTCGGCCGCCTTCAGCAGCTGTTCGTCGGACTGGATGAGGTCCTTCTCCACGCCCCGTCCGAGGCTGAGGCAGAGCCCGAGGTGGTACTGCGCTGGAGCAAGGCCCTGCTCCGCGGCCTTCCGGAACCAGGCCACGGCCCGGGTCTCGTCCTTGGGGATCCCCGAGCCCATGAGCAGCATCAATCCGAGGTTGAACTGGGCTTCGGGCAGCCCCTGTGCCGCCGCCTTGCCGTACCAGGCCGCCGCCTGGGCATCGTCCCGGGGCGCACCCTGCCCCGTGGCATGGCACCAGCCGAGGTTGAACTGGGCGCGGGGGTCCCCCATCTCGGCGGCCTGGCGGGTCAGGACCGCCTGGAAACCCTCCATGGGCTCGAGGCCCTTCGTCCCGCCCTCCACGCCCTTGGGCCGGGGCGCGTTATCCACCGTGCGGCCCACGCAGAGGGCACACCCGGCCCAGGCGAGGCCCGCCACCTTCAGCAACCATCGGAAGTCGGACATCATCCATTCGCCAGACAAACACCCGGACCTGACCGCGGGTGGGGAGTGGAAACAATCACGGATCCCAGCCCGAGGCCAGGTGCAGGCACGGGCCGGCTCAGTGACCCTCGGGCTCCTTCTCGCCGGCACGGACCTCAAAGCCCAGCTGGTTCTGTCTGGGCGGCAGAGGACAGGTGGCGAACAGCGTGAAGGCACAGGGCGGATTGATGGCCCGGTTGAAATCCAGGATGACCTTGCCGCCCTTCGGCATGTCGGCATACAGGAAGCGCCCGGCCGGGTAGGTGCCGTGGGCGCTGGTGGCGTCCTTGAAGATGATGAAGAGCTCAGGATGCTCACCCTCCTCGAGCATGGGCTCGAGCGTGACCTCGCGGCCGCCCACCTTGAACTTGAGGAGACCGGGAGCGGTCATGGGTTCCGTGGTGCCCAACACCGTGGGAATGGCCCGGGTCTGGGGCGTGGCGTAGGGGATGAACTCCGCCTCCACGCGCCAGGCCGCATCCACGGGATAGCGGGGCACGCCGTGGAAGGCCTTGCGCGCGGGGTTCTCGGAATCCTTGACGCGAACGCCCAGCCGGGTTCCGCGGCGGATCAGGTAGAACTTCACCCGCCCGGCCGTGAACACATCCGGCGTCCCGTCGGCGTCCGACTTCAGCACGGTTTCGGTCGCAGGCTTGCCGTTGAGGAGCAGGCCACCGCCAGGGAGGGGCTTGAACCGCACCGCCGTGCCTTCCAGGACGAACAGGCCCGCCCTGGCCGGTGCGGCCCACTCGGGCAGGAGCACGGTGGAGCCGGGGGCAGAGCCGAGCGTGTTCTCGCCCTGGTTCAGCCAGTCCCGGCCGATGAGGGTGAGCCAGCCATCCTCGGCCATCAGCCGGGCCTCGCGTGCCGCGTGCCAGGCGTCCACGGACTGGACGTAGCCTTCCGGCGTCTGGGCCGACAGACCCAGGGTGCTGAAGAGGAGGAGTGCGGGCCATCGATTCATGGAGACCATCGTACCAGCCCGGACTGGGCCAGATGCCCCAGAAGCATCTAGGATGACCCAGGTCCCGATCACAACTGGAGTCCCCATGCGATGCCCCGCCTTGTTCCTGTTGGTCTTCTTCGCGCTGGATGGAAGCGCGGGGGAGGCCCCCCGCCGCCCCGTCCACACCTATTCCATCGTCGCCCGGGATTCCGTGACCGGGGATCTGGGCGTGGCGGTGCAGAGCCACTGGTTCTCGGTCGGTTCGGCCGTGCCCTGGGCGGAGCCGGGTGTGGGTGCCGTGGCCACGCAGAGCTTCACCGAACCCAGCTATGGCCCCCTGGGGCTCGCGCTCATGAAGGCGGGCAAGTCCGCGCCCGAGGCCATGAAGGCCCTGCTCTCGGCCGACGCGGATCGGGAGGTGCGCCAGGTGGCCATGGTGGACGCCCAGGGCCGCGCCGCGGCGCACACCGGCGCCAAGTGCATCCAGGCTGCGGGCCACGAAGTGGGCGAAGGCTTCACGGTCGAAGCCAATCTCATGGACCAGGCCAGCGTCTGGCCCGCCATGGCCAAGGCTTTCCGCAGCACCAAGGGCGACCTCGCGGATCGTCTGCTGGCGGCCCTCCGCGCGGCCCAGGCCGAAGGCGGTGACATCCGCGGGAAACAAAGCGCCGCCATCCTCATCGTGAAAGGCAAACCCTCAGGCCAGCCCTGGAACGATCGCCTCTTCGACCTGCGGGTGGAGGACAGTTCGGATCCGCTGAAGGAACTGGGCCGCCTCATCCAGCTGCGCCGGGCCTACCGGCTCATGGATGAGGGCGATGGCTTCGTCACCGCCAGCAAGTGGGCCGAGGCCAAGGCCGCCTATGAGGCGGCCGCGAAGCTGGCCCCCGGCATCTGGGAGATGCCCTTCTGGCAGGCCGTGGTCCTGGCCTCCAGCGGCAAGCTCAACGAGGCCCTGCCCCTCTTCAAGCAGGTCTTCGCCGCGGAACCCTTCTGGAAGCGCCTCGTGCCAAGGCTCGCCGACGTGGACCAGCTGCCCAAGGATGCGGCCCTGCTCAAAGCCATCGAAGCTCAGTAGCAAACGTAGGGTTTGCCACGGATGAACACAGATAAACGCGGATAAAAAGGAAGATCCTTATCTGCGTTCATCCGTGTTCATCTGTGGTTGAATACCCGTCTCCCCCCTGGGCTTCAGGTTGCCGGTGTGGGGTGGTCGCCCTTGGAGGCCAGGATCATCCGCAGGGCATAGAGGATGGCCCCCACGAGGATGAAGCTGTCGGCGAGGTTGAAGGTCCAGTAGTGCCAGGTGCCGAACACGAAGTCGAGGAAGTCCACTACAGCGCCGCGGTAGAGGCGGTCGATGCCGTTCCCCAGGGCTCCGCCCAGGATGAGCCCCAGCGCCAGGCGCTCCCAGGCTGAGGTCTCCTTCGCCAGGAAGAGCCGGCCGAAATAGATGAGCGCGGCCAGCCCCGCCAGGGCGAAGAGCAGGTACCGCGCCGAGGCGGGAAGCCAGGTCAGGCTGCCGAAGATGGCCCCCCGGTTGAAGCCCAGCGTCAGGTAGAAGAAGCCCTTGATGACGGGCAGGGATTCCCCCTCCCCGATGGTCCGCAGGACCCAGGCCTTGGAGCCGAGATCGGCGACGAGCGCCGAGACCGGCAGGAGCAACCAGCAGAGTCGGCGCACTAGCCCACCACCTTGGCACAGCGGGCACAGAGGGCGGCATCCTCGCCGGTTCCGTGGCCGCCCTTGTGGTTCCAGCAGCGGGGGCACTTCTGCCCGTCGTGGGTGGTGACCGCGACGATGGGGCCGCTGTCGGCGCTCGAAGCTGCGCTTCGCACGATGGAGGAAACCACGAGCAGGTCGTCCAGGGATTCGCCGAGGGTTTCAAGCAGGTCCCAATCCGCCTGATCCTTCAGCGTGATCTGAACGGCCGCATCCAGGCTGGTGCCGATGGTCTTGGCGGCCCGATGGGGCTCCATGGCCGCCTGGACAGCTTCACGCACCTCCCAGAGCTTTTCCCACTTCGGCTCAGCCGCGGCGCCGTTGAGCGAGGGGAACCTCTGCTCGTGAACACTTCCTTCGCAACCCGGGATCTGCTCCCAGGCTTCGTCGGCGGTGAAGCTCATGACCGGGGCCAGCAGGGTGCAGAGGCCCTTGGCCAGCTCCCAGCAGGTGTGGCGGCAGCTGCGGCGGCGGGCGGAATCCAGGGCGTCGCAGTAGAGCCGGTCCTTGATGATCTCGAAGTAGCGACCGGAGAGCTCCAGCTGGCAGAAGCCGTGGATGGCCTGGGTGGCGCGGTGGAACTCGAAGCGCGTGTAGGCGTCCCGGGCTTCCACCGTGGTGCGGGCGAAGGCGTCCAGCACCCAGCGGTCCAGCGGTGCGAGGTCCGCGGGCGCGACGACATCTTTGGCGGGATCGAAATCCGCCAGGGCCCCCAACAGGAAACGCAGGGTGTTGCGGATCTTGCGGTAGGCATCGGCGCTGCGGTCGAGGATCTCCTTGGAGATTCGGATGTCCTCGCTGTAGTCGCAGCTGGCGGCCCACCAGCGCAGGATGTCGGCGCCCAGGGTCTTGAGGATCTCCTCGGGCGTGATGACGTTGCCCAGGCTCTTGGACATCTTCTGGCCCTTGCCGTCCAGCACGAAGCCGTGGGTGACGACCTGCTTGTAGGGCTTGGTGCCCGTGGCGGCGAGGTTGAAGAGCAGCGAGCTGTGGAACCAGCCCCGGTGCTGGTCCGAGCCTTCCAGGTAGATGAACTGGCTGTAGTCGGAGCGGCTCAGCTCTGGGTGGGATTCGCAGACGACCGAGGCGCTGACGCCGGAGTCGATCCACACGTCGAGGATGTCCGTCTCCTTGAGGAAGGCCCCGCAACCGCAGCGGCACTTGGCCCCTGCTGGCAGCAGCTGTTCCACCGGAAGTTCGGCCCAGGCTTCGATGCCGCCCTTCTCGATGGCGGCGGCGGCGGTTTCGAAGATGGAGGCGGCCACCAGCGGCTCGCCACAGGCTTCGCAGCGCAGCACGGTGATGGGCGTGCCCCAGGCCCGCTGGCGGCTGATGCACCAGTCGGGGCGACCCGCGATCATGGCGTGGATGCGGTTCTGGCCCTGGGCGGGGATCCACTGGGTCTGTTCGACACCTTCGATGCCCAGTTCCCGAAGACTGCGGCCCTTCCCGGCCAGCTCCGAGTCCATGGTGATGAACCACTGCTCCGTGGCGCGGAAGAGGATGGGTGTCTTGGTGCGCCAGCAGTGGGGATAGCTGTGGGTGAGGGACTCCTCGTGGAGCAGCGCACCGATGCGCCGGAGCTTGTCCACCACCAGCGGGTTGCACTCGAAGATGTTCTTCCCCTCCAGCTCAGGATCATCCACGGCGGGCAGGAACTTGCCGTCGGGCCCCACCAGCTGGAGCAGGCCCAGGTGGTGGGCCAGGTTGAAGTCATCCACTCCGTGATCGGGCGCGGTGTGGACCAGGCCCGTGCCCGTGTCGGCGACGACATAGTCCGCCAGCAGAACCGGGCTCTGCCGGTCGATCCAGGGATGCCGTGCCACGAGGGTCTGGAACTCCTTGCCCTTGCGGATCTCCACAGTGTGCAGCTCGACGCCGAGCTTCTTCCCGAAGTCCTCGCGCAGGGTGACGGCCACGATGTAGTGGCGGTCAGTGTCACCCACGCGGGCGCGGACGACGGCGTACTCGAGATCCGGATGCATGGCCACCGCCAGGTTGCTGGGCAGCGTCCAGGGCGTGGTGGTCCAGATGGGCACGAAGAGCGGCGTGGGCAGTTCCAGGCGCCGGGCCTCGGCGTCCGTGACCGGGAAGGCCACGGTGATGGCCGGGCTAGTCTTGTCTGCGTATTCGACTTCCGCCTCGGCCAGGGCCGTGCGGGCGCCATAGCTCCAATGCACGACCTTCAGCTTGCGGGTGACGCTGCCGCTGTCGAAGAGCCGGGCCAGGTGGCGCACGGTCTCGGCCTCATAGGCGGGATCCATGGTCACGTAGGGCTGCTCCCAGGCGCCCAGCACGCCCAGGCGCTGGAAGGCCGTACGCTGCGTGTCGATCCACTTCTGCGCGTAGGCCCGGCAGCGCTGGAGGAAGTCGGCGCGGCTCATCTCGCGGCGCTTGGGCCCCAGATCCTTCTCGACGGCATGCTCGATGGGCAGGCCGTGGCAGTCCCAGCCCGGCACGTAGGGCGACTCGTAGCCCTCCATCCAGCGGGACTTCACCACCACGTCCTTGAGGATCTTGTTCAGCGCGTGGCCCATGTGGATGGCGCCGTTGGCGTAGGGGGGGCCGTCATGCAGAACCTCGCGGCCCTTCCCCTTCCCCGCCGCGTTATCGGCCTTGCGCCTGGCCTCGATGCGGCGGTACAGGCTTTCGGCCTTCCAGCGCTCCAGCCGCTTGGGCTCACGCTGCGGCAGGTCGGCCTTCATGGGGAAGTCCGTTTTCGGAAGAAAAACGGAATATTTCTTAACCGGAGCTTGCTCGCTCATCGGCGCCCTCGTGCGTCGGGGGGCGCACCCAAGCGCCCCGGGGTTGATCTTCCAGTTCACCACGGAAACCCTTGCGCTCACAAGGGAAAGGGCCCGGATGACCGGGCCCTTTCAGGGAGTCGAGGGCGGCTCAGAGCTGGCTGGTGCAGTGCTTGCAGCGGGTGGCCTTGAGGGGCACCTGCTCCAGACAGGCTGGGCATTCCTTGGTGTCCGGCGCGGCTGCCGGGGCTTCTTCCTTCTTGATGAAGCGGCCCAGGAGCTTGATCAGCACCAGGAAGATCACCAGGGCGATGATCAGGAAGTTGATCGTTGCACCCAGGACGGCACCGATGCGGAACTTGCCGAAGACCCACTCTTCCCATTTGATGTTCGCGGGCAGCACGTAGGTCACCAGAGGCATGACCATGCCATCCACGAAGGCAGTGACGATCTTGCCGAAGGCGCCGCCCACGACCACGGCCACGGCCAGATCGATGACGTTGCCCTTCATGATGAAGGCCTTGAATTCGTCTTTCATGGACATGGCGTCCCTCCGGAAAGGACGGCGGGGGCCGGAACCCCCGCCGCTGGGTCATCCAACCTACTTGGTGGCCTTCTTCGCGGTTTTCTTGGACGTCGCAGCGGGAGGGGTCGCCTCCACCACGCCGGTTTCGGTCTTGCGGACTTCCGTCTTGCCGTCCTTGACCTTGACGTCGATCTCCACGCGCCGGTTCTTGGCCTGGCCTTCCTTGGTCTTGTTGTCGGCAATGGGCTTGTCGGGACCAACGCCCACGGTGGACACCCGGGAGGCGACCACCCCCGATTCAATCAGGATGTTGGCCACCGCATCGGCCCGCAGCTTGGAGAGGGACTTGTTCAGGGCCTTGCCGCCGATGGAGGACGTGTGCCCGCTCACCACCAGGGAGTAGTCGCCCGGGTAGGCCTTGAGACCATCCGCCACCTTCTGGATGGCGGCCTTGGCATCCGGACCCAGCTCGGCCTTGCCGTTGGCGAAGTGCAGCACGGCCTCGTCCAGCACGATCTTGGCCGGTGGAGGCGGGGGTGGCGGAGGCGGCACGGGCTTGGCGACCTCCTTCGGCGGTTCGGGGGCCGGGGGCGGAGGAGGCGGTGGGGGCGGCGCCACGGGCTCAGGCTTGGGTTCCGGCATGGGTTCGGGTGCAGGAGCGGGAGCCGGCACTGGCGCGGCCTTCCTGCCACCCCAGGTGTAGCCCAGGCCCAGCGTGGCCAGGTACTCCGTCCTGGATTTGGGCAGTTCCACCCGGACGGCTTTGGCACTCAGATCCAGCAGGAAACTCTCCGCAGGCCGGGTCATGAGACCCACCCCGGCGTGGTAATTGAATCGGGTGGTGAGCTGCCCGCTGGGCGAGTAGCCGCTGCTCACCGTCGAACCGCCCACGCCTGCAGCGAGATAGGGATACCAGTCCTCGGCTCCGGGACGCAGGTTGTAAAGCCCCGAGACAAGCAGGTGAGCTTCATCCCCTTTGGGGGCGGAGGGCCCTTTGCTCTCGAGGTCGTTCTTCAAGGCGCGGACATCCAGGCCCCAACGATTGGTGTACCAGTGCCCCACGCCAAGACCATAGTGAAATTGATCCTTGAACTTGTACCCATTCCACTTGGCATCAGAATCGAAAGAAGTCTGCCCCAGGTAGCCAGCGACCCAGGCGGTCCCCTGCTGGGCGGAAAGTGTCAAGGCAGTCCCGGCGAGCAGGAACAGCAAGGTTTTTTTCATCTAGTCCTCCAATGGCGAGGTGTGACCTCCATCACACACTAGCCTCGCAGTCGGGCTGGTTCAAATGGAAACACGCACTTTACCTTCCAGGACTTCTTCCAAAACCCCTGATGCACCTGAAAACCATTGGCATTTTTTCAACCGTCATGACAATCGACTGCCGGTTCATGCCTGGTACCACCAGCAGGTTTTGAACCTGGGCTAGTCGGCGTCTTTGGGATCTTACAAAAGCCCGTCAGGTTGGAGTGGCCTCCGGGAGAGACCAAGACGAATCAGGGGGGCCAGGAGATCCCTGCCCCCCTTCAAAGCATCCGACCTTCCTATTTCCCGGCCTTCTTGATGGGTTTCCGGGGCGTGGGGGCGGGCAAGGTCGCCTCCACCACGCCGGTTTCGGTCTTGCGGACTTCCGTCTTGCCATCCTTGACCTTGACGTCGATCTCCACGCGCCGGTTCTTGGCCTGGCCTTCCTTGGTCTTGTTGTCGGCAATGGGCTTGTCGGGACCAACGCCCACGGTGGACACCCGGGAGGCGACCACGCCGGATTCGATCAGGATGTTGGCCACCGCATCGGCCCGCAGCTTGGAGAGGGACTTGTTCAGGGCCTTGCCGCCGATGGAGGACGTGTGCCCGCTCACCACCAGGGAGTAGTCGCCCGGGTAGGCCTTGAGACCATCCGCCACCTTCTGGATGGCGGCCTTGGCATCCGGACCCAGCTCGGCCTTGCCGTTGGCAAAGTGCAGCACGGCCTCGTCCAGCACGATCTTGGCCGGTGGAGGCGGGGGTGGCGGAGGCGGCACGGGCTTGACGACCTCCTTCGGCGGTTCGGGGGCCGGGGGCGGAGGAGGCGGTGGGGGCGGCGCCACGGGCTCAGGCTTGGGTTCCGGCATGGGTTCGGGTGCAGGAGCGGGAGCCGGCACTGGCGCGGCCTTCCTGCCACCCCAGGTGTAGCCCAGGCCCAGCGTGGCCAGGTATTCAGTCCTGGCATCCCAGTGCGGACCGACCCGGATCCCCTTGGCACTGAGATCAAGCATCAAACCATCCGTCAACTTCCCCATGATTCCGATGCCGCCGTGGTAATTGATCAGGGTGGTGCCATCACTTTTCCCGGAGTAGGGGGACCCGACGTTCGTCGCTCCCAGCCCCGCGGACAGATAGGGGTACCAGTTGCTGGCACCTGGATAGAGGTTGATGAGCCCAGAGGCCATCAGGTGAACCTCCTGGCTCTTGGAAGACCCCGGGGCATTCTTGGGCTGGATGTCCGTGCGCAGCACGCGGAGATCCAGACCGAAGAGGTCCGTGTACCAGTGCCCGACCCCGGCCCCGAGGTGCACCTGGTCCTTGAGGATCGACCCGTTCCCGAATCGAGTCTGGCCAAGGTGGCCAGTGACCCAGGATTGGCCCTCCTGTGCCTGGACCACCAGAGTCGCTCCTGCCAGTACCAGAAAGAAAAGATTCCTCATGGCTGCCTCCCGCAAAGGCGGGACTCCTGTCCCGCGCAATTCCGCACCCAATCCTCATCGGTAGTCTGACTGAAAATTGGAGAATTCCCCTAATCACTTGAATTCCCGTGCGTGATCGACCTAGCTTCCCGGTGCTGGTCTTCAGCTCGTTCTGCATCCTCTTGGTATCACCTGCGCCGATACGCAAGGCCTCCCGCTCAGACTTCGGGCGCCACCACGGTAATAAGAGCCGCTCCAGTTTCCACGGTGGCGCCCTCCTGGACATGCACGGTCGCGACGGTTCCGGTGGTGCTGGTCTTCAGCTCGTTCTGCATCTTCATCGCCTCCATGACGAGGAGGGTTTGTCCTTCCTGGACCTGGTCCCCGGCTTTCACGAGCAGCTTCACGATCTTGCCGGGCATGGGGGAGGCCAGCAGCCCGCCTCCGGCGCCTGCTCCACCGGTGCCGGACAGCAGGGTGCGGCGGGGATCCACCAGGGAGAACTCGTAGGCTCCGTCGTAGAGCATGGCGCGGTAGGCGTGGGCTTCGGGATCGGGGGACTTGGCCTGGTCCAGGCGGACCTCCACGGAACGGCCATCCATGAGGATCGAATAGCAGCCGGGCTCCAGTTCGAGAATGTCGATGGGGTGGCCCTCCCCTTCCCAGACCAGTGTGGTCATGCCGTCCTGGTGGGTGAGTTCCACATCCTGCGTGTCTTTGCCGAGGATTAGTGAACGTTTCATCTGCTTCTCCTCAGCTATAACCGGTTGAACCGGCCCCAGTGTTTCCAGGCATCGGGCCTGCCTTCACCACCCGACGCAGGTTGCACGGCACGGCGCTGTTCTGTTTCGAGCTCGTGCAGCAGGGCTGCGGCCACCGCGAATTTGAGATCGGGCCCCTGCTCCTTCCGCTTCCAGAATGGCTTGTCGAGCATGCCCGTGTGCAGCGCGCCGGAGCGGAAGGGCTCGTGCTCCATGAGCGCCTCGTGGAAGGCGATGTTGTGGCGGATGCCCCCGATGCGGTACTCACCCAGTGCCGCGCGCATGCGCTCGATGGCTTCCAGGCGCGTGGGCCCCCAGGTGCTCAGCTTGCTGATCATGGGGTCGTAGAACATCGGCACCTCGGCTCCTTCGTAGACGCCGCTGTCGTCGCGCACGTTGCGTCCGCTGGGCGTGCGCAGGTAGGTGATGCGCCCCGGGCTCGGCATGAAGTTCTTGTCGGGATCCTCCGCATAGACCCGGCACTCCATGGCCCAGCCGTTGAGGGGGATCTCCTCCTGCGCCATGGGCAGCTTCTCGCCCCGGGCCACCAGGATCTGCCACTTCACAAGATCCAGCCCCGTGATCCACTCCGTGACGGGGTGCTCCACCTGCAAGCGGGTGTTCAGCTCCAGGAAATAGAAGTTGCGGTCGGCGTCCGCCAGGAACTCGACGGTGCCCGCGCCGACGTAATCCACGGCCTTGGCCACCTTCAGGGCCGCCTCGCCCATGGCCTTGCGCATCTCTGGCGTCACGTGCGGACTCGGCGCCTCCTCGATCACCTTCTGGTGGCGCCGCTGCACCGAGCATTCCCGTTCGTGCAGATAGACGCGGTTGCCGTGGGTGTCTCCGAAGATCTGGATCTCGATGTGGCGGGGCTGGACGATGGCCTTCTCCACGTAGACGCTGTCATCGCCGAAGGAGGAGAGCGCTTCGCCGCGGGCTCGGGCCAGGGAGGCGGTGAATTCATCGGCCTTGTGCACGAGCCGCATGCCCTTGCCGCCACCGCCCATGGCGGCCTTGAGCATCACGGGGAAGCCGATCTTCTGGGAGGCGGCCAGCAGGGCCTCGTCGGCCATGGTCTCCTGGATGCCCGGCACCACGGGACATCCTGCCTGGAGGGCCACGACCCTGGCCGCGGTCTTGGAGCCCATGCTCTCGATGGATTCGGGCCGGGGCCCGATGAAGGTGATGCCCGCGGCCGCGAAGGCCCGCGCCGCACCGGCATTCTCGGAAAGGAAGCCGTAACCCGGGTGGACGGCGTCGGCACCGCTGCGCCTGCAGACGTCGAGGATCTTCTCCACCACCAGGTAGCTCTCCCGGGCGGCGGCGGGCCCGATGAAGTAGGCCTCGTCCGCCATGCGCACGTGCAGGGCGGCGCGGTCTGCCTCCGAGTACACCGCCACGGTGGGGATGCCCATCTCGCGGCAGGTACGGATCACGCGGATCGCTATTTCGCCGCGGTTCGCAATCAGGATCTTGGTCACAGGCATCTTGGTCATCCTTCCTTAAGATTCCTTCTGGACTGGCGCCCCGGTCACGCCCGTGGCGAGATACCGGTCCCCGATCGCTTCGCTCCCGCTCCCCGCTTTGCGGGATCGCGGAGGGGACCTCGCATCTCGCGGCAAGTACGGATCACGCGGATCGCTATTTCGCCGCGGTTCGCAATCAGGATCTTGGTCACAGGCATCTTGGTCATCCTTCCTTAAGATTCCTTCTGGACTGGCGCCCCGGTCACGCCCGTGGCGAGATACCGGTCCCCGATCGCTTCGCTCCCGCTCCCCGCTTTGCGGGATCGCGGAGGGGACCTCGCATCTCGCGGCAGGTACGGATCAAGCGGATCGCTATTTCGCCGCGGTTCGCAATCAGGATCTTGGTCACAGACATCTGGTCATCCTTCCTTAAGATTCCTTCTGGACTGGCGCCCCGGTCACGCCCATGGCGAGATACCGGTCCCCGATCGCTTCGCTCCCGCTCCCCGCTTTGCGGGATCGCGGAGGGGACCTCGCATCTCGCGGCAGGTACGGATCACGCGGATCGCTATTTCGCCGCGGTTCGCAATCAGGATCTTGGTCACAGACATGGGAGGGCCTCGGATTCGGGCATGATGGATGGCGATGATTTCTTTCAGACTAGCAAACCCACTCCTCTCCATCACCCTTTGCGTCCTGATAATCGGGTGCGGCCGCAAAGGTGACCCCATCCCCAGGCCCCGCGCGGCGGCCCAGGCCATGGAGGTGCGCCTTGAGGGGCTCCGCCAGGTCAGGCTGATCCTGCCCTCGACCGACGTGAAGGGCGGCCCCCTCGTGGGCGTGGAGGTGGTGCGGGTGCTCTACCTGCCCCTCGGGCTCACCAAGCCCACGCCGGAGGATGTCTTCAGCCGCGGGGAGGTGGTCCTGGAGCGGCGGCGCCCGGACCTGCCGGGGCCCGGCTCGGCCCTCCTTATGGATCTGAAGTCCCTGCAGCGGCCCCAGGGCTGGATCGTGGTGGTCGCTGTCCGCGTGGGCAATGTGCCCGGCCGCCCCAGCGACGTGCTGCCCTGGATGGACCCGGCACTCTGAGTCAGTTCCGCCCGCCCTCAAGCCGCTGGCCCCACCATTGCACGACAGCCCGGGCCAGTTGGTCCTTCGGCAGGGGGCCCAGGACCGGGTGCGGCCCCTGGGCGGTGAGGGGGGTGAGCACGTTCGCCTGGGCCCCAAAGCCGCGTCCGGCCTGGACATCATTGACGAGGATGGCGTCCAGGTGCTTCTTCCTCAGCTTTTCGCCCGCATGCTCCAGATGCTTCTCACTCTCGGCGGCGAAGCCGACCACCCACTGATCCGGTCGCCGGACCGCGGCCAGGGTGGCCAGGATGTCCGGGGTGCGCACCAGGGCCAGGGCCTCGGTGCCATCGGTCTTCTTCACCTTCTCCTTGGACGCGGCTTCGGGGCGCTGGTCGGCCACGGCGGCCGCGGCCACGAGCCCATCCGAGTCGGCCCAGCGCGCCTCGCAGGCCTCCAGCATCTGCCGGGCGCTGCGGACCCGCGTCGTCTCCACGCCCCAGGGCGCCGGCAGGTCGCCGCCGAGCACCAGCTGCACCTGGGCGCCCACGTCCCGGAAAGCCCTCGCCAGCTCGATGCCCATGGCCCCGGTGCTGCGGTTGGTGAGGGTGCGGACCGGATCCAGATCCTCCCGGGTGGGACCTGCGGTGAGGAGCACTCGACGCCCGTTCAGGCTCCCCAGTTTGGGAGTGCCGTGGACCTGGATGGCCTCGGCGATGGAGGCGACGTCCGCCAGCTTCCCCGAGCCTTCCTCGCCGCAGGCCAGGACACCTTCGCCCGGGTCCACCACCGCGTGGCCGAAGCTGCGGAGCCGCTGCAGGTTGGCCTGCACCGCGGGGTGCTCCCACATGCCGGTGTTCATGGCCGGCGCCCACAGCACCGGGGCCCGGGTGGCCAGCAGGACCGTGCTGAGCAGGTCGCTGGCCAGGCCGTTGGCGGCCTTGCCCAGGATGTTCGCGGTGGCGGGCACCACGGCCACCAGGTCCGCCCAGCGGGCCAGTTCGATGTGCTCGATGCTGGGGTTGGCCCGCCACTCGCCCTGGTCCGGGTTGGCGCCGTAGCAGGGCTCGCCCGTCAGGCTCGTGAGGGTCAGCGGCGTGATGAACCGGGAACCGGCCTCGGTCAGGATGCAGCGCACCCGGTGGCCCTGGTTGGCCAGCAACCGGGCCAGCTCAGCGGACTTGTAGGCGGCGACGCCGCCAGTGATGCCGAGGATGATCTGCATGAGGTCGACTCCGGGAGCCCATCCTACCCTAGGCTCCCCCCCAATCCGTTGCCGGAACACCTTTCAGATGCTATGCTTCCAGGTTCGGAGTGGCCCATGACCCAGCGCACCATTGTTCGTGTCCCGGAAGAAATCGCCAACAAGTACCGCTTCGTCGTCATCGCGGGCAAGCGCTGCGAGCAGCTCCAGCGCGGCGCCTTCCCCAAGGTCGAGGTTGTCGTGCCCGTCAACAAGCACGGCCAGGCCCAGGATGCCCCCAAGCTCGCCTCCTTCTGGGGCCAGGTGGCGGTGGCCGAGGTCGAGGAGAACCGCATCGCCTTCGAGGAGGCCGAAATCCTCACCATCGAAGACACCACGGTGGTTCCCATCTCAGGCGAATGACCCCGAGGTCACCCCTGGAGAGCCCCCGCCAGCGGGGGCTTTTTCATGCCCCGACGCCATTTCCACACTCAATGACATTGTCCCTTGCGCCAGCGGTGGACGCGCGACACAATTCAACACTCGTTGAATTGGACACTCATGCCCCCGACCCGCCAGCCGCGTACCCGAGGTCCCAAGCCCACCAAGATGGATCCGGACCAGCTGCTGGACGCGGCGCAGGCCGTGTTTGCACAGGAGGGCTTGCGCGCCGCCAGCCTTCGGGCCATCGCCCGTCATGCGGGCTGCGATCCTGCCCTGATCTACTACCACTTCGACAGCAAGGAGGCGCTCTTCGCGGCCCTTCTGGCCCGCCGGTTCCCCCGGGTGCTCCGGGAGATGGAGCAGCTGGCCGATCCTGGCGACCTCCGCCCCACGGCGGAACGGCTCTGGGCGGTGCTGCTGGTCTATCACCGCCACCTGAGGGATGACCCGGGTCTGCGGTCCATGATCCGCGGGGAGATCGTCCGGGGCGCCGAGGGCCTGACAGACCTGATCGAGGCCCGGATCCGCCCCATCGTGATGGCCGTCCGCGCCATCTTCGACCAGGGCATCGCCCGGGGCGACCTGCGCCCTGACCTTCAGCCCCTGCTGGCCACCTTCTTCCTGGTGCGGATGCAGATCGAGATCCTCGACCTGCTCCCGGCCCTCCTGCCCCGGCTCGCGGGCCCCGCCTCCCAGCTGGACCTGGCCGGTGGCATGCGGGCCTGGTTCGACCTGTTCTGGCGCGGGGTCGCCCGGCATCCCGCCGTCCCCCTGCCTCCCCTGCCCGACCCGGACCACTGAGAGGGGCCCATGCGCAAGTTCCCGCTTCTTCTGCTTCCCGTGTCTCTGGTCATCCTCGCCGGCTGCCGGCGAGACGACCGGCCCCTGCTCAATGGCCGGGTGGAGGGGTACCTCACGGACCTGGGACCGCGATCAGGTGGTCGTCTGGTGGAATTGACCGTCCGCGAAGGACAGCGCGTGAAGGCTGGAGACCTGCTGGCCCGGGTTTCCGCCGAGGAGCTGGAGGCCGCCGTGCAGCGGGACCAGGCCGGCTTTGACAGCGCGGATGCCAAGCGCCTGGAGCTGGACCGGGGGAGCCGCGCGGAAGACATCGCCCAAGGCGAAGCCCGGGTGCAGGACGCCGGGGCGGCCCTGAGGTTGGCTGAGGACAGCCTGGTCCGCGCGCGGCGCCTCTTCGGTGAAAAGGTGATGTCCCAGGCGGACCTCGACAACGCCCTGGCCAGCCGCGACCGTGCCGACGCCAACCTGTCCCTCCAGGCCAAGGCGCTGGTGGAGCTCCGGGCCGGGGCCCGCATTGAGCAGCGCCAGGCTGGCGGTGCCGAGGCGCGCAAGGCCCGGGCCATCCTCCAGCAGAGTCGGCTCCAGGCGGGCTTCACCGAGGTGCGCGCCCCCTTCGATGGCGTGGTGACCCACCGCCTGAGGGAGCCCGGCAGCGTGATCGCCGCGGGCCAGCCAGTGCTCACCCTGGCCCGCCTCGACCAGCTCTGGGTGCGGGTGTACCTGCCTCAGCCCCTCCTGGGCCAGGTGCGCCTGGGCGCCCCGGTGACGGTGATGACGGCGGACCAGCGCCTCCTGGAGGCCTCCCTTGACGAGATCAGCTCCGAATCCGAGTTCACTCCGAAGATGGTGGAGAGCCGGGAGGAACGCGTGAACCTGGTCTATCCCGCCCGCGTGAACCTGCCCCAGGGCTGGGACAAGGGCCTGGTTCCCGGCGCGGCCGTGGACGTGCGCCTGGGCAGCCCTTCGCGATGATCCTGCTGGAGGCCCGCGCGCTCAGCTGCCACTTCGGCCCGAAGGTGGCCGTCCGGGACCTGGACATCACCCTGGCCGAAGGCGAGCTGGTCGGCCTCATCGGGCCCGATGGCGCGGGCAAGACGACCACCTTCCGCATGTTCGCCGGCCTGCAGCGGCCCACGGGCGGGGAACTGCACCGGCACCTGGGCCGGGATGGCATCAGCTATGTCCCCCAGACCTTCAGCCTCGCCCCGGACCTCACCGTCGAGGAGAACCTCCGCTTCCAGGGGGGCCTCTACGGGCTGCCGGACCTGGGCTCACGGATGACCAGGCTGCTCGAATCTGTGGATCTGGCGGCGTTCCGGGACCGGCTGTCGGGGGCCCTGTCCGGCGGAATGAAGCAGAAGCTCGCCCTCTGCGCCGCCCTGCTCACCCAGCCCCGCCTGCTGCTGCTCGACGAGCCCACCACGGGCGTCGATCCCGTCAGCCGCAGGGAGTTCTGGGAACTCATCCATGCGGTCCACGACCAGGGCGTGGCCGTCCTCTTCTCCACGCCCTACATGGACGAGGCTGAGTACGCCCACCGGATGCTGCTGATGAACGAGGGGCGCATCCTGGAGGAGGGCGACCTGACGGCCCTGCGCCGGAACCTGCCGGGCCTGGTGTTCCGGCTGGTGAGTTCCCGCCGGCGCGAGGTGCAGAAGGCCCTCGTCGCCCTTGAACCCCTGGACCTGTTCGCGGAAGGCGACATCCTCCGCGTCCGCTTTCCCGGGCAGGAGCCGGGGCCCCTCCTGGCCCGCCTGGCGGCCCTGCCTGGCGTGGAGCAGGTGCGCCTGGCGGAGGCGAACCTGGAGGATGTCTTCCTGCACGCGCTCGCGGATGGAGGCGGCCATGGCTGAGCCCGTGCTGGAAGTCCAGGGCCTGACGCGGAGATTCGGTGCGTTCACGGCCGTCTCCGACCTCAGCTTCGAGGTCCAGGGCGGTGAGATCTTCGGCTTCCTGGGGCCCAACGGTGCCGGCAAGAGCACCGCCATCCGGATGCTCTGCGGCGTGCTCGCCCCCAGCGCCGGCCAGGCCCGCGCACTGGGCCGGGACCTGTTCACCGAAGCCGACCAGGTGCGCGCCCACATGGGCTACATGAGCCAGAAATCCAGCCTCCTCACCGACCTCACGGTGGCCGAGAACCTCCGGTTCTTCGGAGGCCTGTACGGGCTCGGGGGCCGGGTCCTGGCCTCCGAAGTGGAATTCCGGCTGCGCGAGATGCAGGTCTGGGAACACCGGGACCTGCTGGTGTCGACCCTCTCCACCGGCGTGCGGCAGCGGGTGGCCCTGGCCTCCGCCACCCTGCACCGCCCCCGGATCCTCTTCCTGGACGAGCCCACCAGCGGCGTGGACCCCCTGCGCCGGCGCCTGTTCTGGGAGGCCATGGACGAGCTCGTGGCCGAGGGTATGAGCATCCTCGTCACCACCCACAACCTCGGCGAGGCCGACCAGTGCGACCGGCTGGCCTTCATCCTGGGCGGCAGGCTCATGGCCTACGGGAGACCCCGTGCCTTGAAGGAGGCACTGGGCCGCCAGGTCCTCGAACTCCGGACCGAGCAGTTCCGGCCCCTCCAGGCGGCCGCCCGGACCCACCCGGAGGTGCTGGCCGCCGAGCTGCTGGGCCGCAGCGTCCGCCTCTCCCTGCCCGCCGGGCTGGAACCCGCAGGCCTGCTGGATCGGCTGCGACTCGAAGGGTTCGCCTTCGAAGCCCTTCCCCCCGAACCGCCCTCGCTGGAAGACCTGTTCGTGGATCTGGTCCAGCGCTCCCGAGTCGCTTGAGGTACGCCATGTGGAACCGCATCAAGGCCCTGGTCTGGAAAGAGTTCCTGCAGCTCCGGCGGGACCGCCTGACCCTCGCCTTCACCCTGGGCATGCCGCTCATGCAGCTCGTCATCTTCGGGCTCGCCATCAACTACGACGTCAAGCACATGCCCGCCGTGGTCCTGGACGAATCCCAGAGCCAGGAGAGCCGCAGCTTCGTGGACGGCCTGGTGGCCACCCAGTACTTCGACGTGAAGGTCGAGGTGCGTTCCGAGACGGACCTCCGGAACGCCATCGACCGCGGCAGGGCCCAGGTCGGCGTCTGGTTCCCCCCCGACTACGCCCGCCGCATCCGCTCCGGCCAGACCGGGGAAGTGATGATCATCGTGGACGGCTCCAGCCCCACGACGGCTTCCAGCGCCATGGCGACCGCCTCGGGCGTAGGCCAGCTCCGGAACACCCAGCTGCTCTTCGACCGCATGGGCTATGGCGGCGCGGCCAAGCCCGTGATGCCGGTCGAGGTCCGGATCCGCCCCTGGTACAACCCGGACCTGCGCAGCCCCACCTTCATTGTCCCGGGCCTTGTGGGCGTCATCCTCTCCATGACGTGCGTCATGTTCGCGTCCGGCGCCATCGTGCGGGAGAAGGAGCGCGGGACGCTGGACCAGGTCCTGGTGACGCCGGTGACGCCCCTGGAGCTCTTCGCCGGCAAGGTCATTCCCGTCGTGGGCATGGCCTATGCCCAGATGACCGTCCTCTTCGGCACCGCCCATCTCTTCTTCAAGGTGCCCGTGGCCGGCTCGGTCCTGCTCCTCTATGCCATGGCCGGACTGTTCATCATCCCCATGCTGGGCATCGGGATCCGCATCTCCACCATCGCCCAGACCCAGGCCCAGAGTGGCCAGATGAGCATGCTGACGATCCTGCCCTTCATCTTCCTCAGCGGGTACATCTTCCCCCGCGAAGGCATGCCCCTGCCCTTCTACCTGATCGGTGAGCTCATGCCGCTCACCCATTTCATCATCATCATCCGGGCCATCGTGCTGCGCGGCGTGGGCCTCGAAGCCTTCTGGCCCGAGGTCCTGAAGCTGCTGGCCCTCACCGGCATCATCTGGACCGTGGCCATCCGGAGCATGAAGCGGGCCGAAGCCTAGGGAAACTCGTAGCTCGTCAGGCTGAGGCTGCCCAGCTGCCAGCCCTCGAAGATGGCTTCCGGGGAAGTTCCCCCGGCCGCCGCCACGAAGAGCGGGTCCAGGTGCTCGGAGGTGGGTACGGATTCCGCGGCGCCCGGGGCCTGTCGCCAATCCGCCAAGGCCGCCAGGTCCCCGGCGGCCAGCCGCTCGTGGACCCAGTGCTGGAAGGCCACGGCCCAGGGCCGGGGTTCCGCGGCCCCCTGCCAGTCCAGGCGGCCGAGGTTGTGGACGATCCCGCCGCTCCCCAGGATCAGCACTCCGCGGCTGCGGAGCGGCGCCAGGGCCCGGCCCGCGGCCAGCAGCAGCTCCGGTGTGCGGGGACGGGGCAGGGACAGCTGCACCACCGGGACGGCGGCAGCCGGACTCAGGTAGCGGAGGGGCACCCAGGCCCCGTGGTCCAGGGGGCGCTGGGCATCCAGCACCGCCTCCAGGCCCGCCTCCCGCAGCAATCCGGCTGCCTCGCCGGCCAGCTCTGGAGATCCGGGTGCCGGGTAGTCCAGCCCGTACAGGGCCTCCGGAAAGCCGCCGAAATCATGCATGATGCCGGGAGTCGCGGCCGAGGACAGCCGGAACGGACCGGCTGCCTCCCAGTGGGCCGAGCAGACGAGGATGGCGCGAAGGGGTGGCAGGCGCCGGCCCAGGGCCGAGACCGCCTCACCCCAGGCCTCTCCATCCAGGGCGAGCATGGGGGAGCCATGGGCCAGAAACACGGAGGGGAGGGGTGTCGCGCTCATGGTTCCATGATCATTCATCAAAATGCGTGTTTCAACTCTTTTTTTGACGTTCCCCCCTTCCAACCTTCATGGCGACCGGGATCCGGCAGTGGGTAAGCTACAAGTCATCCCCGGAGCCCGCATTGAATCTCAGGCTTGGCGTCAACGTCGATCATGTGGCCACCCTCCGCCAGGCCCGCGGAGGTCATGAGCCTGAGCCGGTGGCCGCAGCGCTCCTGGCCCAGAGCGCCGGGGCCCACGGCATCACGGTCCACATCCGCGGCGATCGCAGGCACATCCAGGAGCGGGATCTCCGGGTGCTGAAGGAGGTCCTCGCCGTGCCGCTGAACGTGGAGTGCGCGGCGACGCCTGAAGCGCTGGAAGCCGTCATCCCCATCAAACCCTCCTGGGTGACCCTGGTCCCCGAGAGCCGCGAGGAACTCACCACCCAGGGCGGCCTCGACGCCATCTTCCTCCAGGGGATGCTCAAGCCCGTGGTCCGCGAGCTGCGCGGCGCGGGCATCCACGTCAGCCTCTTCGTCGATCCCGTGCTCGACCAGGTGAAGATGGCCGCCAAGCTGGAGGCGGACGCCGTGGAACTGAACACGGGCACCTACAGCGACCTGCCCATGGATTCCGACCCCTCCCTGGAACTGGGCCGCCTCCGGGATGCGGCGCGACTGGCCAGCCGCCTGGGCCTCCGCGCACTCGCAGGACATGGCCTCAACCTCCAGAACGTGGGCCCGGTGGCCGCCATCCCGGAACTCGAAGAGCTCAACATCGGCCACAGCCTCATCGGAAGGGCCGTCCTCGTGGGGCTGGACCGGGCCGTCGAGGAAATGCTCACGGCCATGGGGGAGGTCCGCCCATGAGCACCGTGCTGATCGTGGATGACGACCCCGCCGTTCGCCAGGTCCTGCGGGAATTCGTCGAGCTGGAGGGCCACCGGGTGCTCGAGGCGGCCGATTCGAGCTTCGCCCGGAAGGCCCTGGCGCAGGAACGCGTGGACCTGATCTTCCTGGATGTGCTGATGCCCGGGGAGAGCGGGACGGCCCTCTGCCATTCCATCAAGGACGACCCGGAGTGCCAGGGCATGAAGGTGATCCTCCTCACCGGATTCGACGGCGAGCGGGCCTGGTCGCAGGGTCTTCGAAGCGGCGCCGACATCTTCCTGGTCAAGCCGGTGAACCGTGCGCGGATCAAGGTGCTGCTTGAAGAGCTCCTCACTCCGGAGCGCCAGGCATGAGCAACCTCCGCGGCACCCTGGAGAGCATCTCCCTCACCGACGTGGCCCAGCTGCTCCACGTCAACCGGAAGACGGGCATGCTCCAGGTGAGCTCCGGCAGGATCAGCGGCGTGCTGTACTTCTCCAGCGGCGAGGTCATCCACGCGGAAACCCTGTCGGCCCGCGGGGAGATGGCCGCCTTCGAAATCCTGGAATGGGACTCCGGCCACTTCGAGTTCCTCACCACCCAGGTCCAGACCCCCGCCACCATCCGGCGCACGGTCCCCGACCTGCTCATGGATTCCGCCCGCCTCCAGGACAGCCGCAAGCGCCTGCACACGATCTTCCCCCGGCTGACGGCCGTGCCCTGGCCCACCCTCCCCGCACCGCAACTGCTCGAGGGCCTCAAGCTCTTCGCCGAGGAGCGCAAGATCCTGCCCTTCTTCGATGGCTACCGCGACTTCCAGGACGTCATGTCCGCCTCGGGTCAGCACGATGTGGCCGTGCTCCAGTCCGCGGCCATCCTGAAGGACGCGGGACGGCTGGAGGTGCTGGAACCCGACGCCCACGTGACCGTCGTCCAGTTGAAGACGAGCCTCTTCAAGAAGGGCGGCCATCTGGAGCTGCCCAGAGCCATGGAAGGCTGGTGGACCGCCCTCGGCCCCTACCGCCACGGCATCCAGAACATCCGGGTCATCTGGCCCAAGGGACCCGCCGTGGAACGGGTCGAGTTCGTGACCGGCCTCGCCGACAAGCAGGTGGCCATCCCCCGGGAACTCATGCAGGCCTGGGGGCTGGCCGAAGGATCCCATGTCAAAGTGAGGCCCGCGCCCTGAGGGCACCCCTGGAGTCGCCATGAATGAAACGCCTGAAGATCAGCCGCAGGAAGGCACCCCGGAAGGCCTGGTGGCGGAATTCCAGACCCGGCGGGAGCGTCTCGACCAGCGCCTCCTGAGCCTGGAGCAGCTCATCGCCGACCTGCGCAGCGAGCTGCAGGGGGACTCACAGGCCAGCCTCCACCGGCTGGCCGAAGCCGCCCAGGACATGGCCAACGGCAGGGTCTACCAGAAGATCGACATCGAGGCCAAGGGGGAACTCGGGGCCCTGGTCTCCAGCATCAACCAGACCCTCCTGAATCTGCAGCAGCTGGACGCCTCGGTGAAACACCAGAGCACCCAGGTCCCGGAACTCGCCGCCCAGCTGGACGCCATCACCTCCGACACCGAGGAGGCCACCCAGAGCGTCATGAACCGCCTGGACACCCTCATGGCCGCCTCCGACGACGCCACGCGGGCCGTACAGGCCTGCCAGGATGGGATCGGGCGCCAGAACCAGCACCAGGCCGCCCTCCATGCCGCCATCGCCGGGTTCCTCGATCGTGCCGCCGCCGGAGAGGAGCAGAACGCCCTGGCCCAGGAGGTGCTGGAGTACCTCTTCGCCCATCAGGTGGCGGCCCCGCCCCAGGAAGTGGACCTCGGTCCGACCAAGGCCATGCTGCAGAAGGTCAGCGACGAGGCTTTCGAGATCCTGAACGTCCTCCAGTTCCAGGACATCACGCGTCAGAAGATCGAGAAGGTGGTCATCCTCCTCAAGCAGTTCCAGGGGGGCCTGAACCGGTTGCTGGTGATCTTCAACATCCACACCGCGGCGCTGGGAGATGGCCAGGGCTTCTCGGAGCGGAAGGTCGCCACCCAGGACCGCATCTTCGATACCAGCCTGGAGGCCGACAGCCGCAAGGACAGCGTCGACGACATCATCGCCCAGTTCAAGCTGGCTGGCGGGAGCTGAGTCCCGCTTCTACACCAGCACGATCTCCAGCTCGCCCAGCCCCTCGATCCCACAGCGGACCCGGTCGCCGCGGACGATGGGGCCCACTCCGGCGGGGGTGCCGGTGAAGATGAGATCGCCCGGCGCGAGCGCCACGAACCTGGAGACGTGGGCGATGATCTCGGGAACCGACCAGATCATCTGGGACAGGTCGCCCCGCTGCTTCTCCACGCCGTTCACCGACAGCCAGATCGCACCACGGCCGAAGTGCCCTCCGGCCGCCACGGGGAGGATCCGGGAGATCGGCGCCGACTGGTCGAAACCCTTGGCCGTGTCCCAGGGCTGGCCCTTGTCCTTCGCCTTCGCCTGCAGGTCCCGGCGGGTCAGGTCGATGCCCACGGCATGCCCGTAGACGTGGCCGAGGGCCTCGGAAGCCGGGATGTCCCGGCCACCCTTCGCCAGGGCCACCACCAGCTCGACCTCGTAGTGGAGATTCGATGTGGCGGGCGGATAGGCGATGTCACCTCCGCCTGGAACCACCGTGTCGTGGGGCTTGCCGAAGAAGAACGGCGGTTCGCGTTCGGGATCCATGCCCATTTCGCGGGCATGGTCCGCGTAGTTGCGTCCGATGCAGTAGATCCGGCGCACCGGAAAGACCTGGCCAGTCCCCTCGATGGGAAGGGCGGGCACTGCGGGAACGGGAACGACCGCATCCATGGGGCACTCCTGTGGGTCTGGGTTCAGCTCTTGGCCCGCGGATGGGCCTTCTCGTAGGTCCGGGCCAGTTCCTCCAGCCCCAGGTGAGTGTAGCGCTGGGTCGTGCTCAGGCTCGCATGGCCCAGCAGCTCCTGGATGGCCCGGAGGTCCATGCCGCGGTTGAGCAGGTGGGTGGCGAAGCTGTGCCGAAGCGCGTGGGGGCTCACCCTGGACCGGACCGCGGCCGCCTCCAGAGCTCCGCGGAGCATGGCCCGCACGCTGGTGGGCGTGAGACGCCCCCCGCGCAGGTTCAGGAACAGGGCCGGACTGGGTGGCAGGGCCTTCGCCACCAGGAGACCCGAGCGGAAGCCCAGGTAGGCCTCGAGCACTTCGGCTGCCTGGAGGTGATAGGGGACCAGCCGTTCCTTGCGGCCCTTGCCCAGCACTCGCAGGGTGCGCTGGTCTGAAAGAATGTCCTGCAGATCCAGTCCCACCAGCTCGGACACGCGTAGACCCGAAGCGTAGAGCAGCTCCAGCAGGCAGGCGAGGCGCGCGCTGGGGAAATCCGCCGACGGGGGAAGGTCCAGGAGTGCCCGGCTCTCGCCCTCCGTGAGGAAGGCCGGCAGCCGCTTCGGCTGCTTGGGGTTCCGAAGGCCGGAGGCGGGGTTCTTCTCGATCCGTCGGGTCTCCCACAGCCACTTGAAGAAGCCGCGGATGGTCGAGAGGATGCGCGCCTGGCTCGCCGGATCCAGGCCGCGATCGCCCAGCTCCAGGGCGAAGCCCCGCAGCGTCCGTGGGGTCACGTCCCATGCGTCCCAGCGGGCCCGTGCCGCGTGCTCGAGAAGCTTCTCCAGGTCACCCTGCTGAGCCCGGGCTGTGTGCGGCGAAACCCCCCTCGCGCGCTGTTCGAGGTGGAACGCCCGGACCTCCCCGCTCAGCGTCGCGACTCCCTTCCCTGCTACCATGCCGTCACATCCCCTCATGTCCGGAGTCATTGTGGCGCAGCCCATCGAAACGATTGCCCAGCTTTTCTATCAGGCAGTCCAGCGGGACCTGCCCGACGCGCTGGCATTCAAGCGGAATGGGAGCTATGTACCTGTTTCCCATGCCGAACTGGTGGCCCAGGTCGAGCGCATCTCCCTGGCCATGGCCGCCCGCGGGCTCAAGGCTGGCGACCGGGTGGCCATCCTCTCCGAGAACCGTCCGGAATGGGCCATCGCCGACTTCGCCTGCGCCCTCCAGGGCCTTCCGGACGTCACCATCTATGCCACCCTGAACGCTCCGCAGGCAGGCTTCATCCTGAAGGACAGCCAGTCCCGCTGGGTGCTCTGCTCCGACCGGGCCCAGCTGGACAAGGTCCTGGCCCAGTGGGACCAGCTGCCGCTGCTTGAGGCGGCCGTGCTCTTCGATGGCGACCTGCCTGAAGGAACCAGCCGCAGCCTCGTGAGCTGGGCCACCCTGATGGAGGAGGGCCAGGCCATGGAGGCCCGCCGGCCCGAGGTGAGAGGGTGGGCCGATCAGCGGAAGCCCTCGGACACCCTGACGCTCATCTACACCTCCGGGACGACGGGCGACCCCAAGGGCGCGGTGCTCACGCATGGCAACCTGGCATCGAACGTCGTGGCCTCCCTCGAGGCCGTGAAGATGGAGGAAGGTCATCGCTGCCTCAGCTTCCTGCCCCTCACGCACATCTTCGAGCGCATGGCCGGCCAGTTCCTCATGCTCCACATCGGCGCCTCGATCTACTACGCCGAGAGCGTCAACACAGTCCCTGCCGATCTCCTGGAGGTACGGCCCACAGTCCTGGCCTCGGTGCCCCGGATCTACGAGAAGGTGTATGGCCGCATCTACGATGGCGTGGCCTCAGCCAGCCTCGTCAAGCGCCTGATCTTCCACTGGTCCATGGTGGCGGGCCGGCGGATCGTGTCCCAGCTCTACCAGGGCAGGACCCCAGGCGGATGGAACGGCTTCTGCTATGGCATCGCGCGCAAGCTGGTCTTCGACAAGATCTCAGCCCGACTCGGCGGGCGGCTGCGCCTGGCCGTCAGCGGCGGCGCGCCCCTGGGGGGCAAGATCATGGAGTTCTTCTGGATCGTGGGCGTGCCGATCCTCGAAGGCTACGGCCTCACGGAAACCAGCCCCGTCATCACCATCAACCGGCCCGGCGAGGTGCTTCCGGGCTGCGTCGGGCGGCCCCTCTACAGGGAATGCAACGGCCGCCCCTTCGTGAAGATCGCCGAGGATGGCGAGATCCTCTGCCAGGGCCCGAACATCATGGCGGGCTACTGGAACAATGAGCAGGCCACCCGTGAGGCCATCGATTCGGATGGGTATTTCCACACGGGCGACATCGGCCACCAGGATGACCAGGGCCGTCTCTACATCACGGACCGCAAGAAGGAGCTCATCGTCACCAGCGGCGGGAAGAAGGTCGCCCCCCAGCCCATCGAAAACCTGCTCAAGGGCGACAAGTACATCTCCCAGGCCGTCCTCATCGGCGACCAGCGGAACTTCATCAGCGCGCTGATCGTGCCGAATTTCGACAGCCTGGTGCGCTGGGCGGGCTACAAGAAGCTCCACTTCGCGTCCCATTCGGAGCTCATCCAGGATCCGATGGTCCTCGCCAAGGTCGGCAGCCGCCTGGAGCGCGTCAACGAGCACCTGTCGAACTATGAACGCATCAAGAAGTTCATCCTGCTGGACCACGAGATGACCCTCGAGGGGGGGCAGCTGACCCCTTCCCTGAAGGTGAAGCGCCGCGTGGTGAACCAGATGTACGCCGACCGGATCGAGGCGATGTACGGCGAACCCAAGGGCTGATCCCAGTCCCCGCCAAACTCAGATTCTGGTAGCCTTGACGGTCCATCAAGTCATATGGAGGACCGCCTTGCGCTTCCGTGCAGCCCTTTCCATCGTCCTGATCTCCTTCCTTGGTTTCGGCTGCAGGTCCCCTCAGACCGGCGCCGCGGCCTGGACCACCCTTCCCAGTGGGCTCGGCGTGCTGGATCTCGCACCGGGACAGGGGCCTTCTCCCAGAATCGGCCAGACCTGCAACGTGGAGGCCCAGGGCTGGATCGAGGAGGGCGGCGCCAAGGGCAGGTCCTTCCTGGATACGCGGAAACGGGGCTTCCCCGACACCTTCCCGCTGGGTGGCGGGCGGGTGATCAAGGGCTGGGAGGAAGGACTGGCCACCATGAAGAAGGGCGGCAGGAGGTTGCTCCGGGTCCCCCCCAGCCTCGGCTATTCCCCCCGGGAACTGGGCCAGGACATCCCCCCCGGGTCCACCCTGATTTTCGAGCTGGAACTCCTCGACATCCGATAGTCCGCGGGTCCCCAGACCCTCGAGGTGATCCCTGACCGCCCCTCGCCCATCGAAGGCCCCGATCCCCATCCGGCCCCTTGCGCCGGAGCGGGACCCGCCGGCCTCCTTCCGCCCTGGGAAGCTGCTGCGTGCCTTCCTGACGGTCTGCGCGATCATCGTCATCACCGAGCTCACGATCATGGTCCTGCTGGAACCCGTCTTCGGGGAGGACCACCTGACCATGGCCTTCGTGGATTCAGCGACGCTCATCCTCGTCTGCTTCCCGTCCATCTACTTCCTCCTCATCAAGCCCATGGTCCGCGACCTCTTCGCCAAGGCCGAGGCCGAACGGGCGCTGACTGAAGTCCGGGCCTCCAACGAGTTCCTCCGCCTGGATGCGGAAGAGCGGATCCGGGCCGAGGCCCTCGAGCGCACCAAGGCCGATGCGCGCATCCAGTTCCAGGCGCGAATCCTCGCCGTGGTCCAGCAGGCCGTGGTCGCCACCGGCAAGGGCGGGGTCATCCTCTACTGGAACCGGTTCGCCGAGTGGATGTTCGGCTGGACCGAGGATGAAGTCCGGAACCAGACGCTCGCCAAAGTGACCGGATTCACGTCGGAGGCGGCCCGCAGCGGGCTCTCCGGGTTCGGGGCGGTGAAGGGCTGGACCGGCGAGGTGAAGGCGATCCGCCGCGATGGCTCCTCCTTTCCCGCCTACCTGACCTGCTCGACCATCTGGCGCGGCGACGGATCCGTGGCCGGGTTCGTCTACACCTTCATGGACATCACAGAACGGAAATCGGCCGAGGCCGCCATCAGGGATTCCGAGGAGAAGTACAGCACCGTCGTCGAGAACTCGCCCACGGGGATCTTCATCTACCGGAACGGACGCCTGGAGTTCGCCAACCAGCGGTTCTTCCAGATGGTGGGCCGGTCCCAGCCCGACCTCGCGGCCATGGACGTGGCCGACATCATCCACCCCGAGGACTGGGCCATGGTGCGGGAGATGTGGCGGCGGCGCCTGGCCGGCACCGGCGCCTCCCAGGACTACGAATGCCGCATCCTCCACTCGGGCGGCGAAACCCGCTGGATCAGCGGCAGGACGGCTCTGATCCGGTACGGGGGGGAGTTCGCCCTCCTCGGGAACATCCAGGACATCACAGAGCGCCACAAGGCCGAACAGGCCCTGAGGGATTCCCGCGAGACCCTGCACCGCCTCTCCGCCCGGCTCATGTCCGCGCAGGAAAGCGAGCGCCAGCGCGTGGCGCGGGAACTCCACGACAGCATCGGCCAGTCCCTGAGCGCCGTGAAGTTCATGGTGGAACGGGCCCTCGACGAGCAGGCCGCCTCCGGCCCCGAAAGCCCGCAGACCAGGAGCCTCCGGGCCGTGGTCCCCGTGATCCAGTCCTCGGTGGAAGAGGTCCGGCGCATTTCCATGGCCCTGCGGCCGACGACCCTCGATGATCTCGGGCTCCTCGCCACCATCGCCTGGTTCACCCGGGAATTCCAGACCACCTATCCCCACATGGACGTGGAGCGCCTGATCGAGGTCGAGGAGTTCGAAGTTCCCGAGATCCTCAAGACGAACATCTTCCGGATCATGCAGGAGGCCATGAACAACGCGGCCAAGTACAGCCAGGCCACGAGGGTCACCGTGGCCTTGCGGCAAGTGCTGGGCGACCTCCAGCTCGTGGTGGGGGACAACGGCGTGGGCTTCAATCCGGGAGAAGTGCGCCGGCACACTTCCGCCGGCGGGTTCGGACTCGCCTCCATGCGGGAGCGGGCCGAACTCTTCGGCGGCTCCCTCATCCTCACGTCGTCCCCGGGCGAGGGCACGATGGTCATCGCCCGGTGGCCCCTGCCGGAGGAATCTACTTCGTGACCAAGCCCTTTTCGATGGCATAGGCCGTCAGGGCGGACACGGAGTGCAGGTTGAGCCGGTCCATCAGGTTCGCGCGGTGCTTCTCCACCGTCTTCGGACTGATGCAGAGGTACTCGGCGATGTCCTTGGTGCGGTAGCCCTCCGCAATGAGCTTCAGCACCTCCCGCTCTCGGCTCGACAGATCGTCGAAGCCGGGTTTCAGGGAGATGCCGTCCTTGGAGCTGAGGTAGCCGGACACCACCGTGGTGGCGATCGCGGGGCTGAGGTAGCGCTCTCCGTTCAGGACGCTGCGCACGGCCATGGTCAGCTCGGAAGAGGAGGAGTCCTTCAGCACGTAACCATCCGCGCCGTTCTGAAGGGCGGTGAAGACGTAGTCCTCGGTCTTGTGGACCGTGAGCACCAGGACCTTCGTGTTCGGGCTGAGCCGCTTGATCTCCTTCAAGGCCTCCAGCCCGTTGGAGCGGGGCATGGAGAGATCCAGCAGCATCAGGTCGGGCGTCAGTTCCTCGGCGCAGCGGATCGCGTCCCGGCCATCCGTGGCCTCCCCGACCACTTCCAGTTCCGGCCGGGCAGCCAGCAGCGCTTTCAGCCCCTCACGGAGGATCGTGTGGTCCTCCGCGATGACCAGCCTGTGTTTCTGTTCCGCGGCCATGGTCTTCCTCGGTCCGAGTGAGCTTGAGGTCACAGCCTAACGATGATGGGCAGGTCTTGACTAGGGTCTTTCAGGAGGGGAAATACAGGGTTCCCCTCGCAGCGAGTAGGTGAAAGCCCTGATCAGAGCGGATTCCTCCCGGCTCCTGCCTCCCGTCTCACGCCCGCTGCGCCCCCGGAGCTGGATAGAATCCATGGGAACGCCCAAAGGAACCCATGAAGATCCGACTCAGGTGCACGCTTCTGGCCCTCCTGCTGACCGGACTGCCCTTGGGGCTATGGGCGGGACCCAAGCCCACGCAGAAAGCCAAGGGACCGGTCCCCAAGGGGAACTGCGCCGTCTGCGGCATGTATGTGGCCAATTTCCCCGACTGGGCCGCGGTCATCTCCTTCAAGGATGGGGCCCAGGCCTGGTTCGATGGCCCCAAGGACCTTTTCACCTACCTGCTCGATCTGAAGCGCTACGCGGCGAAGCGGAATGTCGGGGACATCACCCTCATCCTGGTGAAGGACTACTACGGCCTGAAGCACGTCGACGGGCGCCAGGCCTTCTTCGTGATCGGCAGTGACGTCATGGGCCCCATGGGCAGGGAACTGGTCCCCTTCGGCACCGAGTCCGCGGCGCGGGACTTCCTCAGGGACCACCACGGCGTGAGGGTCCTGACCTTCCGGGAGGTCACGCCCGACACCCTGAAATCCCTGGAGTGACGGCTATCCTGTGAGGGACCGTTCCCGATGGCCCTACCGCCCATGCGCAAATCCACCCTTTGCCTGTCCCTGATCGGCGTCCAAGCGGCGTTGTTCCTCGGCATGCTCCTCCATGCGAAGGCCCAGGCCGGTCCCGCCGCGCGGCAGCGCCAGGCCAGCGCCGTCCTGGTGCGCAGCCTCGGCCTCACGGATCTCTGCCTCTTCACCGAAGCCCGCTATACCCGGCATCCCGCCATGGCCGACCGGCATGCCGCCTTCCAGGACCACCCCATGGGGCTGGACCACTTCCCCTCCGGTTCCCTCGTGGCTCCGCCGACCTTCCCGAGTCCCCATGCGCGCACCTCTCCAGCGGTATCGGAACATCCTTGATTTCGCCCTCTCCTCGCTGTTGCGGCGGAAGGGACGGAATCTGGCCCTGCTTGGCGTCTACACGCTGGTCGTGTTCGTCATCGCCTCGCTGATCTTCTTCGTCCAGGCCCTCAAGCGCGAGGCGCGGGAGCTCCTGGTGCAGGCACCGGACATGGTGGTGCAGCGCATGGTCGCCGGCCGCCACGACCCCATCCCCGTGATCCAGGCCGAGGCCATCCGCGCCATCCGCGGCGTTGAGGAAGTCCAGCCCAGGCTGTGGGGCTACTACTATGATCCGGTCTACGGCGGGAACCTCACGGTCATGGCCACCGGGGACCCGGCCCTGGCGGCCGACGCGGTGTGGATCGGCCAGGGCGTCGCCCGCAGCATGAGGGTGAAGGAGGGCGACCTCATCAGCCTGCGCAGCTACGCAGGGCTGCCGAGCCTCTATGCGGTCCAGAAGGTCCTGCCGGAAGACTCGGAGCTGGTGTCCTCGGACCTGGTCCTCATGTCACCCGGGGATGTCCGGGCCCTCTTCAACTTCCCCGAGGGCCTCGCCACCGACCTCGCGATCACCGCGGGAAATCCGCGGGAGCTGCCCACCATCGCCGCCAAGATCGTCGAGCGGTTCCCCGATACGCGACCCATCCTGAAATCCGAGATCCTCCGGACCTACGAGGCCATCTTCGACTGGCGGGGCGGCCTCATGGTCGTGGTGCTGGCTTCGGCGATCCTGGCTTTCATCATCTTCGCCTGGGACAAGGCCACGGGCCTCTCGGCCGAAGAACGCAGGGAGATCGGCATCCTCAAATCCATCGGCTGGGAGAGCGCTGACGTGCTGCTCTTGAAGGTCTGGGAGGGGGCCGTGATTTCGCTGACCGCTTTCCTGAGCGGCGTCCTGCTGGGCTATGCCCACGTCTTCTTCTTCTCCGCCTCCCTCTTTGAGCACGCGCTGAAGGGCTGGTCCGTGCTCTTCCCGCGCTACCGGCTGCTGCCCGCCCTCGACGCCTACCAGCTCACGGTCCTGTTCTTCCTCACCGTGCTGCCCTACACCGCGGCCACCCTGGTGCCCATCTGGCGGGCCGCCACGGTGGACCCGGACGCGGCGATGAGGTCCTGATGATCGAGCTGTCGGGCGTCACCAAGACCTACGCGGCCGGATTGGCCACGCCGTTCACCGCGGTGGACGACGTCAGCCTCACCATCTCCGGGGGTGGGCTCACCGTGCTCAAGGGCCCCAGCGGGTCCGGCAAGACGACCCTCCTGACCCTGATCGGCTGCATGGCCCGCCCCACTTCCGGACGCATCCACCTCCATGGTCTTCCGGCCGGGACGCTGCCCGGCCACTCCGAAGGAGACTCCCTCGAGATCACCAGCCTTCCCGAGCGCTTCCTCACGGCCATCCGCCGGCGGACCTTCGGGTTCATCTTCCAGCAGTTCAACCTGATCCGCGGCATCTCCGTGCTCGAGAACGTCCTGCTCCCGACCTATCCCGCGGGTGGTGACCACGACCAGCTGGAGGCCCGCGCCATCCAGCGGCTGGAGGGCCTGGGACTGGCCCGGCACCTGCGCGCCTCCGTCGATCGTCTCTCCGGAGGCGAGGCCCAGCGCGTGGCCATCGCCCGGGCCCTCATCAACGATCCCCTCGTGATCATCGCCGACGAACCCACCGCCCACCTCGACTCCCGCCTCTCGGAGGACTTCATGGCCCTCATGGGCCAGTTCAAGGCCGCGGGCAAGACCCTCCTCATCACCAGCCACGATCCGATCGTGTACGACTCCCCCCTGGCGGACCGCGTGGTGGAGATGCGCGATGGGCGGATCGTG
Organism: Geothrix sp.; assembly: GCF_030219325.1. Taxonomy (NCBI): domain Bacteria; kingdom Pseudomonadati; phylum Acidobacteriota; class Holophagae; order Holophagales; family Holophagaceae; genus Geothrix; species Geothrix sp. Next base: position 1,655,313 of record NZ_CP126625.1, on the reverse strand, counting down.
GCCCGCGCATGATCCAGCACCCGGGCATCCTCGCGCTCCTGCTCGCCTCGGGCATGGTCAGCCTGCTGCTCGTGGCCGCAGGCTGGCAGGGCCTGCGGATCCTCCGCGGGTGGGACCTGCAGAGCGGCAGCGAGGGTCAGCTCGACCTGGAACGCAGGACCTACCTGGTCTCGACCCTGGTCACCACCGCCCTCGCGATCCAGATCCTCTCGCTCTTCCTCTTCATCTACACGGCGGACGGCCTGCATACCCAGTTCGTGGGGGCCATGTGCGCGGCCGGTTCCCTGGCGGTGAACGGCTACGGCTATCCGACCCTTCTGGTGAAGATCGCCACCTGCCTGGTCGCCGGGGTCTGGCTGATCCTCCAGCGGGCGGACACCCAGGGGCACGACTATCCCCTCATCCGCCCCAAGTACGCGCTGCTCCTGGTCATCGTGCCGCTGGTCCTGGCGGAGACCTGGCTCCAGACCAGCTACCTCCTGGGCCTGAAAGCCGATGTGATGACCTCGTGCTGCGGGAGCCTCTTCGGCCAGGGGCGCCAGGGCTTCGCCTCCGAGCTGGCGAGCCTGTCTCCCGGCCTCATGCGGCCGGTCTTCTGGGCCACCTTCGCGGCCCTGCTGGCGGGCGGGGGGGCCTTCCTGCGCACGAGGCGAGGCGCGGCCGCCTTCTCCCTGTTCAGCCTCGCCTTCCTCGGTGTGGCGGTGGCCGCCCTGCTCTCCTTCTTCTGCCTCTACATCTACGAGCTGCCGACCCACCACTGCCCCTTCTGCCTGCTCCAGCGGGAATACGGGTTCGTGGGCTACCCGATCTATGGAACGCTGCTCGGCGGCACCATCGCCGGCCTCGGCGTGGGAGCCCTCGCCCCGTTCCGCCGATGCCGGAGCCTCGCCTCGAGCCTGCCGGGGATCCAGGCCCGCCTTGTGTGGATGAGCCTGGTCCTGGCCCTGGCCTTCACACTGGTCGTGGGGGTCTGGATGGTCCTGTCCCCCTTGAAACTCTAGGCCTTCGCCCTGCTCCCGATGTAGCCACGCACGGCCGCCTCGGTCTCGGGCAGTTGCAGGCCCGCGAGTTTCGCGATCCGCAGCGCCTCTTCCACGGGCATGCCCTTGTCGAGGACCAGCCAGGGGCAGATCGCGGCCGCGGCCCGGTTGCCGTTGCTGCAGTGGAGCAGCACCTTGGCCCCCCGAGGCAGATCCCGGAGGAGGGTCCGCAGGAAGTCGAAGTCTCCTGCCGGCGGTGCCTTCCCGATGGCGTACCGCACGTACTGCACGCCCAGCTCCTGCATGCGGACCGACTCCGATTCGCAGTTCAGGTTGGTTTCCCCGTCCCGGCGCAGGTCGATCACGTGCGTGATGTGCTGTTTCTTGATGGCTGCACAGGTCTGACTGTCAGGGGCGCCGCGCAGCACAAAGACCCCGGGGCGCACCTCCGTGGCGCCCGGGACGGCCGAATCCTGGGCCGTGAGCACCAGGGCCGGAAGCAGGAGGAACAGAGTCCGAGACATGGAACCCTCCGCGACATCGCCTGGCTCGCCAGGCTGGTTCGCGGAGACCACCGATGGGGCCGCAGCTGGGAGCCCTGGTCCCAACGGGCGGGTCTCCACACCTCCAATGTAGGCCTTTGGGTCAGCTATTCAATGGACCGGCTTATACGGTCCTGGAAAAAGGCGTCTTGGCGCTGAGCTTGGCCAGGTAGGCGTCGAAGGGCTGCACCAGGTTGCGCACGAAGCGCCGGCCCAGGTGGGTGATGAAGATGCCCTCGGGGCGCACCTCCACGGTGCCCTGGGGGACTTCCTCCAGCAGCTGCACGACCGCATCCGCGAAGAGGACGGGCCCGTCCACGCCGAACTTCTCCTGCAGCTCCGACCAGCGCAGCTCGAAGTGCCCCATGAGGTGATGGATCACCCAGCGGCGCAGCTCGTCGTCCTCTGAGAGGCGGTGCCCCTTGTGGATGGCCAGATGGCCATCCCGGATGCTGTGTTCCCACTTGGAGAGGATCTTCTCGTTCTGGGCGTAGACACCCGCCACGTTGGAGATGGCGCTGGGGCCGAAGCCCAGCAGGTCCGAGCCCGCCTTCACGGCGTAGCCCATGAAGTTGCGGATGAGCTTCCCCTCCTGCACGGCCTTGGCCATGGGGTCATCGGGATGGGCGAAGTGATCCATGCCGATGGGCACGTAGCCGGATTTCTCGAGGATGTCGGAGGCCATGAGCAGCAGGTCCAGCCGTAACTCCGGCGAGGGCAGGGTCTCGGCGGGGATGCTGCGCTGGAAGGGCATGATGCTGGGCAGGTAGGCGAAGCCGTAGATGGCCATGCGGTCCGGCGACAGCTCCAGGGTGGATTCCAGCGTGCGGCGGAAGGTGTCCATGGTCTGGCCCGGCAGGCCGTAGACCAGGTCCAGGTTCACGCCCTCGAAGCCCAGCTCCCGGCACTGGCGCATGGCCGTGAGGGTGTGCTCCCAGGTCTGGCCCCGGGTGATGAGGGCCTGCACGTTCTCGTCCAGGTCCTGCACGCCGAAGGAGACGCGGTTGAAGCCCAGCTCGCGCAGCGCGGGCAGCTGATCCGGTTCCAGATACGTGGGATCCACCTCGATGGCGATCTCCGCGCCCGGCAGGAACTCGAAGCGGTCCTTGAAGAGCTGGAAGGTGCGCTTGAGATCGGCCGCGTTCAGGTAGGTGGGCGTGCCGCCGCCCCAGTGCAGCTGCAGGGCCTTGCGGCGGTCCTTCAGGTGGGAGCAGACCAGATCGAGTTCCTTGGTGACGGCCTCGAGGTAGGCCTCCACGGGGTCGTACTGGGGGCTCACCACCACGTTGCAGCCGCAATAGGCGCAGCGCCGGGGGCAGAAGGGGATGTGCAGGTAGAGCGACAGGGCCTCGTCCTTGCGGGCGTCGGCACGATCCAGGGCCGCGAGGATCTCGGGCTCCGGGAAGTCGTCGCTCCAGGCCGGCGGCATGGGGTAGCCCGTGTAGCGGGGCCCGGGCCGGTCATAGCGGCGGATGAGATCGGCGAGCTGGTTCATGCCTTCACCTCATCAAGCACAGCCCCCACCACGGCGGGGTCGGTTTCGGGCGTCAGGCCGTGGCCGAGGTTGAAGACGTGGGGGTGCCCCTTCATGGCGTCCACGATGGCGCGGGCCTTCCGGGTGGCGGTTTCCTTGCCGGCCAACAATGCGACGGGATCGAGGTTGCCCTGGAGCACCATCTTGGGAAAGCGGCGCCGGGCCTCGGAGATGGGCACCTGCCAGGGCACCGCCAGCCCCTTGCAGGGCAGATCGTTCAAGGAATCCGGCAGGTAGCCTGTGCGGGCGAAGAAGAGGGTCGGTGCCGCGGTCACCTGAGACAGGGTGCGCTTCACGGAGGGCAGCGCGAAGGTCGCGTAGTCGTCCGCATCCAATTCGCCCGCCCAGGTGTCGAAGAGCTGCACGCCCTGGGCACCGGCCTCGATGTGCAGATTCAGCAGGCGGGCGGCGGCGTCCGCCAGCTTGTCCATCCACTTCTGGGCCAGTACGGGATTCTGGTGGATGAAGGCCTTCGCCTTCGCCCAGCTCTTGCTGCCCTTCCCTTCGATGCCGTAGGCCAGAAGGGTCCAGGGCGCGCCCGCGAAGCCCAGCATGGTCACCTTGGGCGGCAGAGCCGCCTTCACCTTGCGGATGGCGTTGCAGACCGGCTCGAAGACCTTCTCGTCGAGGGGCCGGTTGATGTCGATCTGGTCCAGCGTCTTGCCGATGCGGGGCCCGCCTTCGGGAATGGTGACTTCGCAACCCAGCGCATCCAGGATCACGAGGATGTCGCTGAAGATGATGGCGCCGTCGATCTGCGGAAAGCGGCGGATGGGCTGCAGCGTCACTTCCGCCGCCAGGTCTGAGTCGTTGAGCAGCTGCTCGAAGGTGACCTTGGCCCGCACCTCGCGGTACTCCGGCAGGAAGCGCCCCGCCTGGCGCATGAACCAGACCGGGGGCTTGTCGAGGGTGTTGCCGTTGAGCACATGAAGAAGGGGCTGCATGGGAACTCCAGATCTTTAACCGCAGATGGCGCAGATTTCGCAGATGAAAGGAATCAAGGTTGGCGCGTCAGCATCTGCGCCATCTGCGGTTTCAAACAAAGTCCTTGGCCACAGCAGCCACGGCCTGCTTGAAGTGGGCCAGCTCGGGCTCGCCGTGGGCGGAACCGAGGAAGGCCACTTCGTAGCCACTGGGGGGCAGATAGACGCCCTGGCCCAGCAGCGCCTTGTGGAGGCGGTTGAAGGTGCCGATGGCCTCGCCCTTCACGGCATCACTGCGGCGGACGCCATCCTGGAACAGGGGCCAGAGCAGGCTGCCGTAGCGGGGGCAGTGGAGGCCGGGGATGGTCTCGAAGGCCGCGGCCCACTTCTCGGCATTGGCTTCCAGGCCCGCGTAGAAGGCCGGGGTGAGCTTTTCCATGGTGGCGAGACCCGCGGCCATGGCCACGGGATTGCCGGACAGCGTGCCGGCCTGGTAGACCGGGCCGTCGGGCGCGACCACGCCCATGATGTCCTTGCGGCCGCCGTAGAGGCCCACGGGCATGCCGCCGCCGATGATCTTGCCGTAGGTGCCCATGTCCGGCGTGATGCCCAGGCGCTCGGCCGCACCGCCCGGAGCCACGCGGAAACCGCTGATGACTTCGTCGAAGATGAGGACCACGCCGTGCTTCGTGCAGAGCTCGCGGAGCCGCTTGAGGAACTCGGGACGCTGCAGCAGCAGGCCGTTGTTGGCGGGGATGGGTTCGATGATGGCCGCGGCGAGCTCGTTCCCGATCTCGGCAAAGGTGCGCTCCAGGGTCTCCAGGTCATCGAGCGTCACGACGGAAGTCAGCTCGGCGATGGCCTTGGGCACGCCGGCGCTGGTGGGGGCGCCGAAGGTGACGAGGCCGGAGCCGGCCTTCACCAGCAGTCCATCACTGTGGCCGTGGTAGCAGCCTTCGAACTTCAGAATGCGCTCGCGGCCCGTGAAGCCGCGGGCGGCACGCAGGGCCGACATGACGGCTTCGGTACCCGAAGACACGAAGCGCATCTTCTCGATGAAGGGCACCATCTCCTTGATGCGACGGGCCAGCGCCAGCTCGCGGCGGCTGGGGGCGCCGAAGGTGAGGCCCTCCTGCATGGCCTCGTTCACCGCGGCCAGGATGTCAGGGTGGGCGTGCCCCAGGATGAGGGGGCCCCAGGACATGCAGAGGTCGAGGAAGCGCTGGCCGTCCTCGTCTTCGAACCAGGCGCCACTGGCCTTCTTGAAGAACTTCGGCGTGCCGCCCACCGCCCGGAAGGCCCGCACCGGGCTGGAGACGCCTCCGGGGAAGTGGGTGAGCGCTTCTTGAAACATGGATTCGTTGCTCATGAAAACCTCAAAAGGATTAACCGCAGATGACGCCGATTTCGCAGATGAAGATGGCTGATTTATCTGCGCCATCTGCGTCATCTGCGGTTTCAAATTCAGGAGATCCAACCCTTTTCGACGGCCTCGCGACCGGCGTAGGTGACGATCATGTCGGCGCCGGCGCGCCGGATGGCGATGAGGTGCTCGTACATCAGCTGGTCGCCGTTCACCCAGCCCAGGCGATCCGCCGCCTTCACGCTGCTGAACTCGCTGGACACATGGTAGGCGCAGATGGGCGCCAACTGGGCTTCGCGGAGACGCCAGATGAGGTCGAGGTTCGGCAGGGCCGGCTTCACCATGAGCATGTCCGCACCCTCGTCCACGTCGAGCAGCGCATCGTTCAGGCCCTCGCGGGCATTGCGGGGATCCATCTGGTAGGTCTTGCGGTCACCGAATTTGGGGCTGCTGTCGGCAGCCTCGCGGAAGGGCCCGTAGTAGGCGCCCGCATGCTTGATGGCGTAGCTCAGGATGCTGGTCTGGGTGAAACCGTTCGCATCGAGCACGTCGCGGATGGCCGACACGCGGCCGTCCATCATGTCGCTGGGGGCGGCCACGTCCGCGCCGGCCTCGGCGTGGCGCAGGGCCATCTCGGCGAGGATGGGCAGGGTCTCGTCGTTCCTCACCACGCCGTTCTCGTCCACCACGCCGCAGTGGCCATGGCTGGTGCAGCCGCAGAGGCAGACGTCGGTCATGACGATGAGGTCGGAGCCGAAGGCCTTCTTCAGGGCCCGCACGGCCACGGGCACCACGCCGGTGTGGTCGCAGGCGTAGCGGCCGTCCGGAGTCTTGGATTCAGCATCGGGCACGCCGAAGAGCAGCACGCTGGCGAGGCCCTTCTTCAGGTCCTTCTCCACCTGGCGGACGGTCTCCTCGACGCCGGCCCGGTCGATGCCCGGCAGGCTGGAGATCTCGCTTCGACCCGCCTGGGGCTGCACGAAGTAGGGCTGGATGAGATGCCGGGGCCGGAGATCGGTCTCGGCCACCAGGTTGCGCATGGCGGCGCTGGTGCGGAGGCGGCGGGAGCGGTTCAGCATGGGGACTCCTCCTTCGGGTTCTCTTGAGATGCCAGGTGCTGGGCGAGCATGGCCCACAGAAGGCTGGGCTTCGGTTCACAGTACGCGTCGACCGGGGCGCCGGCCCGGGCGAAGGCCTCGGCCGTGGCCTCGCCCCAGGCGAAGCGCTGCACGCCCTGCGAGAGCGGTGCGAGGATCTCGGCCTGGGTGGGGCTCAGGGCCAGGACACCCTCCACCTTCGGCAGGGCCGGGAAGGGTTCCCGGGCCGCCTCGCGGTGGGTGACCCAGGGGTGGAGGCGCCAGGCGGAGCCCCGCGCGGCCACTTCCAGGTATTCACGGCTGCGCTCGCCGCGGACCAGGATGAACTCTCCACCCTGCGGGAAGCGCCTCTGCAACAGCTCCCACAAGGCCTCGGCCCGGGCCTCGACGGGAAGCTGGACATCCAGGTCCTCGCGCCCCAGGGCGTCGGCCGTGCCGGCCCCCTGAACCAGGCAGGTCATCCCCGCGGGAAGGACCGGTGCCGCCACCTTGGCCCCGGAAGGGCTCAGGATCAGCAGAGCCTGGACACGGTTCAGCAGCATGGGTGGGGCCGCGCCGGTGACGCGCAGGGAGGTGAAGGAATAGGGGACCGGCCGCCAACCGGCCTTGCGCACGATGTCCGCCAGCGGATGCTGGGCGGGCCGGGCGAGCGCCAAGCGGGGATGGTGGGAGGCGGGTGTCATGACAGGCCGATGCCCTTGAGGACCGCCGCCAGCAGGACCTTGTCGTCCGTGCCGCGAGCCTCGGCCCGGCGGAGGTCGCCGTCCGGGGCATAGGCCGCCTGGAGCAGCAGGGTCCCGTCGGCCTGGGGTGTGGCCAGGGCACCCAGGGGCTGCTGACATCCGCCCCCGATGCCGGCCAGTACCTGGCGCTCCAGGGTGACGCAGCGGGCCGTCATGGCGTCATGCATGTCCGAGAGCGCCTCGATGAGGTCTGGACGGTCCGCCCTCGCCTCGGCCAGCAGGGCCCCCTGCCCCGGCGCGGAGGGCAGCTCCTCCGGCGTCAGCGGACGCACAGTGAGCCCCGAGAGATCCAGCCCGAGCCGCTTCAGGCCCGCGGCCGCCAGCAGGGTGGCGTGCACGGGCTCGTCCCGGAGGACGCCGTCCCGCACGCGCTGCAGGCGCGTCTGCACGTTGCCGCGGATCCAGGTGAAGCGGGCCCTGGGGAAGAGCTGGCTGAGCACACGCTCGCGGCGCACGGCGCTGGTGCCGATGACCAGATCCTCGGGGGCATCCGGACGGATCACCATCCAGTCCGAGGGGTCCTCGCGGAGGGGGATGCAGGCCGGGACAATGCCCGCCGGGCGCTCCAGGGACACGTCCTTGAGGCTGTGGATGAGCAGGTCCGCGGCGCCCGCGGCCATGGCGTCCTCCAGTTCCTTGGTGAAGAAGCCGCCGCCCACCTGCTTGTCGAGGGGGCCCTGCAGCCACTGGTCGCCGGAGGTGGAGAACTTGCGCCAGGAGACTTCATAGCCCCGGGCCTCGAGGAACCGCACCATGGGCTCGGCCTGACCCACGGCCAGAGCGGATCCCCGCGTGGCGACTGTGACGTGCTTCCTGCTCATGGATTGACCGCCTCTCCGTCTGCATTGGGCTTGGGTTGGGTCTGGATGAGGGCCCGGAAGGCCAGCGTGCGGCCCCGATTCAGGATCTCCTTGAGGGCCTCGCGCTGGGCCTCGTCCAGGCCCGCCATGGAATCCTCGAGGGTCTTCACTTCCTCTTCCAGGGCGCCCCAGGCCGCATCCAGCCGTTCCTGGGCTGAGACCAGGTGGCGCTTGCGGGCCCGGGCCACGGCCCGGTGCCGCAGCCGGCCAGCGGCGCCCACCAGGTAGGGTTCCGCCTTGAGGGCCGCCTCGGCCCGCTGGGCCCGGGCCGTGGTGGTCTGGGCCAGGAAGGCGTTGAGGTCGATCCGATGCACCCAGGGGAGCTGCTCCAGTCCGGGCTCGGAGTCCGGCGGCAGGGCCAGGTCCAGAATCCGCAGGATGGGCCGCTTCAGGGACTGCCAGGCATCCAGGGTGAACAGGGGTTCCGGGGCGGCGGTGGCCGTGACGATGGCATCGAAGCCCGCCGGATCATGCTGGAGCTGCGCCAGATCCACGATGGGAAGGCCCAGGGGATCCGCCAGATCGTGGGCCTTGCTGCGGGTCCGGTTGGCCACGGCCACCCGGAAGCCGCGTTCCGGCAGACGCTCCGCCAGGTACTGGGTCATGGGGCCCACACCCACGAGGGCCACGGAGGCATCCGGGGGCAGCCCCTCGGTCAGGTGCTTCAGGGCCACCGTGGCGACGCTGACATTGCCGTCCGCGAGCCCGAGTCGCGCGCGCAGGCGCTGCCCTTCGCGGATGATGTCCTCCACGACTGTCTGGGCCTCGTCTCCGGCCACGCCCACCTGCCGGGCCTGCACCAGGGCATCCTTCAGCTGGCCCGGGATCTCGCGATCCCCCAGGTTGGCGGATTCCAGGCCGGCCGACATGGCCAGCAGGTGCGCCCAGGCCTCTTCGCCCTCGTAGCGGCGGAACCCGGGACCGGGATCGATGGCCCCGGCCTCGCCCCCCCACACCATCCAGAGCACCCGCTGGCAGGTGGCTAGGTAGACGATCTCCCGGGCGCCGGAACGCTTCTGCCAGTCCCTCAGGTGGGTCGGAAGACCGTCCCTGACCACATGCTGCGCCACCAGGTCCAGGTCGTGGACAGGCGCATGAAAGCTGATGAGGACGGGTTCCATATCGGATCTCATCATCGGTTCGGGATGGGGCGGCTCCGTCATCGCTTCGTCATGCCCCCGCGAAAGTGGCGGTCATCACATCCGATTTCCGCGCAGGGGCTGAACCAGAGCCTCGATGGCCTCCCAGTCCCATTCCCCCAGGCCGGGCAGGTTGTCCTCCCGCAGTTCCTGCTGGGTCAGCCAGGCGTCATAGACCACCAGGGCGCACATGGCCTCGGCCACGGGTACGATGCGGGGCGCGATGCAGGGGTCGTGGCGCCCGTGGGTGATGATGTCCGCCGCGTGGCCTTCGCGGTCGATGGTGCGCTGGCTCTTCGAGATGGAGCTGGTGGGCTTCACGGCCAGGCGCACCACCACCGGCGCCCCGGTGCTGATGCCACCCAGGGTGCCCCCGGCGTCGTTCTTCTCCGGGCCTTCCGGCCCCAGCGGGTCGTTGTTCTCGCTGCCCCGCCGCCGCGCGCTGGCGAAGCCTGCGCCCAGCTCGACGCCCTTCACCGCCCCGATGGACATGCAGGCCAGGGCCAGCAGGCCATCCAGCTTGCCGAAAGCCGGATCACCCAACCCGATGGGCAGCCCCTCGAGCCACACCTCGCAGACGCCGCCCACGCTGTCGCCCTCGGCCCGGGCGGCCTCCACGGCCGCCTTCTGGGCCTCGAAGGCGGATGGGTCCGCCACCCGCAGGGGATTCTTCTCCACGAAGCTCCAGTCAATGGTCCTTCCTTCGATGCCCGCGATCTCCCGGTTGAAGCCGCGCACGGTCACGCCCAAAGTCGCCAGCTGCTGCTTGGCCCAGGCGCCAGCGGCCACGCGGGAGAGCGTTTCCCGCCCGCTGCTGCGCCCCCCTCCCCGGGGATCGCGGATGCCGTACTTGCGGTCGTAGGTCAGGTCCGCGTGGCCCGGCCGGAACAGGTCAGAGATGGCCTTGTAGTCGCCGCTCTTCTGGTTCTCGTTGAAGACCACCATCGCGATGGGGTGGCCCGTGGTCCGCCCCTCGAAGACGCCGCTCAGGACCTGCACCCGGTCCCCCTCGCTGCGGGGGGTCACCAGGTCCGACTGCCCTGGCCGCCGCCGGTCCATCTCCTGCTGGATGGCCGCCAGATCGAAGGGCAGCCCGGGCTTCACGCCATCCATGACGACGCCCACGGCGGCCCCGTGGCTCTCGCCGAAGGTGACGATGCGGAAGGCCCGGCCGAAGGAGGAGGGTGAATCGAAGAGCATCCAGCCATGGTGGCCTGGACCGCCCTCGGCCGTCATCGACTTTTCCGACGGAAGCTCAGGCGGGCCGGTCCAGATCCCAGGTGGTGACGTCCTCCGTCGAGAAGGAGGGCAGCTGCGGCCAGGGACTGGGCCCAGCGAAGCCCGCCACCTGCAGGGCGCCCAGATACTCGGCCGCATAGGCGAGGTAGGCGGCCAGGGGGCCCTCACCCCGGATCTTCACGCGGGTGGCCCCGGGTTCCTGCAGCTGGAAGGGCACGAGGAGACCCGCCATCACGTCCCCGGGCAGCCGCTTCAGGGCATGGTCGAGCGGCGGCAGGCCCTGGAGCAGCCAGCGGACGGCCTGCTCCAGACCCGCGGCGCCCCTCAGCCTCGGCCGGACCAACCGCGCCCCCTCAGGCGCCGCGGGCTGGACGGGGACCCCCAACAGGGATTCAAACTCCTGCCCGATGAACCCGGCGACGGGGGCGCCGGCGTCCCCGAAGGCCCAGGCGAGCCAGAAGGAGGCCGGTCCGGTGCCTTCGATCCAGACGCCGGGTTCGGGGTCCGTCCCGAGGGCCAGGTGGGTCTGGGCCATGCGGGCGGCCCGGTCGGTGAAGGCCCGGGCGCGCTCGAAGCCCCCTGCGAAGGGATCAGCCACGCCCGCCGGGCGCTCGGCATAGGCCTTGAGCACGCTCTTGTGGATGGCGCGGTGGACGCGGAGGTGCCCACCCGAGAGGAACCTCGACCCCCCATGCACGCGGTACTCCATCTGCGGCTTGTGCAGATGGACCCTCGGGCCGATGGCATCCGCCCGCAACACGAACAGCACGTCGTCGGCGAGGTCATCGGAGGAGAACCCGCCCAGTCGCTCCGCCAACTCGAGGGTCGCGGCGAAGGGCACGCCGATGGAATCCACGCTGAACAGGCGCCCCAGGGGGAAGGGCTCGGGCCGACGCCGCACCTTGGTCCGCCGGCCCTGCTCGTCCATCTCCCAGTAGTCGCAGGCCGCCAGGCTCAAGGGGTGCTGGGCCAGCGCCAGGCGATGATCCCCGACGAAACAGGGCAGCAGCCGGTTGTCGGTGTGGATGTAGGAGAAGTCCCGTCCCCTGCCCTTGGCCTTGTCCAGCATCAGGTTCAGGCAGGTGCCGGGGTCCATGCGCCGCGGCTCGTGGATGAAGTGGATCCGGGGATCGGTGAAGGCCTCCATCACCTGTGGCGTCTCATCCGATGAGTTGTCGAGGATCCAGAGCTCCCAGTCGGGGTCCTCCTGCTTCAGCACGCTCTCCACCGCTTCGCGGATGAAGTGGGCCTGGTTGTAGGAGGGCATCAGGAGCTGGAACGGAACGGGCATGGGCGGCTGGTTTCCCGGAATCGGAGCATCGGTGGCGGGGCTGAGGACATGGGATGATAGCGTCCTCACGCAGATTGGAGAGGCCCATGGGGACGCTGAACATCGCCATCGATGCCCGTCTGGATCCCGGCAAGGCCGGTGGCGTGGAGTCCGTGATCCTGGGTCTGGCCCATGGGCTCAGCCGGCTCGACCCCGGCGACGAGGTCTACCACTTCCTCATCTTCGCCGGCCCGCAGCCCTGGCTGGAACCCCATCTCGGCGGGGCCTGCCGCCTGCTGCAGAGCACGCAGGCCGTGAAGCAGCCCTCGCCCCTGAAGGCCTTCGAGCGGGCCCTCCGGCATCGGCTCCGGTCCTGGTTCCCGTCCAAGGATCGAGCCGAGGTGAAGGTTCCGCGATCCGACGGCACCCTCGAGGCCGCCGGCATGGACCTGGTCCATTTCCCGCTCCAGAGCGCCTTCCTCACGAAGGTGCCGAGTCTCTACCACCCCCACGACCTCCAGCACGTCCACCTCCCGGAGCTCTTCACCGCCAGCGAGATCCACCGGCGGGAGACCCTCTACCGCACCTTCTGCGGGCAGGCGGCCCTCGTGCCGGTGGCCTCCGAGTGGGTGCAGCGGGACCTGGAGGCGCAGTTCGGCCTTCCGCCCGAGAAGGTGCCCGTGGTGAACCTCGCACCCTTCAATGCGGCCATCGCGCCCCTGGCCCCCGGCCGCCGGGAGGTGCTGGCCCGGGAACTGGGACTTCCCCCCGAAGGCTTCGTGTTCTACGCCGCGCAGACCTGGCCGCACAAGAACCACCTCGCCTTGCTGGAGGCGCTGGCCCTGCTGCGGGACCGGGACGGGCTCCGCGTCCCCTTCGTCTCCTCCGGCCGCAAAGGGGACTATTTCCCGATCCTGGAGCGGCGGATCCGGGAGCTGGGACTGGCCGGGCAGGTCCAGTTCCTGGGCTTCGTGAACCACGAAACGCTGCAGGCGCTGTATGCGCTGTGCCGCTGCGTCGTGATCCCCAGCCGCTTCGAAGCGGCGAGCTTCCCCCTGTGGGAGGCCTTCCAGGCGGGCCGTGCCGCCGCCTGTGCCACCACCACGTCACTCCCGGCCCAGGCCGGCGATGCGGCCCTGCTCTTCCCCGCCGAGGATGTGCCCGCCCTGGCAGAGGCCATCAAGCGGCTCTGGACTGATGCGGAATTGCGGACGGGGCTGGTGGCCCGGGGGACGGAGAATGTGGCCCGATTCTCCTGGGATCGCACGGCAAAGCTGTTCCGGGCCCACTACCGCCGTACGGCTGGGCGCGCCCTGAGCGCGGAGGACCAGCAGCTCCTGGCGGCTCCACCCCTGTTCTAGCCAGAGCCCGGCGGCTTGCCGGGAGGGCGCCGGGGGCCGTATCCTCGTGCATTCCTTGAAACCAGGAGCGGCACCGTGACCCACCCCCACCTCCCCGTGGCCCAGCCGGACCTTGGCGGCAACGAGCTCGCCTATGTCTCCCAGGCCATCCAGGAGGGCTGGATCTCCTCCACCGGCCGCTTCCTCACCCGCTTCGAGGCCGACTTCGCCCGGTTCTGCGGCGTCCGCCACGCCCTGGCCTGCGCCAACGGCACCGTGGCCATCCACCTCCTGCTCCTCGGCATGGGCATCGGCCCCGGGGACGAGGTCATCGTCCCCTCCTTCACCTATGTGGCCTCCGCCAATGCCGTGACCTACACCGGCGCCCGCCCGGTCCTCGTGGATTCGGAAGCCATCACGTGGAACCTGGACCCGGCCAAGGTGGAAGCGGCCATCACCCCGCGCACCAAGGCCATCATGGCCGTCCACCTGTACGGGCACCCCGCCCCCATGGCGAGACTGCTTGAGATCGGCCGCCGCCACGGCATCCCGGTCATCGAGGACGCCGCCGAGGCCCACGGCGCCAAGGTAGAGGGGAAGACGGTCGGCGGCCTCGGCCTGGCGGCCACCTTCAGCTTCTACGGCAACAAGATCCTCACCACCGGCGAGGGCGGCATGGTCACGACGGATGACGATGCCCTGGCCGCCCGCCTCCGCCAGCTCCGCGGCCAGGGCATGGATCCCGAGCGCCGCTACTGGTTCCCAATGGTGGGCTACAACTACCGCCTGACCAACCTCGCCGCGGCCCTGGGCTGCGCCCAGCTGGAACGCGCGGAGGAACTGATCGCGCACCGCCTGCGGATCGCCCAGGGCTACCGCGAACGCCTGGCGCCGCACGCCGAGCATCTGGGCCTCCAGCTCGCCAGCGAGGCCCCCTGGGCCAGTTCCGTCCACTGGCTCTCCTGCATCCGGGTTCCCGCGGTCAAGCGGGATCCCCTGATGGCCTTCCTGGCAGAACATCACATCGAGACCCGCCCCTTCTTCCCGCCCATGCACCGGCTTCCGATGTACTCCGATCCGTCCTTCCGGCAGGACCGGCCGCTACCCGTGGCCGAAGAGCTGGGGGACACCGGCATCAACCTGCCCACCTACACCGCCCTGGGGGACGCGGACCTCGACCGCATTTGCCAGGCGATCACGTCAGGCCTGGAACGCTGATGCAGGATCTCTGGATCGTCGGCGGCAGCGGGGCGGCCCTCGAGGTCTGGGCGGTGGCCCGGGCCATGGAGGCGGCCGGTCCGCAGCCCTGGAAGGTCCGCGGCTTCCTGGTGATCAACGGAAGTCTTGAGTTCAATCCAGAGGGTCTGGAGGTTCAGGACGAATCGACCTTCCTCGCGGCTCCACCCGCCTCGTCAGCCCTGATCGTACTGGGCCTCGGCGAGCCATCTCTTCGCGAAAAGGTGGCCCAGGTCTATGCCTCGAAGGGGTTCCGGTTCGCCACCCTGATCCATCCCAGCGCCATCATCGGCCCGGCCTGCAGCGTGGGCGAGGGCTCAGTCCTCATGGCCCAGGCAGTCTTGGAGACTCATGTGAAAGTCGGCGAGCACGCACTGCTCAACGTGGGGAGTTCCATCGCCCACAACGGCAGCCTCGGTGCCTGCTGCAGCCTGGGCCCTGGCGTACGGCTAGCTGGCTGGGTGACCCTGGGGAACAGGTGTGATCTCGGCGTAGGTAGCTGCGTGCGTCCGAGGGTGACCCTCGGCCCGGACACGCGCGTTGGGGCCGGCGCGGCAATCGTGGCGGACCACCCGGGTTCCGCGACACTCGTAGGAGTGCCGGCAGTCCCCCGGCCGGCCTCCTGAAGGCCCATGGCATACTGGGGCCGCTACACACAAACCCGCGACCCTTCTACCTTCCAGGTGCCCCTTGCCCCAATCCCCCATCGCCCTCATCACCGGCATCACCGGGCAGGACGGCAGCTACCTAGCCGAGCTCCTGCTCGCCAAGGGCTACGAAGTCCACGGCGTCATCCGCCGGGCCTCCAACTTCAACACCGACCGCATTGACCACCTCTACATCGACCCCCACCAGTCCCCGAAGCTGCATCTTCACTACGGCGACCTCACGGATGGCGGCGCCCTGCGCCGTCTCCTCGACCAGGTCAAGCCCACCGAGGTCTACAACCTGGGGGCCCAGAGCCACGTGCGGGTGAGCTTCGACCAGCCGGAGTTCACGGCCGATGTCGTGGGCCTCGGCGTGCTGCGCCTGCTGGAGGCCGTGCGGGCCTACCAGGACGCCACCGGGAACCAGGTGCGCCTCTACCAGGCGGGCAGCTCTGAGATGTTCGGCTCCGCCAAGCCCCGCCAGCATGAAGGCACTCGCTTCGAGCCCCGCAGCCCCTACGCCTGCGCCAAGGTCTATGCCCACTACCAGGGCGTGAACCACCGCGAGAGCTACGGCATGTTCGTGGCCAACGGCATCCTCTTCAACCACGAGAGCCCCCGCCGCGGCGAGACCTTCGTCACCCGCAAGATCACCCGGGCCGCCACCCGCATCAAGCTGGGCCTGCAGGACAAGCTCTTCCTGGGCAACACCCAGGCCAAGCGGGACTGGGGCTTCGCCGGCGACTACGTGGAAGCCATGTGGCGGATGCTCCAGCAGGAGCGGCCCGATGACTACGTGGTGGCCACGGGCGTGTCCATCTCCATCCAGGACTTCCTGGCCCTGGTCTTCGAACAGCTCGACCTGGACTGGAAGCAGTATGTGGAGACCGATCCCCGCTACTTCCGGCCCGCCGAGGTCGATCACCTCGAGGGTGACCCCGCCAAGGCCCGCAAGCTGCTCGGCTGGGAGCCCCGCACCGATGTCGCCACCCTGGCCCGGATGATGGTGGAATGCGACCTCCGCCTGGCCGAGCGGGAGCTGGTGCTCCGGAAGGCGGGCCACGAAGAGGCCCCCCGCGGAGGCTACCGGTGAGGAAGACCCGTGGCCAGCGGACCTGCTGAGAAGCAGGAGAGCACCTCCGCGGCCACCTGCTGGTGCGGCGGCGCGCTGGGCCCCTCGCCCCATCCCGCCTACTTCAGCTGCCTCCGCTGCGGCACCCAGGTCGCGCAGGAGATCCTCAGCACGGAGGGCCTCCAGGATCACTACCACCTCGACGCCTACTGGCATGACCGGGCCCGCCAGCTGAACCTGCCCCCCATCGAGGTTCGCGCCCGCCAGGATTTCGGCGACCGCATTCCCGTGTGGTACCGCATTCTCCGGCGCTACCAGCCCACCTGCCAGTCGGTCCTGGAAATCGGCTGCTCGCACGGCGGCTTCCTCGCCTACTGCCGCAGCCATGGGATCGCGGAAGTGGTCGGCGTGGAGGTGAGCCCGGAGACCTGCGCTTTTGCCCGGGAACGCTTCGACCTGCCCCATGTGCAGCCGGGCTTCTTCCCGGCCGTGGACCTGCCGCGCTGGAGCTACGACGTCATCGCGGCCTTCGATCTCTTCGAGCACCTCAGCACACCCTTGGCCACGGCCCAGGCCATGCTCGGCGCCCTCGCACCGGGCGGGGCGCTCCTCCTCCAGCTCCCCTGCTACCGGGGGGAGGGGGTGGACTGGCCCATGTTCCTGCCCGGAGACCACCTTTACCTCTACACCGCGGGCGCCATCCGCGAAATCCTGGCGCGGGCCGGCTTCGAAGTCACCGCGATCACCAAGGCGATTTTCTGGTACGACCAGTTCGTCGTGGCGCGCCGGGCTGGCGAAGTCACGCCCGGCCAGCGCTGGCGCGACCGCCTCATGGCGTTCCTGCCCCACCGCCGAAAGACCACCCGGGCCGAGCGCCACGCCGTGCGGGAGCCCCGCTAGGCCGAAGGCCGGGCGCCGCGGCACTCGACACTTGGGGGCCTGGGACTGCGGGAGGTCTGGCATCCTATTGGAATCGCGCCCGACGGTCCTGCCTGAGCCAGGCGGACCGGCGCTCCTGCCCCCGAGGTCCACCCGCATGACACTCCCCACCACCTTCCCCCTGCCCGGCAAGCGCATCTGGGTGACCGGCGGCAACGGCTTCCTGGGTCGCCATGTCGTGGCTGAGCTCCGGGAGCGTGGTGCCGAGGTCCTCGCCCCCCGCTCCAGCGAGCTGGACTTGCTGGATCCCGTCGCCGCGACCCGCTTCATCCGGGAGCACCGCCCCTCGGGCGTCGTGCATCTGGCCGCCCGGGTCGGGGGGATCGGTGCCAACCGCGCCCACCCGGGTTCCTTCTTCTTCGCCAACATGGCCATGGGCCTGCACCTCATCGAGGCCTGCCGCGCCGAGGCCATCGAGAAGGTGCTGGTGCTCGGCACCGTCTGCGCCTATCCGAAGTTCTGCCCCGTGCCCTTCCACGAGGACGACATCTGGAACGGCTACCCCGAGGAGACCAACGCGCCGTACGGCGTCGCCAAGAAGGCCCTGCTGGTGCAGCTGCAGGCCTACCGCCAGGAGTACGGCACCCGGGGGATCTTCCTCATCCCCGTGAACCTCTACGGCCCCGGCGACCATCTGGACCTGGCCACCAACCACGTCATCCCCGCCCTCATCCGCAAGTTCATCGAGGCCAAAACCCAGGGCCACGATCATGTCGAGCTCTGGGGCACCGGGAGCCCCAGCCGAGAGTTCCTCTTCGTCGAGGACGCCGCCCACGGCATCGTCGAGGGTCTGTCGCGCTACGAAGGCGGGGACCCGGTCAACCTCGGCACCGGCGAGGAGATCACGATCCGCGACCTGGCCCTGAAGATCCAGACCCTCACGGGCTTCGAAGGGGAGCTCCGATTCAACCCCGCCTACCCGGATGGCCAGCCCCGGCGCCAGCTGGATACCTCCCGGGCCCTGGAGCGCTTCGGCTGGCAGGCCCCCACCCGGCTCGATGAGGGCCTGCGGCGGACCGTGGCATGGATGCAGGGCGCCCTGGCTTCTGCCAGCAAGGGCTAGTCCGCCACAGCCCGCCCCTCACGCATGAGAAGCGGCGAGTCCTTCGTCCAGGGCGCGGCAGATCAGCCCAGCGTCCAGGCTTTGCATGCAGGGATGGCCCTCCGTCCTGCAGTCCCCCCGCTGGCAGACCAGGCAGGACAGGCGCTCATCGCGCACCGCGCGCACCCAGGGTCCGCGGGGACAGGTCAGGGCGGGATCCGTGGGGCCGAAAGCCACGACCACGGGCACACCGCAGGCCGCCGCCAGGTGGCTCAGGGCCGAGTCGTTGCCCAGGGCGACGCGTGCCCCCGCCAGGATGCCCGCCGCCACCGAGAGGGGCGCCTGACCGGACAGATCCACCACGCCCGGGGCCTGGGCCGCCACCAGGGCGGCGTGGACCTGGTCCTCGCCCGGAGCCCCCAGGAGCACCACCTGGAGCCCCAGACCCTGCAGGTGGCAGGCCGCCGCGGCGAAGGGCCCGGCGCCCAGCTTCTTGTTCCAGCTCATGGCCCCCAACGCCAGCACGGCGTAGGGTCGGGAACCGAGGCTCGCCTTGAGCAGCTCCTGCGCCTGCAGCTGCGCGGCGGCCCTCGGGCGGAAGGACAGGTGCCCCGAGGTGTCCAGCGCCGGGAAGGCCATCCTCAGCAGCTTCTGGTAGCGGTCCAGCTGATGGCCCTCGAGGCGCCCGTAGTCCAGGCGGTGCGTGGCCAGGAAGCCCGTCAGCCAGGGCGACCAGCCCACCCGCAGCGGCAGGCCGGCCTGCCGCGCGGCCAGGGTGGCCCGCAGGCTCCGGGGCAGGTTCACCACGCCCGCGGCCTGGTGCCCCTTCAGCAGGCCGGCCATGGCGGAGGCGCCCTGCTTACCGACCGGGTCGGCCACCACAGAGGCATAGGGAGCGGCGCCCTCGAAGAGCTCCACCACCGGGGCCGGTCCCCAGGCCACCAGCCCGTGGCCCAGGGCCTGCAGGGGCGCCACGGCCTGGGTGATCATCACCGCGTCGCCGATGAAGCGTGGCAGGCGGACCCAGAGGGCCCCCTCAGGCACGCTCACGAAGGGCCTCCGGCAGTTCTGCGGGGAGCTTCCGGCCCCCGTCGTGCTCGGCGACCAGGCCCTGGAGCAGGTTCCAGACGCGCAGCGGCGAGACCCGGAAGGCCGTGCTGTCCAGTTCCACCTTCAGGCCCGTGGTGCGGGATTCACCGGCGTCGATGCAAGGGCCACGCACCGAGAGCGCAAAGGGACCCAGGGGATTGATGAGCTCCTCGGGGGAGGCGCCGTTGACGGTGAGCGTGGGCCGTCCCGTGCCGGCCGCCGTGTGGGCCAGGCCCGTGTCCACGGCCACGTTGCCCCAGGCCTCGCTCTGGATGGCGCAGGCCTGGGGAATGGAGGTGCGTCC
Source organism: Geothrix sp. (assembly GCF_030219325.1). NCBI lineage: Bacteria > Pseudomonadati > Acidobacteriota > Holophagae > Holophagales > Holophagaceae > Geothrix > Geothrix sp. The sequence goes on along the minus strand of NZ_CP126625.1, from coordinate 1,635,954 downwards.
CGTGAGGTTCAGGCTGCCGGACACCTGGGCGGCCAGCTGGCCCCCCAGCTCCACCTCGTCAGGCCCGCCGAGCCACACCACCTCGAGACCGGCCGCCTGGGCCAGGCGCGCGAAGCCGGTCCACTGGGGGAGCTCCGGGAACCAGCGCTTGTTGTAGCCGCGGGTGCCGAAGGAGAGCGTGACGTAGGGGCCACCTTTCCACCCGGCCTGGCGCAGCAACTCAAAGCCGCCCTGGCCGCCGAACTGCGCGGGCCGCATGGGCGTCCATTCGAGGCGCGAGCTGCCCGTGAGCTGGGCCAGCAGCGGCTCGTAGCGCCGCACGATGTGGATGGGAAGGTCCCGGTAGGTGAAGGTGTGGTGGTAGAGGAAACCCAGGTGGTTGTCGGTGTCGCCGGCGCGGATCGGCACCCGGGCCAGCCAGGCGGCGAAGGCCAGGCGCGCGGACTGGCTCAGGTTCACGAAGGCCACCGGGGGGCGGGTGCGCCAGCGGGCCACGAGGGCCCAGGGATCAGGCTTCTGGTCCCGGCCCGCCTCGATGACGCTCTCGGCGATGAAGTCGGGGTGGGCCTCGCTGAAGATGGCGGCGCCGATGGCGTGGCCCACGGCCACCCAGCGGATCTTCTTGCCCTGGGCCTCGGCCACGGCGTTCCAGCTGCGCTGCAGGGCGAAGAAGAAGGGAATCGAGAAGATCACGTCCCCCAGCTGGCGCGGAAAGCGGATCCAGACCTCGGGTTGCTCGAAGGCCGGGAGCAGCTCCCGCAAGCGCTCATGCCCCGGCTTCACCTGACCCACCACCGCACCTCCACGCCCCATTGTGCCCGAAGCGCCCTGATGGCATGGGCTAGCATGAAGCATCCCGAGGTCCCCATGCGCCGCCTCCTCCTGCTCCTGAGCCTTCCTCTGCTGGGCCAGGGCCCCCACTTCACGGTCCGCGACGCCATCCAAGCCGAGTGGGCCCGCCAGCCGATGACCTGGACCGAGGCCCAGAAGGCCGCCCTCCCCCCTGCGGACCGGGCGCGGCTGGAGCGGACCCTCATGCGGATCGGGGCGCCGGGGGCCCCCGCCCTGCTGCCGCCGGAGCTGGAGAAGCCCACGCTGGAGATCTGGGAGGCCAAGGCCAAGGAGGCCCACACCCCCCAGGAGCGCTTCACCGCCTTGTTCATGCTGAACCGCCTGAAAAGCCCGAAGGCCCTCACGGCGCTGGACGGCCTTTCCGCCACCGACGCCGCCACCTGGCCGAAGCACCTGCAGCTGGAAGCGTCGATCGCCGCGGCGCGACTGAACGGCGCCGAGGTGTCCCCTGCCCTGCAATCCTTCCTCGACGCGCGACAGAAGGCCGGCAAGGTCGATCCCGTCCGAGCCCAGGCCGCGCGGCTGCGGCTGGTGATGGCGGGGAAGGAGAAGGAGCTGCTGCCGCTGGTGCCGGCCACGCCGGGAAGCGTGCTGGCGTTGATGGATGCGTGGAACCGGGCGCCATGGGCCCGGCGACGGGACCTGGCCCTCGGCGCCTTCCAGGCGCTCAAGCCCGAATCCCCGGCCTGGCCCAGCCTGGGTCTCCAGCGCCCAGGGCCGCAGACCCTCGAGCAGGCCTGTGTGGGCATCCTCTCCCGGCTGGCAGAGGGCGTGCCCAGCCCTGCTCCGGCCGAGGCCTTCCAGGTGGGCGGTGCCCCTTGGCCCTGCGCGACCCAACCCCTGGTCCAGTGGTACGGATTTCAGGCCCTGGCCAAAATGGAGACGCCTCTGCCCTTCCTCGAGCCAGCTTTGAAGCAGGAGTCACCCCTTGGCGTATCGAATCCCCTGCTACTTGGCTCGCTGCTCCCCGCCCTCCGGCACCAGGCCCCCGAACGGGCTGACTTGCTTCGGTCTCGTCTCCTCGCTGGAGACGATGCCACAGCCCGCGCCGCCGCCATCGAAGACCTGCCCTCCGCCCCCGCCGACCTCGCCACCCTCACCCAGCGTACCTGGGCTGATACGCAGTTCGAAGCGCAGCAAACGCTCATCCAGAGCTACGCCCGCTGGAAGATGACGCCGGAAGACCAGAAGGCCCAACTGCGACCCTGGCTGCAGCACCCGGACTGGGCCTGCCGCTGGGAGGCCTACCAGGCCCTGGTGAAGCTGGATCCGGCGACCGCCTGGCCCGGGGCGCCGAAACCCACGAAGACGGATGCGGCCATCTTGAAGGAGGCCACGCGGCTGGCGGAGCTCGGCAAGCCGGTGCGGGTGCGTATTTCCTTCAGCGGCACGCGCAGCGTGACACTGCGGCTCGATCCCACGCTGGCCCCCATGAACGTCGCCAACCTGGTGCTGCTCACAAAGAAGGGCTACTTCAACGGGCGGCTGGTGCCCCGCGTGGTGCCGGACTTCGTGGTTCAGATGGGCTCGCCCTACGACACCATGGACGGCGGGCCGGGCTACACGGTGCGCTGCGAGAACTCGCTGACCTGGTACGGCCCGGGCAGCGTGGGCATGGCGCTGTCGGGCAAGGACACGGGCGGCAGCCAGTTCTTCATCACCACCAACGCCACGCCCCACCTCACGGGCAAGTACACGCGCATGGGTGAGGTGGAGGACCTGGACCGCGCCATGAAGATCCTCGATGACCTGGAACTGGGCGCGAAGATCGAATCCATCAAGGTGCTCGAACCGTGAAAAGCCCCGAACCGCGAATGACGCGAATCGCCCTGCGGGCGCGCGAATGGATACAAGGCCGAACCTCCGCTTCCAAACCCGCAGGCCCATACTCCCTTCTCATTCGCGCCCATTCGCGTCATTCGCGGTTCCTGTTTTTCATCTTATTCGCGGCTCCCTTCGCCTCAGCCCAGGCCCCCATGCTGCAGGACGGGGCCGCGGCCCTGCGGCAGGCGCGGCTGGACTGGACGCTGGGGCAGGAGCCGCTGGGACCCTCCTCCATGCCCTCCTTCGAGGTGGGCTGGGGCGGCGCTTCGTCCGAAGGTGCCTATGCGCCGCTGGTGGGCGGCGAAGGCCTCGGCCAGGGCACCCGGGGCTGGGGGCTGGGCATGCAGGGCCGCTACGTGCGCAACGGCTGGTCCTTTTCCGCCACGGCCCTGGCCCTGCGCGACCAGGGCCACACCCTCGGCGTGCTCCAGCGGACGGCCCTCGCCTACCAGACGGAATCCGGCTGGCGCGTGGCCCTGGAGCAGGCCCCCTTCGCCTGGGGCGCGGGTCTGAACGGCGGTGACCTGCTGGGTGACGCGTCCAGGAGCTTTCCGCGCCTCTCCCTGGCCACGCCGGAGGCCGCCCTGCCCCTGGGCCGCTGGCGCCTGGAGGCCTTCGCGGGGCGCCTGGAGCGGGACCGCATGATTCCCGCTTGGCTGCCAGATCGTGACGCGCGCCTCGAGGCCCGGGCCGCGGGTCTCGACCTGCAGCGGCCCCTCCTCTGGGGTGGCCTGGTGCGGACCGCCTTTGGCTCCCGGGTGGAGACGGGCTTCGGGGCCGTGACCATGGAGGGCGGCCGTGATGCCGAGGGCCACACCGCCCCTTCCACTGCGGCCCGCACCATGACGCTGGCGGAGTTGCGGCTGCGGCTCCCGGAGCTCGCACGGCTCCTGCGGGCCCGGGGCGCCTCGGCCACCCTCAGCCGCAGTGCCGCGCCGGAGGGCCGGTCCCTCGCGTGGACGCCGGCCCGGAACCTTGGCGGACTGCAACTGGTGTGGGAGGGCTGGGACCTGGGTCTGGAATACGCGGGCGCGGCGCCCCGGGCTACCGTCTCGACCACCGAACTCAGCCACCTCGCCGGGTTCTCGACCCACGGCGATCCGCTGGGCCCCGCCTTCGGACGCGAAACCACCACCCGCACCGTGGAGCTGGGTCTGCCGCTCTTCCTGGAGGGCCAGGGCCGCCTCCGGGCCGTGCGGGCCACGGCCCCTCTGGATCAGCCCTCGGGTGCGGCCTCCTGGTTTCTCCAGGGCGAGGCCCAGTGGCGCACGCCCACGGGCCGGGCCGGCGCTGCCATCGCCACGCGGTGCAATGAGTGGCCCGGCGCGCCGGCCCGCTGGGGCTGGAGCTTGGCCGCCTTCCAGGCCTTCCGGGTGTTCTAAGGCTTCACGCGGCTGTAGTAGCCATCGAAGGAGACGGTCCAGGTGGCGCCGCTGTCCGGACTCTGCTCCCAGAGCTGGCGCACGCGGCCATCCGGCAGCGGGGTCCAGGTGATGCGCTCCAGCAGGCGGCCCTTGGGACCCTCCGTCGTGCCCCGAAGCACCATGGAGGCGCCCTCCAGGCCGCCCATGAGGTCCAGGCTTCCCCCCTTGGCATCAACCCAGCACTGCCGCCAGGCCTTGCGGGCCGGCAGGTAGGCGTTGAGGCTCGTGCCCGATCCCCCCTGGCTGCCCTGCCAGTGCTCCTGCAGCACAGCCCCGTCCAGCAGGGCCACCACGCGGTTGTGGCCAAGGCGCTGCCCCTTGGCGTCCCGCACTTCCCAGTCGCCCACCCAGAAATCGAACTGGCGCTGCTCTGGGGTGCGATCGGCGGGGGACATGGCCCCCAGCATGACCGGAAGGAGGAGGGGAAGGACACGGCGCATGGGGACCTCGGATCCCGCCATGCTGCCTGCTCCATCCGGAGGCGTCCCCCCGCGAGGGGCGAAGCGCGCGGGATGCGGGGCGAACGGGGGGCCTCCGGCCTGCGCTATCCTGGAACTCCCTGACGAGGTCCGAATGGCGCTGTCCCGAGATCAGCTGGTCCGCCGCGCGGCGCAGGAACTGCGCGACGGCTTCTACGTGAACCTGGGCATCGGCATCCCCACCCTCATCGCCAACGCCATCCCCGCGGGGATGGACGTGATCCTGCAGAGCGAGAACGGCCTGCTGGGCATCGGCCCCTTCCCCACGGACGAAGAGGTGGATCCGGACCTCATCAACGCGGGCAAGCAGACCGTCACCGCGGCGCCCGGGGCCAGCTTCTTCAGCAGCGCCGACAGCTTCGGCATGATCCGCGGGGGCAAGATCGACCTGTGCTTCCTGGGCGCCATGCAGGTGGACATGGAGGGCAACCTCGCCAACTGGATGATCCCCGGCAAGATGGTGAAGGGCATGGGCGGCGCCATGGACCTGGTCGCCGCCGCCAAGCGCGTGGTGGTGGTCATGGAGCACACCAACAAGGACGGCGAGTTCAAGATCCTGCGCGAGTGCAACCTGCCCCTCACGGGCCAGCGCTGCGTGCACCGCATCATCACGGACCTGGCCGTCATCGACGTGGTGCCGGGCCGCGAGGGCCTGCGGCTGGTGGAGGTGGCACCGGGCGTGACCCGCGAAGACGTCCAGGCCAGGACGGAACCCCCGCTGGTGATGGACCGCGTGACCGAGATGGTGGGGGTCTGAGGGTGCCATGCTGATCCGAACGCTGTCCGCCGCCTCTCTTCTGCTGGCCTTCGCCTGCACTGCTCCCGGGACCACCGTGCCGCCCAAGCCCGCCGAACCCTTCGTCGCCAGGCTGGCCCTCCGTCCCGTGGCCGTGAGCCTCGCCCGCGGCGCCACCCAGGGTTTCCAGGCGGAGATCAACTACCCCGAGGGCATGCGCTACCTGCGGCAGCCCGTCGGTTGGCGCGTGGTGGAGCCCGAAGGCGGCACCATCACCGCCACCGGCCTCTACACAGCCCCCGAGGTGCCCGGCACCTTCCACGTGGAAGTGCGGCGCGAGGATTTCCCGGGAGTCACCGCCACGGCCACCGTGACGGTGAAGTGATGGATCTGTACGGCGCCCTGCGCCCGCTGATCTTCCGCCTCGATCCCGAAACCGCCCACAACCTGGCCTTCTGGCTGGGCGCCCGGGCCGCAGCCTGGCCCAACCTGCCCGAGCCGGATCACGCTCCGGCCCTGCGCAGGAACGTCCTCGGCCTGGACTTCCCCACGCCTCTGGGCCTGGCCGCCGGCCTGGACAAGGGCGCCACCCTGCTGCCGCTGTGGAAGTCCCTGGGCTTCGGCCACGTGGAGATCGGCACGGTGACGCCGCGGCCCCAGCCAGGGAATCCGAGGCCCCGCCTGTTCCGCTTTCCCGAGGCGGGCCTGATCCTCAACCGCATGGGCTTCAACAGCGAGGGCGCCGAGGTCGTCGCGACCCGGCTGCGGCGCCGCCCCGCGGGCCTCATCGTCGGCGGCAACCTCGGCAAGAACAAGGAGACGCCCGAGGCCGCCGCCCTGGACGACTACCGCGCCGCCTATCGCCTCATCGCCCCGCAGGTGGACTACACGGCCCTGAACGTGAGCAGCCCGAACACGCCGGGCCTGCGAAACCTGCAGGCGCCCGAGGCCCTCAAGCCCCTGCTGGCGGGCATGCTGGACCTGCGCAAGGAGATGGGCCTGGAGCGCCAGCCCCTGCTGCTGAAACTGGCCCCGGACCTGGCCACCGAGGACCTCGACGCCATCGTGGAGGTGGCCGTGGCCTCGGGCATCTCGGGCCTCATCGCCACCAACACGACCCTGGATCGGGGTGTGGTGGCGGAATCTCTGCGGCCCCTCGTGGAGTCCAAGGGCGCCGGCGGACTCAGTGGCGTCCCGCTCAAGCCCAAGGCCCGCGAGGTGCGCCGCCGGATCCTCGCGGCCCTGCGCGGACGCATGCCCCTGGTGGCCTGCGGCGGCCTGGGCTCCGCCGAGGACGTGCGCGGCGCCCTGGACGATGGCGCTGCCCTGGCCCAGGTGTACAGCGCCCTGATCTTCGAGGGACCGGCCCTGGTGGACCGCATCCACGCCGGCCTGATCCGGAGCGCCATCAGCCGCTGACCCTTCACGGGCCCTCCCTGCGGATCCTGCCTTTCCCTCCCAACCGCACCCTATACTGGCTCCCATGACGGCAAGCAAGGCGCAAGGCACCCTCCTCGAATGGCGAAGAACCATTCTGGGATCCGCGATCGGAGCCTCCCTGCTCCTCGGTGCGGTGGGCCAATTCGGGCTTTCCGGCAATGCCCGGACCGTCCTCTTCCAGACCTGCCTGGTGGTCCTCTCCATCCTGGCCCTCACCCTGTCCGCCCTGCGCGCCAGGAGAGGGGGGCACGAAGCCCTGGGCTGGAGGCTGCTGTCGCTTTCCCTGCTCAGCAACACGCTCATCCAGGCGGTCCGGATCCTCAGCTTCACCGGCCATCCCCTGCCCAAGGTGATGCAGAACGTGTCCATCCTCCTGCAGGTGGTCGGGTCGCTCCTCCTCTTCTGGACCCTGCTGAGCTGGCACCTGTCCCCCAAGACGCGCTTCGATCGCATCCGCCACGGCCTGGATGGCCTCCTGTTCGCCATCGCGGTCTTCTTCATCCTGTGGGGGCTGGTGCTGGGGCCGGTCTTCCTGGGTGACCGGTTCCCGATCGCGGACCGTTTCATCTGGCTGACGACCTTTCTCGTCTATGACCTGCTGCTCGGCCTGGCCGTGTTCTTCGGCCTCACCGATCCCTCCCGCTTCCGGGGCCCCCTGGGCTGGCTGGCGGTGGCCTTCCTCCTGGCCGCCCTGCACAACTTCAAGTGGCTGCTGGATGTGCTTTCCGGGAACCCCGTGTTCCATTTCCCCGCAGGACCCTTCATCTTCCTCATTCCCCTGGTCTACCTCGGTGCAGTTCTGTCGCCCGCGCCAGTGGGCCCCGCCACGCGGCCCCCGGATCAGGCACCGGCGGTCCACATCCTGCCCTATGTCCCGGTCCTGGGAGCGACGGTGCTGGGCATCTGGCTCCTGGTCACCGGAACGGGCCCCGGGCACCGGCTCGTCCTGGTCTGGCTCGCCCTTGGCCTCGTCCTGGTCCTGCTCATCCGGCAATACCTGGCGCTCAAGGATTTCCTCACCCTCTCCCAGCAGCTCGAGAGCCGGGTCGCCGAGCGGACCCGAGCCCTGGAGCAGGCCCAGGCCCTGCTCCTGCGCACGGAGCGCATGAACTCGCTCGCCACGCTCGGCGCAGGGCTGGCCCACGACATGAACAACATGTTGAGCGCCATCCAGAGCCGGGCGGAGCTCGTCATCATGGACCTGGATGAGGGCAAACTTCCGAACCGCAAGGACATGCTCCGGGTCCAGGAGGCCACCCAGCTGGCGGCTGCCCTGAGCGGCCGGTTGATGGCCCTGGGCCGCCAGGACTCCGAACCCCCGCGCCTCCTGGATCTGGGCGAGGAACTGCGGGCGATCCAGCCCCTGCTCCAGGTGCTGCTGCCCCGGGGCCTGACCCTCCGCCTGGACGGCTCCGGCCCCATGCCCTTCCATGGCACACGCGGCATGCTGGAGCAGATCCTGGTGAACCTCGTCGGCAATGCCCGGGACGCCATGCCCTCCGGGGGCGTCATCATGCTTAGGGGCCGTGCTCCCAGCCCCGAGGAGGGCCCGGTGGGTCCCCTCCTCGAGATCGAGGACACCGGCACCGGCATCCCCGAGGAGTTGCAGGCCCAGGTATTCAAGCCCTTCTTCACCACCAAGGCCCCCGGCATCGGAACCGGGCTTGGCCTCGCCTCCGTGAAATCCCTGCTGGAGAAGGCCGGAGGCTCCATCCGGTTCGTCAGCCGCGCCGGCCGGGGAACCACCTTCCAGGTCCGGCTGCCCTATGCCGCCGAGGACACCTGACGTCCCGGAGCTGGCGGGCAAGTGCTGGTTTCCGACGACTTCTGGTGGCCCTTCCGGGGGCGTTACACTGGTGGACCGAGGTATCGATGTTGTCACTGCAATCGAGGATCCGCGACCCGCGCCTGCTGCCCCTGGCGGACAAGGTGCTACGCGGCGAACGCCTGAGCTTCGAGGACGGCCTGCTGCTCTATGAGACGCCCGACCTCAACGGCGTGGGCGCCATGGCCCACCAGGTACGGCTCCGGAAGCATGGCCACGCCGCCTACTACGTGGTGAGCCGCCGCCTCTCGTACACGAACGTCTGCTACACCCACTGCCAGTTCTGCGCCTTCCAGGCCAAGCCCGGCGATCCCCGGGCCTATTCCCTGTCGGCCGAGGACATCATCAGGGAGCTGGAAAAGCCAGAGAACGCAGGGGTCCGCGAGCTGCACATGACCTCGGGGCACAACCCCAAGCTGAAGGTCGACTACTTCGTGGATCTGTTCACGAAGATCAAGACCCGCTTCCCGACCATCCACCTCAAGGTCTTCACCATGATCGAGATGGACTACTATGCCCGGATCTCCGGCCTCAGCACCGACGCCTTCCTGGACCGCTGCATGGCCGCGGGCCTGGAGAGCTGCCCCGGCGGCGGCGCGGAGATCTTCGACGAAGCGCTGCGCGAGAAGATCTGCATCGGCAAGAAGGACGCCCAGGTCTGGCTGGATACTGCGGCCATCTGCCATCGCAAGGGGCTGCCCACCAACTGCACCATGCTCTACGGCCACATCGAAGAGGCGAAGCACCGGGTGGACCACCTGCTCCGCCTGCGCAAGCTGCAGGATGAATCCCTGGCCGCGGGCTACACGGGCTTTCTCGCCTACATCCCCCTGGCCTACCAGAACGAGGACAACGAGCTGAGCGCCACGCACGTGATCCACGAGACCACGGGCACGCAGGACCTGCGGGAGATCGCCGTGGCCCGCCTGCTGCTCGACAACATCCCGCACATCAAGGCCTACTGGGTGATGATCTCGCCGGGTCTCGCGCAGGCGGGCCTGAGCTACGGCGCCGACGACCTGGACGGCACCGTCATCGCCGAGGAGATCGCCCACCTGGCCGGCGCCAAGAGCCCCCAGGGCCTGCAGCAGGACGAGCTGGTCCGCCTCATCCGCGAGGCCGGCTTCGAGGCCCTGGAGCGGGACAACCTCTACAACGTCTACGCCGCGGTCTAATCCACCTTGCGCCTTTCGTAGACCTTGGCAGGGTCGAGCGCGAAGGCGTACCGACTGCCCCACAAGCGTTCGAAGATGCCCGTTGCCTGGGCCGCCAGGGGCGAGTCGCGGAAGATCAGCTCGATGTTGCGCGACTCCGTGAAGTAGCTCTCCTCCCAGTTGCTGGTGCCCAGGGCCAGATGGGCCTCGTCCACCACCAGGTATTTGCTGTGGACGGTGCGGGAGAAGGGGATGTGCCCTTCCTTGGCTTCCGGAATGGACGCCACCTTCACTTCCAGGTTCGGGATGAGTGCCAGGGCCTTCAGGTGTGGCAGGGCCCGGCCCCCCAGCACCCAATCCGATACCAGCAGCTTCACCTTCACGCCCCGTACCGCCGCGGCGCGCAGGGCGTTGTCCAGCCTCGGCCAATAGTGGTCCTGCCCCGAGATGGGCGAGTAGGTGAGCAGCTGCACGCGCACGGTCTGCTTCGCCTGCTCCAGGAGGTCCACCAGGGCCTCGATGGAGGGCCGGACGTCCCTGGGCGTCAGGAAGGGAGGGCTGGCCACCAGCTCCACCTGCGAGCGCGCGGACATGGGTGGTTGGGGTGGAAAGTCAGGCAGCTTGCGACCCTCCACGAAGGCCCAGTCGAGGGTGAAGAGCCTCGCGAGCCTGGAGACGATCACGGGCTCGGTGGTGCGCACACCCAGCTCGTGGATGTGCTCCAGGGCCCGCCAGTCGAAGTTCTGGCTGCCCAGGAAGGCTTCGCGACCATCCACCACGAAGTACTTGGCGTGGAGGATGCCCTTCGAGACACCCGTCAGATCGAAGGCGCGCACGTCGGCCCCGGGAATGCGCCTGAGCCGCGCCACGGAGACCGGATCCTGGTCGAGCATCTTCGACGAAAGCAGGAAGCGCACCTTCACGCCCCTGGCGCCAGCCTTCTCCAGTTCGGACAGCACCGGCTCCAGGGCACTCCCCGGTCGGCTGGTGACGTAGAATTCCGCGGCGTCGATCGATGCCTTCGCCCCCTGGATCATCTCCACCCACACATCCTTGGCGAAGGGCAGCTCGGGGTCCGCAAGGTCAGTCTCCGCTGGGATGGACTGCACCAGGCGGGTGACCGGGGATTGGGCGCCGAGGCTCGCGCAGGCCATCAGGATCAGCAGCGGGAAACGCAGGTTCATGGGGTCACTCCACCCGCGAGGATACTCCGTTGACGCCACCCCGCCTCCCCTGTTGATCTGATCGCATGGACACCAAGGCCGAGTTCCGCGCCCACCTGAAGGCCCGCCGGGATGCGCTACCCGCACCCACCCGCGAGGCGTCGTCGACGGCCATCGGCACCCATCTCGACCGCCTCTGCCGGGACCGCCACTACACCCGCATCGGCGCCTTCTGGCCCTTCGGCTCGGAGGTGGACCTGCGTCCAGCCATTGCCGCCCACCCGGCCTGGCTCTGGTTCTTCCCCAGGGTGGCCTCGACCCATCCCCCCCGATTGGCCTGGGGCACCGAGCCCCTGGAAAAGGGCCAGTGGGGACTCATGGAGCCCGCCCTGGCACAGCACTTCCTCCCGCCGGTGCAGGTGCTGCTGGTGCCCGGCCTCGCCTTCGACGAGGAGGGCTACCGCATCGGCTACGGCCGGGGCTTCTACGATGCCCTGCTGGCGAAGCTCCCGGAAGATGTGCTCACCGTGGGCCTGGGTTTTGAAACCCAGATGCACCTGCCCGTACCCGTAGAGCCCCACGACTGGCCCGTCCAGGCCCTCCTGAGCGAGCGTGGTCTTCGTTTCCTGAGGCCTGAAGCCTGAAGCCTTCCTTCAGCCCAGCTTCAGGATGCTCGAGCCGTCCGCATAGTCCTCGGTCGGCGTCTCGCGCATCTTCTGGAGCACCTGGACCAGGGCCCGGATGCGGTCCACCATCTCGCCGATCTTGCCGAGCTTGACCTCCTCGGGGTACTTCCGCTGCAGCATCTCCACCTGCATCGAGATGATCGCCAGGGGATTGTTGATCTCGTGCTTGAGCGTGCCGGCCATCTGCCGGAAGGAATCCAGCCGCTCGGCCGCCAGGGCCCGCTGCTGCAGCTCCGTGTGGCCGCGCAGCACCTGAAGGCGGTGGTGGAGCGCCTCCCAGCGGAAGCCCTCGGCCAGCCAGTCCGTGGCGCCGGCCTCGATGAGCCGGGGCGTCTCCTCCTCCGTGGAGCGCACCACCAGGATGGGCGTGGTGGCGAAGGAGGGGTGGTGGCGATAGGCGCGGATGCAGCCTTCCAGGTCCTTGGTGCCGCGGGCATCCACCACCAGGAAGCGGAACTTGGGAACCGGCGGCGGCGGCGGTTCCTGCTCCAGGGGGTGCAGCCACAAGTTGCCCGCCTCGGCCACGGTCTGGAAGAGCCCCAGCAGGTCGAGTTCGTCGCTCACCAGCCCCAGCAGGGGGCGGGCGGGCTCCTCGGGCATGGCGTCCGGGCCTTCCGGCAGGAACAGGTCCAGGGCCTGGTCCGCCCAGTGCCACCGCACGCCGGCATCCTGCAGCATCCGCTGGGTCCAGGGATCCGGTATGGGCGCATGCAGGCCCGCGGGGAGGCTCAGACGCAGGATCCGGAAGCTGCGCTCCTGGTCCCAGCGGGTGGAGACCACGGTCCCCGCTGCCAGCTGCATGAGCATGGGTTCGACCAGCCCGGCCAGCGCCACCACGAGGGGGCCGCCGGACATCCAGATCGATGCAGAGGGCACCTCCGCCACACACAGGCGGGCCTTGCGGAGGTTCAGCAGGGACTCCCAGCGGATGACCAGTTCGTCCTGGAGGGCCGCCAGGGTCAGGGGATGGCCCGCCAGCGGAGCATGGTCGGGCATGTCCTCCCGGCTTCCGGAATCGAGCAGCGCCGTCAGCTGGTCCAGCTGCGTGCGGATGGCGGCCCCAGCCGCGTGCGGCAGGTCTTCCGCCCAGCTCTGCAGCCTGCGGATCGGGGCTGCCATGGCCGCCAGCAGCTCACCATGACGGTCCGCCTCGCGCTGGAACCCGGTTCGCAGCCGCAGGAGCTCACCCTGCTGCTCGGCCTGGCTCAGGGCCCGCCGGTTGAGCGTGGCCTGGCGGAGGGCCATGGAACCCAGGCGCACGAAGGCCTGGAACACGGCCAGATCGAAGCGGCTGAAGGGACGGCCCTCGGACTCCCGGTCCAGGTACAGAGCTCCATGGATGTCGCCCTCGTCCTCCATGGGCGCGCAGAGCAGCGAGCCCCGGTGCAATTCCACGAGGCTCATGCCGCCGAAGCGGGGATCGCCGAGGGGACTGTTGGACAACACCGCCGTGTGTTCCCGCGCCACGTAGTCCAGGACCGACCGTGAGAGGCCGATGCCCTCCTGCACGTCACCCACCCGGTGGGCCGTGCGCCACCCGCCTTCCTTGGCCGTCATGACCAGGAAGCCCCGGTCCCCGTGCAGCAGATGCAGCGATTCCTCCAGCAGGCCCTTGACCATGGCGTCCGAGTCGACCTGGCGCAGGAGCTTCTCCGTGGACCGCTGCAGCAGTTCCATGCAGCGGATCAGCACCATCGCCTGGGCCGGTTCGGGCCTGACCTCATAGAAGAGGTCTCCGACCCGCTCTGCGAAGGTGATCCCGTCCAGTCCCGGGAAACCCTCCGTGAAGGTGAGGCGCCAGTCCCCCAGCGCCAGTTCGTCTCCGTCCTGGAGCGCGGTCCCGCTGGGTTGGTTCAGGGGGGCCCCATTCAGGAAGGTGCCATTGAGCGATTCCAGGTCCTTCACCCACCAGATGCCGCCGATGCGGTCGATGCTCGCATGCACCCGGGACACCCCGTTCAGCGTCGGCTGGGCCACCGCACAGGCAAGGGGGTCGCGTCCCAGCTGGCATGCCTCATGAACGGCATGCCGCATGAGCTGAGTCCCCTCCAGCCAGGACAAATACGCCATCGGACCTCCACCCACACCGTTTCGGCAGATGTCGGCTGGTGTTGAATCAGACCGGCAAAGGATACCGCGTGTCGTGGGTCCGGCTGGGCCGGAAGAAGAGCATGGTGTGGCCGATGGTCCAGACATGCTCCAGGCCGGAAACGGAGGCACACAGCGCCTTGGCGGCCGTGTCCTCGTCCTCGAAGCTGTTGGGGTTGATCTTGACCTTCACAAGTTCCAGGCTGTCCACCATCACATCCAGCTCGGCGGCCTGGGCGGGCGTGACGCCCCCCTTCCCCACGTGCATGACGGGTTTGAGCTTGTGGGCCTGGGCTTTGAGAAATTGGCGCTGTTTCGAGGTGAGCATCGGATCTCCGTATCCGACCAGTTTATCCTCGTTGGCGAGGTGCCCCATGATCCGCCCCCTGCTGCTCGCTTTCACCACCCTGGCCTGTCTCGCCGCGCCGCCCCGCACCCTGCGGGTGGACTACGGCCATACCGGAAACGCCGCCGCGGAACGCTTCGGCGTCGACCGGGTCGTGCTGGAACCGCTGCCCTGGCCCGGGGACCTCTCGAAGGCCATCGACACCAGCAACCTCGGGAAGTACTGTTTCGAGGTGGCGGACAAGGCCACCGGCAAGCTGCTCTATTCCCGGGGCTTCGCCAGCATCTACGGTGAGTGGGAAACCACCGACGAGGCCAGGGATCTGAGCCGCAGCTTCAGCGAATCCCTGCGCTTCCCCCGACCCGACGCGCCCGTCCGCATCACCGTGAAGAAGCGGGACGCGCAGAACGCCTTCCAGGCCGTCTGGACCTTCGAGCTCGATCCCAAGGACCCGCTCATCGAGCAGACCCCCGCCCCGGAGGTCGGCGGCCTCATCGCGCTGCAGAAGAGCGGCGACTCCGCCGAGAAGGTGGACTTCCTCATCCTCGGCGATGGGTACACCGCCGCCGAGCGGGGCAAGTTCGAAGCCCAGGCCCGCAGGGTCATGGAGCTGCTCTTCGAACAGACGCCCTTCAAGGAGCACCGGAAGGACTTCAATGTCTGGGCCCTCTGCCCACCCTCAAAGGAGAGCGGCATCTCCCGACCCTCCACCGGCGTCCACAAGCGCACGCCCCTGGGCACCACCTACGACGCCTTCGGCAGCGAGCGCTACGTGCTCACCTTCGACAACCGCGCCTTCCGGGACATTGCCGCCCAGGCGCCCTACGAGTTCGTGGAGATCCTCACGAACTCCGAGACCTATGGCGGCGGCGGCATCCACAACCTCTACAGCACCGCATCCGCGGGCAACAGCACCATCGGGTACCTCTTCGTGCACGAGTTCGGCCACCACTTCGCGGGCCTGGCCGACGAGTACTACACGTCCGACGTGGCCGTCACCAACAGCGCCGCCCGGCCCGAACCCTGGGAACCCAACGCCACGGTGGACCCCAAGCATCCCAAATGGGCGAGCCTGCTGAGCCCCGGCACGCCCCTGCCCACCCCCTGGAAGAAGGATGAGTTCGAGGCCCACAGCCACGCGTACCAGAAGGAGCGCCGCGCCATCCGCGCCGCGAACAAGCCGGAAGCCGAGATGGATGCCCTCTTCGCCCGCGAGAAGGTCTTCGAGACGAAGCTGCTGGGCACCGATGCCCACAGCGGCAAGGTGGGCGCCTTCGAGGGCGCCAACTACGAAGCCAAAGGCTACTTCCGCAGCCAGGAGGACTGCCTCATGTTCACCCGGAACGATGCGGGCTTCTGCGCCGCCTGCCGGGCCGCCATCGAACGGGTGATCCGGCAGTACGCGAAGTAGGCCCTGGGCCCGCGCCGAGGCCGGTCACATCGGCGCCTGGATGGGCCGCAAGGGGCCCTCCGTACCGGCTGGTGCCAGGCGCATGGGTGGGATCTGCCAGTAGGTGATGGCGCGCCAGAGCCATTCCATGGGTCCGAAGCGGAACCGGCCCAGCCACCAGTGGGACCAGGCGATCTGAAGGGAGAACACCATCGCCACGAACACCACCTGCCAGGCGCGACCCATGCCCCACCGGCCGAATCCATGGCCGAAGAAGAACGTGGTGCTGATGACGGACTGCATGAGGTAGTTGGTGAGGGCCATCCGGCCCACCGGGGCCAGAATCCTGATCTTCGAAAAGGCCGTGTCGCTGTGGAGCATCAGCACGAGGGCCCCCACGTAGCCCAGGCAGGCCGGCAGGTTGCCGATCATCTGGAGACCGATGGCCAGCTGGAAGCCGTCCCGCTGGTCACCGGGGGTATGGGAGGTCGCGATGGCGCTGCCCAGGAGCCCCAGCCCCACCCCCACCGGCAGGGCGATCAGGGCCAGCTTCCGGAACAGCGGCAGGTGCCCGCGGGTATCCGTCATCACGCCGGACCGGACGAACCAGGCGCCCAGCAGGAACATGCCGATGACGATGGTGGCGAAGCCCGCCTCGCCCGGGGCGTTCTTGGCGAACTGCGCGGCCCGGAACTTGACGGCCTCCCAGTACCGACCCTTCGCGTGGACCCGGGTCTCCTCCTGGATCTCCGCGCGGAATTCCCTGATCCGCTTGGCACGCTCCACCTCCTCCTCGGCGCGCTTCTCCGCCTCGGACTTCCTGGCCTTCTTCTCCCCGGGCTTCGCGGCGGCCGGCTGCTCCTGCGCCACCGAAGGAGAGGCCACAAGGGGGGGAGGCGGCGGCGTGAAGCGCTGCACCACGCCGAAGACCACCGTCATCAGGAACGGCAGCAGGTAGATCGTCATCCCCAGCCGGCGCATGCGCGCCTCCACAGGCTGGTGGAACCGGGCGGACAGGACGCCCAGGGTCAGAACCGCCAGGCTGATGATGGTCACGGGAATCCGCGGCTCCTTTGGCCCATGGGGCAGCGCCCAGAAGACCCCCGCCGCCACCGCAGCCAGGCCCCCCAGCACCAGGAGGATGAAGGAGAACAGCGGCAGGCTCCGCCCCCGGATGGTCAGGCGCTTCTCCCCGCGCAGGAACAGCGCCACCACGCCCACGTAGGCCAGGCTTCCGGCCACGGCCCAGAGTGGGCTGCACTTGGGGATGAACCCCAGCCCCGTGAAGACCACCAGTCCGCCGATGACGTATTTCCAGTTTCCATAGAGCAGCACGAGGAGGGCCAGGGCGGCCACGGCATAGCTGAAGAGGATGTCCCCGCTCCAGAGGAGGATGTGGTGCGCCGCCCCGAACACCGCCAGGGCCGCGATCCGGCGCAGGTAGGGCCGCACGAAGTTGCGCCCGGCCCGCTCCGCCCGCATCAGCATCACGGCGAAGCCCATGCCGAACAGCAGAGAGAACATCGTCCAGAACTTGCCCTGCACGAACACGTAGATGAGCCGGCTGGCCCACCAGTTCGCCCCGGTCAGTCCCGTGGGCAGTCCCAGGTTCATTTCCCCTGAGGCCCGGTTGAACCACTCGACGTTCATCAGGAAGATCCCGATGAGCGCGAAGCCGCGCACCACGTCGAGGGCCTGGATGCGCTCCTCCTCGCGCAGAGGGGCGAGGGATTCGGCGGGAAGGGTCGGCAGATCCGGTTCGGTCTGGGTGTCCATGGGAGCCTGGGTCAAGGGGCCCGCACGGGGCCATAGCAGAACGACGAAAGGAAGGACGGGGTTGGCGGGTCTACGGCCCAGCTCCTCCCCCGTTTACCAGGGGTAGTGAAGCATGGGCCTGGGAGAGGTCCTGCGCTACCGGTGGCTTGCCTTACTTCGGCAGGATCCAGATGATCCGCTCGGTGGCCCGCTCGACGGCCTTCCGGCTGTACACCAGGGGGAAGTACTGGCCCTTGGACCACGGCCGGAGCAGGTCCTGATAGTGGGGACTGCCGGGATCGCCCGATTGACCCGGGGCATTGGTGGCCATGGAGTTGTCCCAGGACCCCACGTCCATGACCAGGCGCACGGAGGCCCCGGCGGTCAGGTCGAAGGTGCTGTTCCGGAACGAGGCCCTGCCCACGGTCTCGTGGCTGCCGGCAACCGGCAGCACCTCGGGGTTCATTCGCCCCCGTTGGATGGCATCCAGTCTGTCCGACAGAGGGTGCAGGAGGTGGACCCGGTGCAAGCGCCCCCAGGTCCAGGTGTCGGCCTCTGGACCCAGCCGTTCTTCCAACTCCTTCACGGCCTTCGACAGGCTGGACTGCAGCAGGTCCCGCCGGGCGGCCTCGGGATCTTTGCCGAGGCTGGCGTCCGGATGCTCCAGAAGATCCACGATGAGGCCCAGATCGCCGTCTCCGGCCAGCCGCCGGACCCGCTCGGGCAGCACACGGGCCACGACGGCGGGCCGCAGGTGCTTGTGCAGCCAGACTTCAAAGAGGGTGGCCGGTACAGAATCCACGTCCACCCGCCCATCCCAGGCCTTCAAACGGCGAACGGCGTCCGAGAGGCGATCGCCGGCCTCCCTGGATACCGGGTCGAGCAGGCGCACGAGACGCCGGGCCGGAAGGCTGAGGCTGTCGGTCTGCAGGGCCTGCAGGTCCAGCACGGAGACCTTCCGGTCCGCGGATAGCACCTCCCGGATCCGGTCGTACCGGAACAGGTCCCCCCACTCGAAGCCGGGGCGGCGCTCCCGGTAGGGGTAGTCCGGGGGCAGGTTCATCTCATTGGCAGAACCCAGCCAGCCCTGGGCGGGGTTGAACCAGCGAGGCAGCTGGTCGCCATGGCGCCAGCCCTCCCACTCGTAGCGGCCGTCCCCCGGCACCGGCAGGAGGCCGTCCCAGGTGCTTCGCCTGGGGAAGAGCCCACTGGGTGCGAGCCCGATGTTGCCCCGGGTGTCGGCGTAGAGGTAATTGAGCCCCGGCAGGCCGTGCTGGCCCATGACCTCCAGGAAGGCCTTCCAGGTCTGGGCGCGCATGTAGCGGAGGCTGGAGAGGTAGGGCACCATGCCGGGCTCCAGCCAGGCGGCCCGCAGGGCGTAGGCCCGCCGGGCACCGGGATCCTCGAACAACACGGGGCCGTGCCGGGTGAACTTGAGGGTGGCGACCCGCGCCGCCTGCCCCTGCACGGGAATCGACTCGTGGACGACCTTGAAGGGTTCCCAGCCGGAGCCGTACCGGTAGCTCCCGGCGTCGCCCGGCTTCGTCTCGTAGACGTAGAGATCCTCCTGGTCCAGGGCGTGGTAGGTGAGGCCCACGGCAATACGCTGGTTGTGGCCCAGGGAGACGCCGGGCATGGCCGGCTCCCCCGCTCCGATGATGTCCAGGCCCGGTGCCACCAGATGCGCCAGGTAACGCAGGGAGGGGACCTGGTGCTCCCGGTGGGGATCGTTGGCCAGGATGGGCCGTCCGGTGGTGGTGTGCGAACCGGACACCGCGAAGGTGTTGCTGGCGGTGGTGGGCAGGGCGAGGGCCGCTTCGACGGGATCCATTCGCGCCACGGCACGACCCGCCGCGGGGAAGATCGGGTCCGCCTTGGCGAGAACGTAGGGCCGCAGGACTTCCGGGGGGATGGTGCAGAGGTCCAGCCCCTCGGGGACGATGGGCACCCAGGGGGGGGACAGCCGCTTGCGGAAGGCGTCGGCCTCCGGGCCGCCAAGGCAGTAGGTCAGTGCCCGCGCCACTTCCTGGGCCAGGTTCCCGAAGAGTCCGTGCGCGCGGACCCGGACCACGTCTTCAGGGGCCCAGTACGACGGCCTCGCATGCAGGACGTGGAATTCCACGGGAAGGGGCGCCTTCCCCGCCAGGACCAGGCCCACGTAGGCGTTGATGCCCGAGACGAAAGCCTTCACGATGGCGTGCGCCTCGGGGCCATAGGCCTTCCATTCCGCATCCAGGTCGCCGCGGTAGAGGAACAACCGCGCGGCGCGATCCTGCTCCAGGCATTCGGGCCCCAGGTCCCGGGATAACAGACCCAGCCCCCGCTTGCGCCAGAGGTCGATCTGCCACAGCCGGTCCCGGGCCGCATTGAAGCCCTGGGCGAAGAAGGCGTCCTCCCGGCTCTTCGCATAGATGTGCGGCACGCCCCAGCGGTCCAGGCGCAGCTCCACGGGGGCATTCAGACCGGCCACGCGGTGCTGTTCGACGGGCGGTGCCGCCGCCCCGAGGCTGAGGGCCATCAGAACGCAGAGCGGAGATTTCATCGGGGCCCTTCCTTGGTGTCACCCGATTATCCAGGATCCTGGGTTGGAAGCCGGGGTTCCGTGCGTCAATCCGTCCGCAGCATCCGTCTGCACAGCAGGCCGAGGAGTCCGGCGGCGTAGGCCAGCGCGAAACCGAAGGCCGCCGCAAAGACCACTTCGAAGGGCCACAGGTTGTGGGAGGTCGCATCCTTCATCCCGTCCACCACCACCCGGGCCATCACGGCACAGGGCACCGCGGCACCCACGACCAGACCGCCGCGACTCAGCCCGAGCGGCGTCCATCCGGCCACCCAGGCCGCGATGCAGACGAAGGCGAGGCAGCCGAGGATCGACAGCGGGTGGGCCAGGGTGAAGCGGTTGTAGGGCGCCGTCCACCAGGGAAGACCCACGGCCAAGAGCGCCGCAGTGAACCACGCCAGCCAGGGTTTCATGGGCGACTCCGTCCTCCGATCAAAGGATCGCGTCCATTCCCTCACGGGACGGGCCCGGCGGGAACCACCTGATTACTTCGCGGGGGACGCCAGGGCCTTGGCTCGGATCTCCCACAGGAATCCCGCATCCACCCACCAGAGCGTGGTCTGGCCGTTCCCGGGCTGCGTTCGCTCGGCAAGGATGTCGGCCCAACGCAGGGGTTTCCCGTCCAGCCGGGGGAGGGCCCGATTGCTGCCGAAGAACACCACCTTGCCGTCCGGGCTGAGGCTGATGGAGTACTCATCGCCAGCGGCACTGTTCACCGTCGGCCCCAGGTGGACCGGCCCGGTCCAGGTGCCGTCATCCCGGCGGAAGTAGCCGTAGTAGTCGGCTCCACCCAGGGAATCCGAGCGGCCCATCAGCGGCACGAGGATGAAACGGCCATCCGGGTCCACGCGCGGGTTGGCCTGGCGAGGATCTGCATTGAAGGGTGGCGGCAGTTTCTCCGCCACCGTCCAGGCGCCATCCTTCCACGCGGAACGCATCAACCAGCCGCCCTGCCCCTCCTCCTGGAGGAAGTGCAGCACGCCCTCCCGGGTGATGGAGGGGTAGAAGGCGTTTCCGGTGCCGTTCACCCCGATGGGGAGGCGGCGGGCTTCGGACCATCCCGTACCGGTCCAGTCCATCACCCAGATCCCGAATGGCCCGGGCTTGTCAGCCCTGGGATCGGCCGGGCGATCCGACACGAAGAAGAAGCGCCGCCCGTCCGGGCTGATGCAGGGTTCCAGACAACGCCAGCGCGGATCCCGGGAGAAGGCGGCCACTTCCGGTGCGGTCCAGCGATCCCCCTCCTGGTGGGTCTCGATGATCACGGCCTTGCGGAAACCCGGCAGGAAGAGGCCCACATAGATCTGCGACCCGTCAGGCATCAGCGTGATGTCGCGCGTGGCGAGGCCGCTGTTCAGGACCCCGGGCGCAAAGGGCGCGGCCTCGGACCCCGGCAGGGTCAGCCCCAGGTACGGGCCGGCTTTCGTCTGCCCCGAGAGCCCTGCCCAGAGGCAGATGAACATCACGCCGACCTGAATCGTTCGAAACCACATGGCAGCTCCGGGGGTGGGTTCCAGGTTGCCACTTTCGCGTCCATGGAACGGGGGAATCAGGGACCACCCGTGAGGAAACCGGGGCAACCCCCGGACCCGTGGATGGGTCAACCAGAACCCGGCCCTGCCAAGATCGTCCGCATGTTGCGACTGGAGGCCGGGCCCATGCGTCCCCCGCCACTCCCCATCACCATCCCGGGCCCGCATGGCCCGATCCCGGCCCTGACGCTCGGCGACTGCGCGTCCGCCAAGGCTGCGGTCATCCTCCATTACGGGCTCAGCGGCACCATGGCCGTGCAGTGGCCGGAGGCGGTGCACCTGGCCGGCGCCGGTTATGCCGTGCTGATTCCCGAGGCACCCCATCATGGGCTCCGGGCGGACGGGTTCCTCGATGGCATGGCCGTCGCCACGGCGTCGGAGGCCCGATCCCTGTTCCTCGATCTGGTGGCGGAGAGTGCAGGGGAAACGCGATCCCTGGTGGACCACCTGAGCCGATCCGGAGCCTCCCGGTTCGTGGTCGCCGGGATCTCCATGGGGGGCTTCGCCGCCCTGGCGGCGCCCCAGCGGGACCCCAGGGTTGGCGCCTTGCTGGCCTTCCTGGCGGATCCCCACTGGGATGACCACCCGGAGTCGCCCCACCTCCACCCGGATGCCTGGGAGCGCACGGCCCTGCTCGCGGTCGTGGCGGCTGGGGATGAGGTGGTGCCCCCGGGGCCGATGAAGCGCTTCACCCATGACCTCGCTTCCCGGTTCGGCTCCGCTTCCAGGTTCACCTGCCTGGATTACCAAGGCGGCCACACCATGGACCCGGCCGATTGGGACGAAGCCTGGTCGAAGGCCGCCCTCTGGCTCGAGCGCCACCTGCGCTAGGCGCACCCAAAAAAGAGCCGCAGGGTCCCCTGCCGCCTCAGCTTTCCGGTCCCGTGGCTGCCACACCAGAGATGTCCAGCAGCCGTTCGCGCCGGGCACGCAGGATCCGGTCGCGTAATTCCGCCGCATCCTCAAACTTCATCTGTGACGCCAGCTCCTTCATGCGCTTTTCGAGCTTGGCGACTTCGCGCTCGAAGTGCTTGTCTTCGAGGTAGAGCAGCGGCTCCTCGGCGGCCCTCTCCTCCTTGGTGACGTTGATGAACTCCCGGGCCAGGGCCTCGCCCATGACATCGTCCAGGTTGCGCTTCACGGTTTCGGGGGTGATGCCATGTTCCAGATTGTGGGCCAGCTGCTTGTTGCGGCGCCGCTCGGTCTCGCCGATGGCCTGCTTCATGGAGCCGGTCATGACGTCGGCATAGAGGATGGCCTTCCCCGCGACGTTGCGGGCCGCCCGGCCGATGGTCTGGATGAGGCTGCGGGTGTTGCGGAGGAAGCCCTCCTTGTCGGCGTCCAGGATGGCCACCAGGCTCACTTCGGGCAGGTCCAGTCCCTCCCGCAGGAGGTTGATGCCCACGAGCACGTCGAACACGCCGCGACGCAGGTTCTTCAGCAGCTCCACCCGCTCCAGGGTGTCGATCTCGCTGTGCAGGTACTCGGCCTTCACGCCCAGCTCCTGGTAGTAGGCCGTGAGCTGCTCCGCCAGCTTCTTGGTGAGCACCGTCACCAGCACCCGCTCGTCCCGGGCCACCACCTTCCGGATCTCCTCCAGCAGGTCGTCCACCTGGGTGCCCACGGGCCGCACCTCCACCATCGGGTCCACCAGCCCGGTGGGGCGCACCACCTGCTCCACGAAAGCCCCTCCGCTCTGCTGCAGCTCGTAGTCGCCCGGGGTGGCGGAGACATAAACCACCTGTTTGACCCTGCTCTCAAATTCTTCGAATTTGAGAGGGCGGTTATCGAGCGCTGATGGGAGTCGGAACCCGTAGTCAACGAGGGTCGTCTTCCGGGAGCGGTCCCCGTTGTACATGCCGTGGAGCTGGCCCGTGGCCACGTGGCTCTCGTCCATGAAGACGATGAAGTCCTCGGGGAAGTAGTCCAGCAGCGTGTGCGGCGGCTGGCCCGGCTGGCGGCCGTCCAGGAAGCGGCTGTAGTTCTCGATGCCGCTGCAGACGCCCATCTCCTTCATCATTTCCACGTCGTAGATGACGCGCTGGTGGAGCCGCTGCAGCTCGACGATCTTGCCCTGCGCCCGGAACTCGTTCTCCTGTTCCTCCAGCTCCACCTTGATGTCACGGATGGCGGCCTTGAGCTTCTCCTCGGGGGTCACGTAGTGGGTCTTGGGCCAGATGGTGAGGTCGTCCAGCTTCTCGATCACCACGCCGCGCAGGGGGTCGATCTTGGACAGGCGCTCCACCTCGTCGCCCCACAGCTCGATCCGGTAGGCCACGTCTTCGTAGGCGGGGTAGACCTCCACCACGTCGCCCCGCACTCGGAAGATGCCCGGCTCGAAGCTGAGGTGGTTGCGCTGGTACTGGATGGCCACCAGATCCCGCAGGAGCATGGCCCGGTCGATGGACTGGCCCTGCTTCAGCGTCACGGACAGGTTCAGGTACGAGCTGGGATCGCCCAGGCCGTAGATGCAGCTCACGGAGGCGATCACGATGGTGTCGCGGCGCTCCAGCAGGCATCGGGTGGCGCTGAGGCGGAGCTTCTCCAGCTCCTCGTTGATCTTGGCGTCCTTGTCGATGAACAGGTCCCGCTCGGGCACGTAGGCCTCGGGCTGGTAGTAGTCGTAGTAGCTGACGAAGTACTCGACGGCATTCTCGGGGAAGAACTGCTTGAACTCGCTGAAGAGCTGGGCCGCCAGGGTCTTGTTGGGCGCGAAGATCAGCGCCGGCCGCCCGGCCCGCGCGATGGTGCTGGCCATGGTGTAGGTCTTCCCCGAACCCGTCACCCCCAGCAGGGTCTGGCATCGGTCCCCGCGCTGCAGCCCCTCCACCAGCTGCGCGATGGCCTCCGGCTGGTCACCCGCAGGTGAGTAGGGCGCGACGAGCTTGAAGGGAATCGCCTTGGCCATGGGAGACTAGAAAACCACCAAGGCCCGGGGACAGGAAGGACTATTTTCGCCTTTCATTCGTATCCCAGGCCGACCCCTCAGACCTTTCGCAGGATCAGGCATCCATTGGTGCCGCCGAAGCCGAAACCATTGTTCATGGCGTATTCGGAGTCGAAGGTGCCGGCCACGTTCGGCGTGACGTCCAGGTCGCACTCGGGGTCCTGGTTGTCCACGTTGATGGTGGGGGGGATCTTCCCGGTCTTGACGGCCATGACGGCCACGATGGTCTCCAGCCCGCCGGCGGCACCCAGCAGGTGGCCGTGCATGGACTTGGAGCTGCTCACCTTGATCTGCTTCGCGTGGTCGCCGAAGACCCTCTGGATGGCCAGGCACTCCAGCTTGTCGCCCACGGGGGTGCTGGTGCCGTGCATGTTGACGTACCCCACCTGCTCGGGAGCGATGTCCGCATCCTTGATGGCCGCGCGCATGACGCGCTGGCCGCCCTCGCCCTCGGGGGCGGGCGTCGTGATGTGGTTGGCGTCGCCACTCATGCCGTAGCCGGCCACTTCGGCGTAGATCTTGGCGCCCCGGGCCTTGGCCAGTTCGTACTCTTCGAGGATCACGATGCCTGCGCCTTCACCCATGACGAAGCCGTCGCGATCCACGTCGAAGGGCCGGGAGGCGCGCTCGGGCTCATCATTGCGGGTGCTGAGGGCGCGCATGGCGGCGAAGCCGCCCACGCCCAGCTGGTTCACCACGGAGTCGCTGCCCCCAGCCATCATGCGGTCCGCGTAGCCGAAGGCGATGAGCCGCGCCGCGTCGCCGATGGCGTGGGCGCCCGTGGCGCAGGCGGTGGCCACGGCGCTGTTGGGGCCCTGCAGGCCGTACTTGATGCTGGCCTGGCCACTGGCGAGATTCACGATGAGGCTGGGGATGAAGAAGGGGCTGGTGCGGCGGGGACCGCGGTAGCCGTTGGCCTCGTCCCAGATGGTGCTGAGGCCGCCGATGCCGCTGCCGATGTAGGTGCCGAACACCTCGCGCTCGGCCTTGGTGAGCTCGACCTGGTCGAAGCCCGCATCCACCCAGGCCTCATGGGCCGCGCCCAGGGCGTAGTGGATGAAGATGTCCATCTTCTTCTGTTCCTTCTTGTCGATGAACAGATCGGGGTTGAAACCCTTCACCTGGCCCGCGATCTTGCAGGCGAAATCGGTGACGTCGAAGCGGTCGATGGTGGCGATGCCGCTCCTGCCGGCCAGCAGGTTGTCCCAGGTCTCGGGCACAGTGAGGCCGCAGGGGTTCACGGTCCCCATGCCGGTGATGACGACGCGGCGGCGTTGGACGGTCCTGGTCATGGGTTCACCTCGGGTAGGCTCGGGAAAACAAACGTGCCGCAGGGCCATGGGGGGCGCTGCGGCACGTCAATACGCGTAAGGATCAAGCCTTCGCGTGCTTCTCGATGTAGGAGATCGCATCGCCCACGGTGCGGATCTTCTCCTGCTCGCTCTCGGGGATCTCGAGGCTGAAGGCCTCCTCGATCGCCATGATGATCTCGACGGTATCGAGACTGTCGGCGCCGAGATCGTCCACGAAGTGGCTGGATTCGGAAATGGAATCTTCGGGCTTGGCCAGCTGCTCAGCGATAATAGCAATGACCTTCTTGCGCACATCAGCCATCGGGGGCTCCTCCAAACGAACCTGGAAACCCTAACACACCCCGGGCCGATTTTCCAAACCCTGGGTAAAGCACCGATTCCAAATCCTGAAGAACAGATGGATTGCGCCTGCCTGCCAGCCATGGAGGATGGAGGCATGCCCCGTCCCCGGACTGTCGAGGAACCCGAACACGGCTGGCCCCTCGGCTGGAGCGCCAGCCTGCTGGAATTCCGTACCTACCTGGCCGTGGAGCGGGGCCTGTCCGGCAATACCACGTCGGGCTACATCTCGGACCTGAACCACCTGGCGGCCTGGGCCTGCGATCAGGAGGTTCCTGCCGAGGCCCTCACCCGCGACCAGCTCACGGCGTTCCTCGTTTCCCAGCAGGCCACGGGCAAGGCGCCCCGCAGCCTCGCCCGGATGAGTTCGAGCCTCCGGGCCTTCCTGACCTTCCTCCGCATGGAGGGCGGTGGCGGGGCGGGGCCCGAGGCCATCGTGAAACCGCCCCGACCGCCAAGGATCCTGCCCCGCACCCTGGGGGAAAGCCAGGTCGAGGCCCTGCTCAACGCCCCGGATACGACCACGGCACTGGGGGTGCGGGACCGTGCCTGGCTGGAGCTCCTCTACGCCTCGGGCCTGCGCGTCTCCGAGCTGGCGGGGCTTCCGGCCTTGTCCGTGTTCCTCGATGAGGGCTTCCTGAAGGTGACGGGCAAGGGCCGCAAGGAGCGGCTCATCCCCTTCGGCACCGGTGCGGAGCGCTGGATCCGGACCTGGCTCACCCTGCGGCCCGGCTTCAAGCCCAAGGGTGGCGAGCTCTTCGTGGGCCAGCGCGGCGAGGGTCTCACCCGCCAGCACCTCTGGCGCCTGCTCAAAGGCTATGCGCGTACCGCAGGACTCCGCGCCGCGGCCGTGAGCCCCCACGTGCTCCGCCATGCCTTCGCCACCCACCTGCTGGATCACGGCGCCGACCTCCGCGCCGTCCAGGCCATGCTCGGCCACGCCGACATCAGCACGACCCAGATCTACACCCACGTCCATCAGGCCCGCCTGCGCGCCCTCTACGACCAGCTGCACCCGCGCTCCGGCGGCTGAGAACCTCCGCGGCCGAATTGCGAGGTGGACCCTGCCGGCGGGAATGGGTGATGATGGGCCAGGAGCCTGACACCCATGGCCGTGACCAAGACCCCCCGCAAGAAGCCCGTGAGCACCACCGAGAAGGTGGAGGAAGCCGTCCCCAAGAGCAAGGCCGCCCCGGCCAAAAAGGCCGCTGCCAAGAAGGCCGAAGCCAAGATCGTCGAGCCCAAGGTGGCCGAAACCGAGGTTGCCGAGACCAAGGCCGCTGAGCCGAAGGCCAAGCCCGCTGCCAAGGCGCCTTCGAAAACCAAGGCGTCCAAGGCTGCGGCCAAGACCGTTGAAACCAGCGCTGAGGTCCCCGCCCAGCCTGCTCCCGAGCCCAAGCCAGCCGTGGTGAAGGCGCCGGCCTCTCCCGTCCTGACCCCCCTGGCCCAGGCCATCCTGACCGCGATCTGCGAAGGCCGGGCCGTGGAATTCATCTTCGCGGATGCCGAGGCCAATGCGCCCCGCACCTTCGAACCCCGGCACCTCACCTTCGACGCCCTCAGCCAGGCCTGGTACGCCTGGGGCTGGGACCGCCGCTACAACGCCGAGCGCCATCACTGCGTCGACCTGCTGGCGGAGGTCAATGCCGTCGAGGGCGTCGGCCGCGCGGCCCAGGGCCCCTACGCCGAGGGCACGCCCGCCAACCAGATCGGTGGCTGGCTGGGTGGAGAACCCATCGCCGTGAAGGCCAGCCTGGCGAAGCAGTGGGTCTTCGCCGTGAAACAGGCGCCTCCCGCCTTCCCCAGCTTCAAGCTGGAGGATCAGGGTGATGGCCAGGCCCTGGTCACCTTCTCCGCCACGGACCTCCGGGCCATCGCGCGCTGGGCCATGCAGTTCGGCGACGGCATCCAGGTGCTGGAGCCGGCCCGGCTCGTGGATCGCATCAAACAGGTGGGTGCCGTCTGGGCCGGCCGGGAACGCCAGGCCCCCATGCCTGCAGCACCCAAGGCCGCCCCCCGGCCGGAGCCCCCACCCGAGCAGCCCCGCCGCCATGAGGCCCGCCCCCATCGCGAGGCCCGCCCGGAACGGGAAGCCCGTCCTGAGCGGGAAGCCCGCCCCGAACGCGAGCGCGATGAGGCCCCCAAGTCCAAGCCCGGCAAGGTGGAGATCATCCGCTTCGACCGGCTCTGACACCGGGCGCCATCACCCATCCAGCCACCAGCCCCGCCGACCGGGCACGTAGCCGTAGGTCTGCCCGAGCGGATTGAATCCGACGCCACGCAGGCGCCGGTCCAGGACCAGGTAGGCCACGCCGTAGGTCAGCTGAAGCAACGGCTGGTCATTCTGGATGAGCTCGTTGATCTTCAGGTAGAGGCTCCGTCGCCGAACCGGGTCCAGTTCGTGCCGTCCCCTCTCGAACAGGCGGTCCACCTCCGGGTTCCGGTATCCAGTGACATTGCTGCCGCTGGCAATGCCGTCCGACGAGAACAGCGGGCTTTCATTGTCCGGATCCAGACCGGTGTTCCAGGCGTAGTCCCAGATGTCCCCCTCCCCCTTGGTGGACATGGTGTAGGGCTCATCGACGGGCGTGCGCCGCAGATCGATCTCGACTCCGACCTTGCGGAGGGCATCGCAGAAGGCATCGGCATGGTCCCGTCCCGAGTAGCCCCAGGCGGAGAACATGACGAGATGGAGCAGGCGCCCCTTGGCGTCCCGGCGGACCCCGTCCGGACCCAGCCTCCAGCCGGCCGCTTCCAGCATGGCCGCCGCCCGTTCCGCCCGAGGGAGGGGTGCCACCGCCTGATCGAAGGCCCAGCTCTGGGGCGGCCAGAGGCTCGATGCCAGCCGCTCGGCCCGGAGCCTCCGCTGGGCCTTGAGGAACTCCCAGGGCAGGGCCTCCGCGAGCGCCCTCCGCAGCCGCACGTCGCCCAGGAGGCTCCGTTCGGGATTGCAGTTGAACCAGAACGTGTTGAACGAGGACAACGGCGTGGATTGGGCGATGAGGCTGCCATCGCCAAAGGCGCCCCGTCGAAGCAGGTAGTGGCGGAACCAGTCGAGCTCGCCGAAGTGGTACTCCCGCGCCCGGAGCTGCCTTCCGTACTCGGCCTTGTCCTGTGGCTGGACCCGGAAGCGGAATGCATCCCAGCGGCCAGGATGCGATCCGTGGTAGCCGCTCCACAGCTGGAGCTGGATCTCCGTCGCATGGGCGCCGGGCAGGACGCGGTAGGGCCCCGATCCGATGGGTGCGTAGTTCAAGGGGTGCTTCAGCTCTTCGGAGCCCTGCGCATAGCGCCGGCGGGGAACGGGCTGGAAGTTGTACAGATCCGACAGCAGGGAGGCGCGGGCCGCCTTCAGGCGGATCCTCACCCGATGCGGCCCTTCGGCCACCAGGCTATCCAGGGTGCGGACGCCGACCAGGTCGTTGACCTTCCGCACCTGGGGCAGCGACAGCATGCGCCAGGTTGCCACCAGGTCTTCGGCCTCGATGGGAGAGCCATCCTGCCAGGTCAGGCCGGGGCGGAGCTTCAGCAGGACATTCCGCCCATCCTTTGAGATCTCCCACCCCTCGAGCAGCTGGGGGACGAACTCGCCGCGTTCATCCAAGGCCACCAGCCGGTCGAAGACCAGATCCACCACCTGGACCTCGACCTCACGGGAGAGCAGGAGGGGATTCAGGCTCATGACCGGCTTGTCCAGCGCCACCGAGATGGGCTGCGCCCCCAGGGAGAGCGCCGCGAAGAGACAGGCCAGCAGTCCGCGCATCAGGAGCCTTCCAGCATCCAGCCGCGCCGTCCTGGCCAGAAGCCGTAGCTCTGGCCCAGCAGGTTGAAGGTGACCCCCTGGAGACGCCGGTGGACCAGCACCCGGGTCTGCGAATAGTCGATCGGGATGATGGGCTTGTCCCGATCGATCAGGCGTGAGATCTCCCGATAGACGCGCTTCCGGGCCTCCGGATCGAGGGTGTGCCGTCCGGCATCAAACAGGCGATCGATCTCCGGGTTCAGGTAGCTGCTCACGTTCGCGCGGGTCCGGTATCCCTCGAGCGTGAACAGGGGGCTGTCCACGTCGGGGTCCAGGGCCAGGGTCCATCCGAAGTTCCAGATGTCCCCGTCATGGTTCGAAGCCTTGTCGGTCAAGTCCGCGAACGAAATGGTCCGGACCTCGATGTGCATCCCCACCCGGGCCGCCTGCGCCGCCAGCAGATGAGCCGCACTCGGACGGACGGGGGAGATGGGCTCGTAGAGCACCAGGTCGAGACGCCGGCCCTTCGCATCCCGGCGGACGCCATCCGGCCCCGGCCTCCATCCGCCCGCATCCAGGATGGCCATGGCCCGATCCACCTGGGGCAAGGGACGCGGCTCCGGATCGTGGGCCCAGCTTTCCGGCGGCCAGAAGCCCTTGGCGAGTCGGCTCGGGAAGAAGCGCCTGGCCCGCGCCAGGTCCCGCCAGGGTGAGAGCTCCCCGATGACCTGTCTCAGGGCCAGATCACCGAGCAGGCTGCGCTTGGGGTCGCAGTTCAGGAAGTAGGCGCCGATGGAGGCATAGGGCACCGAGATCGGCTGCACCAGGCCGCTACCCTGGGCGCCTTTGCGCACCAGGTAGTGGGGAAGCTGGCTGGCTTTCGAGTAGTGGACCTTCTCCGCTTCGAAGTTGGGAAGGAGCGTCTTGTCTCTCGGGGCATCCCAGTATTCGAATGAAAGGGCCTTGCCCGGGTGGACCCCGTGGTAGCCGTCCCAGCGCACCATGGCAAACCGCTTGGTCGTGGCGGTGCCCACCAGCCGGTAGGGCCCGGACCCCACCGGCTGGAAGTTCACGGGGGCATCCTTCGGCTTGGCGCCCACCTGGTAGAGATGCCTGGGAACAGGGATGAAGTTGTACAGGTCGTTCAGCAGGGTGCCCCGGGGGCGCTTCAGCCTGATTCTCACCGTCAATGGACCCTCGGCGGTCAGGCTGTCGAGGCTCGTCACGCCACCGGCCGTGTCGGCGATCTGCCTCACGCGGGGCAGCCGGAGTGCCGTCCATGTGAACACCACGTCTGCGGCTTCGATGGGTTTCCCATCGTGCCAGGTCATGCCGGGCCGGAGCTTGAGGACCACCTCCCGCCCGCCCCTGAGAATGACCCAGGACTCCAGCAGCTCAGGTATGTAGTTCCCCTTGGCATCAATGGTCACCAGGCGATCGAAGAGGAGATCCAGCGCTTCGAAATCGGAATCCTGGCCTGCCAGCAGGGGGTTCAGCGTGGTCCATTCGTCCACCCCCACAAGGACCCTGTCCCCGGACCACAGGCCCGAGAGCAGGCTGAATGCCAGGATGAAGGAGCGCCAACGCATGGTGCCCACTTCATCGGTTGCCTGCCGTTCCCCGTGAATACTGGGCTAAAGCGCCTTTGTGGCCGCCTCCACCAGCTCCACCAGTGCCTCGGCCATGCTCTGCCCCTCGCGGGGAGGGTTCTCCACCACGGTTCCCATCAGCTTCTGGGCGCCACCGGGCTGGGTGGCGAACAGGTAGAAGGTCGGCACACGGTGCAAAGCCTGGGGTTCCACACCCTTCGGCCAGGCGCCGGGGTCCAGCTTCTTGTCCCGGTTCACGCCGAGGTAGCACACCTCGATGAAGGGGTTCGGGTCCGCCTCCAGGGCCAGCAGGTACGGCAGGTGGTATTGGCTGTCGGCGCACCAGGAGCCGAACGCCACCACCAGCGTGAAAGGATGCCGGACGGCCAGCCAGCGGGCCTTCACCTTGGCGTTCACCTTCACCTTGGCCAGGTTGTCGCGGTACGCCGCCCGGTGGGCCAGGATGGCCTTGGCCGTCGTCTCGCCGAGCAGCAGCGGCTGGCCGTCGCGGGTATCCAGCAGGGGTCCCGCGGGGAGCGCCCCGGGCGGAGGAGCCGCCACGACGGCCGGCTGCCGTGCCAGCAGAACGGAAGTGGCCAAGGCCAGAACGACGGCTCTCATGGGGATCTCCGGAATCGAGTCTAGCCAGGCTCATAAACTTGACTCATTCACTCAGGAATACTAGCCTGGAGTCTGGAGCACCCTTCGTGAAGATCTCGGCCCGAGGCAGGTACAGCATGCAGGCCCTGTTCGACCTGGCTCACCACAGCCACGGCCAGCCGGTGCCCCTGCACGTGATCGCCGAGCGCCAGAAGCTCTCCCTGCCCTTCCTCGAACAGATCTTCAACAAGCTCAAGAAGGCCGGTGTCGTCGCCAGCGTCCGTGGCCCCAAGGGCGGCTACATCCTCACGCGGCCCTGCAACCAGGTGAGCGTGGGCGAGGTGCTGCGCCTCACGGACAGCAGCTTCTATGCCGCCGCCAAGGAAGATCCCAGGACCGCCAACAAGACGCTGTTGGCCGACGAACGCATGAGCAAGCTGCTCTGGAACCGGCTGAACGACCACATCTCCGCCTTCATGGAGAAGGTCACCTTCGCGGACCTGTGTTCCGAGACCTCCAGCAACACCTGCCCCGACTGCACCTGCCCCGAATACGTGAAGGACGTCCAGGGCCAGATTGTACGGGGTGAGCGCAAAGCCTGCGGCGTGATGTGAGCAATCCCTGCGCCCTGCCCAGCCTGGCCCTGCCACCCACCGAGGCTGACCTCAAGACCCTGCCCAAGCTGGAGCGGAAGCTCGCGCGGCGCCTCGGCGAAACCAACGCTGCCTACAACCTGATCGAGGACGGCGACCGCATCCTCGTGGCCGTCAGCGGCGGCAAGGACTCCTGGGCCCTGCTGGACGTGCTGGAGCGGCTGCGGAAGCGGGCTCCCGTGACCTTCGCCGTGGAAGCCGCCACGGTGGATCCGGGCTTCCCCCAGTTCAACCCCGATCCCATCGCCGAGGTCTGTGAACGCCTGGGCGTGCCCCACCACGTGATCCCCGCCCCCATCGACAAGATGGTGCGCAGCAAGCCCGAGGAGCTGCCCTGCATCATCTGTTCGCGGCTGCGGCGCGGGGTGCTCTACTCCTTCGCCAAGCAGCACGGCTACACCAAGATCGCCCTGGGCCACCACCTGGACGACCTGATCGAGACGCTGCTCATCAACCTGTTCTTCGAGGGGCGCCTCAGCACCATGCCTCTGCGCCTCGTGAGCGACGACGGCGCCAACACCGTCATCCGTCCCCTGGGCACCTGCGAGGAGAAGGATCTGCAGCGCTACGCCTGGCTGCGGGGCTTCCCCATCGTGCCCTGCGGCTGCCCCCTCTGCGGCTGCTCCAGCCTCGAGAGCCGCCGCAAGCAGGTGAAGGAACTCATTGGCTCCATGGAAGGCAGCATCCCGCGGCTGAAGGCCTCCATGCTCGGCGCCATGGGCAACGTGAAGCTGAGCCACCTGCTCGACTTGAACCTGGGCGCCCTGCATGCCAAGGGCGTGGATGAGGCCGTGGAGCGCTTGGGCTAACCCACGCTCAGCCACAACCCCTTGAGGTAGAACCCCTCGGGATGGTTCAGGGCGTAGGGATGATCCGACGGCTGACCCAGGTGTGCCAGCACGCGGGCTTCGCGGCCGGCTTCGAGCAGCGCGGTCCACACGGCTTCCTGGAAGCGGGTGCGGTCCAGGTGCTGGCTGCAGGAGAAGCACCAGAGCATGCCGCCGGGCGCGGTGGCGCGGGCGCCCAGGCGGAAGACGTCCTTGTAGGCCTTGAAGGCCTTGTCCACGTCCTTGCGCTGTTTGGCGAAGGCGGGCGGATCCACGATGACGCGGTCCCAACCCAGGGGCTCCAGCTGCCGCATGAGCTCGAAGGCATCACCCTCCATGCGGATGTGCGAGGCCGGATCCAGGCCGTTGGCGGCCCAGTCCCGCTCCGCCTGGTCCAGGGCCGGGGCGCTGATGTCCAGCGTTGCGACTTCCACAGCGCCCCCCAACCCAGCGTGGATGCTGAAGCCACCGGTGTAGCCGAAGGCGTTGAGCACGCGCTTGCCCTGCGACACCCGGCCCAGCTGCAGGCGATGCTCCCGCTGATCCAGGAAGAAGCCGGTCTTCTGGCCGCGCAGCAGGTCCACGGTGAGCTTGGCGTCGCCTTCGCGAACCGTGACCGGGCCCGCGAGGCTGCCCTTGAGCAGGCGGTTCACGGGATCCAGGCCCTCGTCGCGGCGGCCGGACTGGCTGCGCTCCACGAAGGCCGTGATGCCCTCGCGCTTGCCGAGCTCGAAGAGAATGGGCCACCAGGTCTCCCGCAGAAGCTCCAGGCCCGCCGTGCCCACCTGCAGCACCAGGGCCGAGGCATAACGATCGACCACCAGGCCCGGCAGGCCATCGCCCTCGCCGAAGATCCAGCGGCAGCCGCCTTCGGGATCCCACAGGCCCAGCTCCTTCCTCAGGGCCAGGGCCGATTCGAACCGCTCGCGGAAGAAGGCCTCGTCCAGGGGCGCGTCCTCGAAACGGAAGATCCGAGCCGCCAGGGGATTCGTCGGACTGGCCGTGCCGATGCCCAGCACGCAGCCGGAATCGTCCGCCAACCGCACCAGGGCCGCGTCGGAGGGCTTGGCCAGCGCCCCCGAGAACACCCAGGGGTGCCGCTTGGAGATCAACGCCTCTTTGCCCGGTTTGAGGCGGAGCAGGGGATAGGGCCAACGGGGGGTGGTCATGAATCAAGGGTAGCTTGTTACCCTGGGACCATGCGTCGTGCCGCCTTTTTCCCTCTGCTGGTCGCCCTTGCCCTCCAGGCCGCCCCGCCCGTGCTCCTGCTCAGCGCGGATGGCCTGGGCGCGGACCAGTTCACATCCCGCTCCATGCCCAAGCTCTGGGCGCTGTCGGAGCAGGGCCGCCGCGGCCAGGGCCTCCCCCCCTTCCCCGCCACCACCTTCAACGGCCACGTGACCATGGCCACGGGCTGCTGGCCGGAGCACCACGGCGTGGTGGCCAATGGCTATGTGGATCCTGCCACGAAGGCCCTGGTGCCGGTCGCCTCCCGCGCGGAGGACGTGCAACGGGAACCCCTCTGGGCCGCAGCCACCCGCAGCGGCATCCGCACCGCCGTCTTCCAGTGGGTGGGTGCCACCGGCCCCTGGGAAGGCGTGAGCCCCTGGCGCCTGGAGGTCTTCCGCCTCGGCCGGCCGGATTCGGAGGCCCTGGCCTTCAGCGAGGCCGCGCTCCGGGATGGCGCGGGCCTGGTCATGACCTACCTCTCCGGAACCGACGAGGAGGGCCACCTGAAGGGCCCCCGCAGCGCCGAGACCGCCACCAAGCTGAGACAGATGGACGACGAGCTGGCGCCCTGGCTCCAGCGCATGCTGGCCGCGCATCCGGGCCTGAAGGTGATCCTCGCGGCGGACCATGGCATGGCGCCCATGCGCCGCCGCATCCACCTGCCCAGCCTGCTGGACGGCATCGGTTGCGATCTGCTGACCCATGGCGGCAGCGCCTACGTCTACCTCCAGCACCCGCAGGATGCGGAGAAGGCCCTGTCGCGCCTCCGTCGCGCGGGACTGAGGGCCTGGAGGCGGGATGAGGTCCCCGGCAGACTCCACCTGGCGGGCAATGACCGGGTCGGCGACCTGGTGATCCTTGCCAGGGAAGGCCAGTGGCTGTCCAAGGCACGCTCCAGCCGCGAGGAGGCTGAAGAGCTGCACGGCCGTCGCGGTGCCCATGCCTACACCGCCGACACCAGGACCATGCGCACCTGGCTCGTGGTCCTGGGCGCCGGCCACGGCTCCCTCGGCCCCGTGGCCCTCTGGGACCTGGCCCCCACCATGGCCTCCTGGCTGGACATCCAGTGGCTCAGGCCGCCGGATGGAAGCCCCGTTCCCGTCCTGGTCGGAAGTCACTAGTTGGCGAGCTCCCGCAGCCAATCCAGGTAGCGGGCCTCGCCTACGGCGCTGGGGCCGTCGTGCCCCCGACCCGGCTCGGCCAGGAAGGTGACCTTGGCCCCGGCGGCCTTCAATCCTTCGACCATCTGGACCGTTTTGGCGTAGGGGCAGTTGCGGTCCTCCATGCCATGGACGATGAAGAAGGTCTCGCCCTTCAGCCGCGCGAGGTTCGCCGGATCGAGGGCATCCGGATGGCCCCCGCCCAGCCACTGGGGACCGAGGTCGGGCTGCCCGGCCAGGACCGCC
This sequence comes from Geothrix sp., assembly GCF_030219325.1. NCBI lineage: Bacteria > Pseudomonadati > Acidobacteriota > Holophagae > Holophagales > Holophagaceae > Geothrix > Geothrix sp. The sequence continues at coordinate 1,600,054 of NZ_CP126625.1, read as the reverse complement.
AGGCCCCGGAACCGCCCCGGCTGGGCCAGGGCCGTGCGGTAGACGCCATAGCCGCCCATGCTGAAGCCCGCCAGAAACACCCGCTCCGGATCCACGGGATAGTGGGCGAGGACATCGGCCACGGCCTCGCGCAGATCGTCCTGGGCCAGGTCCGCGCTGTAGCAGTTGGAGGTGCCCCGCCCCCGCGGAGCCAGCTGGATCCAGCCTTCCGGCGCGCGGCTCCGATCGAGCATCCCCCGGTCGTCGTCACCGCTACCGTGGAGGTAGACCAGCAGCGGCACCCGGAGGCCCGGCTTCAAGCCTTGGGGGATCCGCACGGTGTAGGGCTGAAGCGTGCCGTCCAGAGCCGAGCGGTAGGCCCGGCGCTGGATGCCGGTCCGGCTGGCCACCGGATCCTGGCCCGAGGCCGCGGCCCGCAGGTCGCGGTCCAGCTCCTCGAGGGAGGCCCGCAGGCGCCCTGCAGTCTCATGGGGCTTCAGTCCGGCCAGCGCAGCTTCGGCCTCCGCCAGACGGAAGGCGAGGGTGCTCCGGCTGCCCTGGGCCAGGGTCTTGGCGACCTCCAGCATGGATCTACACGCCGGGCCATCCACGCCGGGAAGCACCGTGACCCCCCGCCGGAGGACGGTGGAGCCGGGCCCCTCCACTTCGAGCTGATAGCCACCCACGGGCAGGCGCAGGGCCAGGTCCAACTCCGTGGGGTACGGGGCTGGACCCGCGGGGGTCTCCACCCGCCTGCGGACCAGGACCTCACCCTCCCCGTTGAGGATCCGCACCGACAGCGGCAGGCCCGCCCCGGCCGATCCCACGGCGGCCACCCGCAGGCCGAGGGATTCCCCCCCGCGCAGGTTCGCCCGCAGGGGCTCCGCGGCCCAGGCCAGGCCAGCCTTCGCACCAGGAGCCTCGAAGCTCAGCGGAAGGTAGCGCCGCGGGCTGTTCTCGGAGCCCAGGCGCGGATCCTCCACGAGGGCATGGCGGGTCTTGCCGGACCCAGCCTCCGCCTGCACATAGGCGAGGTTCAGCCCAATGGAGCCCGGCCCCCGCAACCAGGGGTGGTACGGCGGAATTGAGGACCAGGGCACGAGGAGCTCGAAGGAGACCCGACCCCCGCCGCTGCTCCAGGCGAAGCGGGCGCCCGGCAGAGGCGCCATCTCCAGGGCGCGGTCCCGGTACCAGGTGAAGGCGTACTGCCAGGTGCGCTGGCCTTCGAGCTGGGGCGAGAAGCCCAGCACCCGGAACTCATCGGCAGGATCGCCGCCAGGCAATGCCGTGGCCACCGCCAGCAGCAGGCCGTCCCCGTTCTGGTAGGCCCGGTCCCGGCAGCGCACCGAGTCCTGCGCGGCCTCCACCTGCACGTAAAGGAAATCGGCCCCATAGGCCACCCGGGCCCGGACCTCGCCGTTCGCATCAGGAGCCTGGAGGAGGAAGGCCGGCAGATCCGCCAGCTCCGCATCCAGCGCACCGTCGATCTTCGGCGCCTGAGCCAGGAAGGGCACCCGCAGGGACGGTGGAAGCTCCCTGGCCAGCCCCGCCAGGCAGATCAGAGTCAGTCCCCAGGTTCTCCAGCCGCCCATGGCGCCTCCCGACCATGAGGTGGGCTACGGGAAGCAGGGCGGGCGATTTAGCCGCTACCGGATGATGGCCAGCAGCACCTGGGCCAGGACGATCTTGAGGATGGTGGCCAGGGGATAGACGGTGGCGAAGCCCACGTTGGGCAGGTCGTTGCCCGTGTGGTGGTTCGCGTAGCCCAGCACCACGGGCTGGGTGTGGGTGCCGGCCAGGATGCCGAACATGATGTTCAGGGGGATGCCGAAGAGCTTGTGCCCCAGCAGCATGGTGAGGGAATCCGCCACGAAGCAGACGAGGAAGGCCGCGCCCAGGAAGAGCGGCAGCACCGAGACGTTCTGGGAGACGATGGCCCGGAAGCCCTCGCCCGAGATGACGCCGATGCCCGCCGCGAACAGCACCAGCCCGAACTGGCGGATGGTGTGGTTGGCGCTGTAGGGGAAGTTCCAGACCAGAGGGCCGATGCGGTGGAAGCGGCCCAGGATCAGCGCCACGGCCAGGGGCCCGCCCGCGAAGCCCAGCTTGAAGATGATGCCGTGGCTCAGCGGGATGGGCAGCTGGCCCAGGGCCAGGCCCGCGGCGAGCCCCATGGCGAAGGTGAGGAAGCTCACTTCGCTGAGGTCGCGGTAGCTGTCGCCGAAGAACTCCTCGATGGCCTCGATGTTGTCCCGCCGCGTGGTGACGCGCACGCGATCGCCGAGTTCCAGCACCGTGTCGCCATCGGGAACGAACCAGAGGTCCCCCCGACGCACCCGGGTGATGATGGCCGCGTGCTTGTTGATGAGGTCGAGCCTGCCCAGGGGAACCCCCACCACGTCCCGGCTGGACACGAAGACCCGCGTGGCGTCGAGGGCACTCTGATCGCGGTCCAGCTCCACGTGGCTCCGCTGGCCGATGAGCGATTCGACCTTGGCCAGGTCCTCAGGGGAGCCCACCACCGTGACGAGGTCCTCCAGCTGGAGGCGGAAATCCGGTCCCGGGATCAGCAATTCCGCCTTGCGCAGCACGCGGCCGAAGACCACGTGCAGGCCCTGGGGCGCGCGGATGTCCCGCTTGGTCATGGCCACCGCATCCGGCTGGGTCACCCGCAGGGTCCAGACCTCCAGTTTCTGGTGGCCGGTCTGATAGTCCTTGAGGCCATCGGCCTCCTCCCGCAGGTTCACCCGGAAGACCTTCGCGCTGACGAGGATGATCAGCATGGGGACCAGCACGCCGATGGGATAGGCGATGGCGGAGGCCACCGTGGGCTGGGCCAGCTCCACCGGGCCCACGCCCGTCATGGTCTTCACCCGCTCGATGACGCCGGCCAGGGCCGGCATGTTCGTGAAGCTGCCCGTGAGCAGGCCGGCGGCGTAGCGGGAATTGAAGCCCATGGCCTTGGCCAGTACCACCACGAAGGCCGTGGAGGTCAGCATCACCAGCAGCACCACGGCGTTCTTCTTCATGCCCTCGCGGCTGAAGGCCGCCCAGAAGCTGTGGGAGATGGACAGCCCCATGGCGTACACGAACACCGCCAGGCCCAGCTCGTAGACCAGCTTCATCTCTTTGGAGATGTCCTTCTTGAGGCCCGGATCCAGGCCCGGTGCCATCACCAGGGCACCCAGGGCGATGCCCGCGAAGAGGATGCTGGCGATGCCGAAGGAGGCGCCAGCGATGCGGAGCTTGCTGATGGGATAGCCCAGCGCCACCACCGCGAACAGCATCAGGAGGGGGTTGTGCGCGAAGAAGAAGAGGACCTGCTCGATCATGCCTGCTCCGCATCGGGGTCGACGCCACCGGGCTTCATGTCAACCGCTTGATGGCCGCCGCCAGGGCCTCCACCTCGCTGGGCTGCGCATCCGGAAGCATCGAGAAACGAAGGACCGAACGCGCATCATCCAAACTATACCCCAAGGTAGTAATTGCATGACTGGGTTTCACCGACCCGCTGTGGCAGGCGCTGCCGGTGCTCACGGCGAATCCCGCCAGGTCCAGGGAGGCGTGCAGAGCCTCGCCATTCCTGCCCTTGAACAGGATGCAGCTGGTGTTCGGCAGGCGCGGCGACCCCTGGCCGATGACCGCGATGTCACCGCCCCGGGATGTGACCTCCGTCTCGAAGGCATCCCGCAACGGCGCCAGCGCCGCGTTCATCTCTTGACGCTCCGTCAAGTGCCGCGCGGCCGCCGCCAGGCCCAGGATGGCCGGCAGGTCCTCGGTGCCGCCGCGCCTCCGGCGCTCCTGCGGCCCCTCCATCACGATTTCCCAGGGCAGGCCGGGCCGCAGCCAGAGCAGGGCGGCGCCCCGGGGACCACCCATCTTGTGGCCGCTGAACACGGCGGCGTCGCAGTCGGAGAGCTCCACCGGCACCTTGCCCCAGGCCTGACAGCAGTCCTTGATGCGCACCGCGTCGAGCAGGGCGGGCATGGCGTAGAGGAGGCCCGTCTCGTTGTTGGCCGCCATCTGCACCACGGTGGCGCAGTCCGGCGGAAGCTCCGGCAGCCAGGCCAGCCGTGACCAGTCGCGCAGGGGGTTCAGGCAGGCGCTGTGCTCCCCTGGGAAGGCCGCCGCGGGGCGATCCCCCAGGGCCGGCTGCAGACCGCGGATGAGCAGGAACAGGGCCTCCGTGGCACTGGCGCAGAAGACCAGCTCCCCCGGCGCCACGCTCAGGGAGGCGGCGAGCTCCCGCCGGGCCTCCTCGAGGCGGAACCGCGCCCGCTGCCCCTCCCGGTGTGTGCTGGTGGGATTGGCCCAGTCCTCGGCCATGGCCCGCCGAACCGCCTCCACCGCCTCCGGGTGGGGCGGCGCACTGGCGTTGGCATCGAAGTAGAGGCGCGGCATGGGACCAATGTACCCTGAGGCCATGGCCAAAACCCTGGAAGGCAAGCTCGTCGTCGCCATCTCCTCCCGCGCCCTCTTCGACTTCGAGGAGGAGAACCGGGTCTTCGAAGAGACCGATGACCGGGCCTACATGGACCTCCAGCTGTCGCGCCTGGACGTGCCCGCCAAGCCAGGCGTGGCGTACCCGCTGGTGAAGAAGCTGCTGGCCTTCAACACGGGAGACGAGACGCGCGTGGCCGTGGTGATCCTCTCCCGCAACGACCCCGTGAGCGGCCTGCGGGTCTTCCGCAGCGCGCAGGAATCGAAGCTCCAGCTGGAGCGCGGCGTCTTCACCCGGGGCCGGAATCCCTATCCCTACCTCACCTCCCTGGGTGCGAACCTGTTCCTCTCGGCGAAGGAGGACGATGTGCGGGCCGCCCTCAACGCCGGTTTCGCCGCCGCCCGGGTCTATCCCGACAGCGCCGTGGCGGCGGACCGTCATCCCGACGAGATCCGCATCGCCTTCGACGGCGACGCCGTGCTGTTCAGCGATGAAGCCGAGCGCGTCTATGCCAAGGACGGCCTGGCGGCCTTCCAGGCCCACGAGATCGAGCGGGCCGCCGTCCCCCTGCCCCCGGGGCCCTTCAAGCCCCTGCTGGAGGCCCTGCGTCCCCTCCAGGACATGGCCGCGGGCGCGCCCATGCGCGTCCGCACCGCCCTGGTCACCGCCCGCAGCGCTCCGGCCCACGAGCGCGCCATCCGCACCCTCATGGCCTGGAACATCCAGGTGGACGAGGCCATGTTCCTCGGCGGCCTGGAGAAGGCCGACTTCCTGCGGGAATTCGAGCCGGACTTCTTCTTCGACGACCAGACCGGCTACTGCGATACCGCCTCCCGCGTGGGGCCCACGGGTCACGTGGTGAGCGGCGTGAAGAATGAGGTGGGGGAGTCCGGAGAAGGGCCCCGGTAGGCCCGGGACGCTGCGCGTTCCGAGTCCGGGGAAAGCCTCCCCTTTAACAAGTCGTTAACCCTACTCCAGGGGCGGGCTGCCCCGCGGCCCACCCCTGGAGCCGCACGGCTAGACTGGAACGAACGGAGGAACCATGTCCCGCAAGCTGGTGGAGTGCGTGCCGAACATCTCGGAGGGCCGGGATGCCGCGAAGATCAAGCAGGTGACGGACGCCATCGCCGCGGTGGCCGGCGTGGAACTGCTGGACGTGGATCCGGGGGCGGACACCAACCGGACGGTGATCACCTTCGTGGGCGAGCCCGAAGCCGTGCTGGAGGGTGCCTTCGTCTGCATCCGGGAGGCCGCCAGGCTCATCGACATGCGCCAGCACCACGGCGCCCATCCCCGCATGGGGGCCACGGACGTGGTGCCCTTCGTGCCGGTGGAGGGCGTGTCCATGGAAGACTGCGCCGAACTGGCTCGCCGCCTGGGCGAGCGCGTGGCCCGTGAACTGGCCATTCCCGTCTACCTCTACGAGGCCGCCGCCTCGCGCCCGGAGCGACGGAATCTGGCCGAAGTCCGCCGTGGCGAATACGAGGGGCTGCAGAAGAAGCTGCAGGATCCCCAGTGGCAGCCTGATTTCTCCGCCGCCTACAACGCCCAGGCCGGGGCCACCATCATGGGGGCCCGGGAGTTCCTGGTGGCCTACAACGTGACGCTGAACTCCGGCAGCAAGGACCACGCGACGGACATCGCCTTCGAACTGCGCGAGAAGGGTCGTGTGGCGCGCCGCGGCCGCGTGAAGCCCTACTACCAGGCCGGCGAGCTGATCTTCTACGCCGAGGGCTCCTTCCCCTGCGGCAACTGCGATTTCACCGGCGCCACGTTCCAGGAGACGGTGGACCACTGTGCGAAGGCCCACGGCTACGACCTGCCGGCCCTCATGCGCATGAACGACGTGGACCCCGGGAACCCCGTGGGCCAGAAGGTCCGCCGTCGCGGCATCTTCAGCCACTGCAAGGCCATCGGCTGGTACGTCGATACCTACCGCCGCGCCCAGATCAGCGTGAACCTCACGGACTACAAGCAGACCGCGCCGCACACCGTGCTGGAGGAGGCCCGCAGCCTGGCCGCCGAGCGCGGGCTGGTGGTCACGGGCAGCGAGATCGTGGGCCTGGTGCCCTTCCAGTGCCTGCTGGCTTCGGGCCGGCACTACCTGAAGGCCATGGGCAAGTCCACGGGGGTGCCCACGGTTGACATCCTGCAGACGGCGGTCTTCTCCATGGGCCTCGGCGACGTGGCGCCCTTCGAGATCGAAAAGAAGGTGCTGGGCCTGCCCACCTACGACCCCAAAGCACTGGTCTCCATGCAGGTTCACGCCTTCACCGATGAAGTGAGCCGCGACACGCCGGCCCCCGGCGGCGGTTCCATCGCGGCCCTGGCCGGCAGCCTGGGTGCCGCTCTGGCCAGCATGGTGGCCAACCTGGCCCAGGGCGGGCCTGATGCGGAGAAGGATGCCAAGCTCATCGCCGTGGCCGAGCAGGCCCAGGTGCTCAAGGACCGCCTCATGGTGGCCGTGGACGCCGATACCAACGCCTTCAATGCCTTCATGGATGCGCGCCGCCTCCCCGACGCTACGCCCGAGCAGAAGGCCGCCCGCCAGGCCGCCATGCAGGCCGGCCTCAAGGTGGCCATTGACGTGCCCCTGGACACCGCCAAGGCCAGCTACGCGGCCCTGGAGCTGGCGGGGGAAGCCTCGAAGCTGGGCAAGGTGGCGTCCATCACCGACGCGGCCGTGGGCGCCCAGATGGCCTTCGCGGGCGTGCGCGGCGGCATCTGGAACGTGGTCATCAACCTCAAGGACATCACGGATGGGGCCTACGTGGCCGACATGCAGGCCCAGTGCGCGGACCTGCTGGCCCAGGCCACGGCAAAGCTCGCCGAGGTGACGGCCTACATCGACCAGAAGCTGCTGGACCGCCTCAACAAGGCCAAGAAGTAGCGCCTACTCGGCCATCCAGAAGAACAGTGCGGTCATCCGCTTGGTCGCGAGGTCGTAACCGCAGTAGCCCGTGGCGGAATGGACGAGGTCCGCGCGGTACAGCAGCAGGCGGTTGAACACGTTGGGAATCGACAGCTCGGGGTGCCAGGCCTGCAGGGGCAGCCCGGTCACGCCCAGGGCCTCGCGCAGGTTGGTGTGGGGCGGCGGGCAGACATTTCCGCTGAGGGTCCCGTTGGGATAGCGCAGGCGGTAGAAGGTGGTGCCTGCTTTCGCGGGCGCCTTCGGCGTGAGGTAGATGACGGCCGCGAAGCGACAGAGCTTCCGCGAATCCGTGTGGGGCCGCGGCCCTGATTCCCTTTCGCCCACCACCTGCACCACGTTGTGGTTGAGGTAGGCGCCGTCGGGAGCGGTCTCGGACCAGAGCCGCCGGGCCCCGGTCAGCTCGCGGACCTTGGCCTCCAGCCGCTCCAGTTCGGCAGGAGTCAGGGCATTCCTGGAGCGCATGCCCGGCCAGGTCTCGCGGGTGTGGGGGAAACCCAGCTCCCATTCCTCCAGGGCCTGGAACCGTGATGCCACGGTCTCGGCCTCCGGCAGGATGCCATCCACGATCCAGTAGTCCCGGCCCTCCTGAGGTTTGCGATAGGGCAACGAGGGCAACCGCCGGGGGGCGGGAACGGGCAGTGGCATGCGGGATCTCCGGGCGTTGGATCCAGCCTACATCGGACGTGGAAACGGGGGCCGCCAGGCCCCCGTTTTCCGTCGTCGCCAAGGGCCTACTCGTAGATGCCGGCCCCGACGACCATGCCGTTGAAGAGCTCCACGAAGGAGGCCTTCTTCATGACCTTGTTGCCCTGGGCGGGATTCAGCTCCTTGTACTCGATCCAGCCGTTGCCCTTCTCCTTCACGAGCTTGGTCCAGTCCTGGATCCAGGGCTTGCCATCCGGATCCTTGGCCGTCCAGCGGACCACGCCCACCAGCTCGCGCCGAACCCCGTGGGCCAGCACCTTGCCCTCCAGGTCGTAGACGAAGATGTAGAGGTCGTTGTTCTGGCCCTTGTTGAAGTGGAACTGGCCCTTCACGCCCGAGACCTCTTCCAGGAACTTCTCTTTTGGGTTCTTCTTGGCGAATTCGACGGCCTGCTTCACGAATGATTTCGCCTGGTCGCGGGTCTGGGCCGTCAGGGACGCGGCTGCCATGGCCGACGCCGCCAGGATGATCCAAGTCTTGCGCATGATGTGCTCCTTGCAGGGTTGGGCCCCTCTCTGGGGTTCGATCTGCTTAGCGACCACCTTCGCCCCGCGCTTGAGATTTCGTCATATGGGCCAGAGCCCTCGATCGTTATTCAACCCCGCTCCACCCGGGCCGAAAAGAAACTGTTCGAATTCTCTCTTTTTTGCCAGGGGTACCCTTCCATGAATCGCAAAGGCTTGGCCCTGAAGTTCTTCCTGCCTGTCTCTCTGGCCTTGGCAGCGCTCCTCGGTCTGGTCATCTGGGGTGTCAGCGCCTACCAGATCTCGCAGGCCGAAAAGGCCTTCGAGGAGCACCTGACCTCGCTGGCGGTGGCTTCGCGCTCCATGTTCCATGCCGATGCCGAGGACTATTGCCGCACCCGCGGCATGACCTTCCACCGAGTCGCCCAGGGCCGGTATTCCGAAGATTCGGCTGAGGCGGCCTTCGAGCGTGGAAGCATGACTCTGTTCGAGGCCAATCCGGCCCTGGAATACAAGGTGGGGCAGTTCCGGAACGCCAGCGGGGATCCCCGGATCTACGTGCTGAGCCAGGGTCGGCTGAAGGATTCCTGCATCACCTGCCATGGCGCCTTCGGGATCGAGGCCTTCAAGTCCCGGAAGGCGGGGGAACTGGTCGCCTCCTTCGGCGTGTCCATGTCCACCGCTGAGCTCTACCGGACGCAACGCAACATCCGCATCCTGTCGATCGTGGCCGGCTTGGCCCTGCTGGGCCTCATCAGCGCCATCATGACCCACCGGGTGAAGACCACCATCCTGACTCCCCTGGAGCACCTCTCGAAGGCCATCGGCCGGGTGGCGACCGGGGACATGACCGTGAAGGCCCCGGTGGAAAGCGAGGATGAGCTTGCCAAGCTGGCCACCACGTTCAACGGCATGGTCTCCGACCTCAACCGCGCCCTCGGGAACATGGGCCAGGCCTCGGAGCAGGTGGCCTCCGGCAGCACGGAACTCGCCGCCAGCGCGGAGCAGATGAGCCAGACCGTCCAGGAGACGGCCCGGGTGGGCGAGGATCTGCGCGAGGCCGGACGCGAGGTCCTGCAGGCCCTCCGCCAGCTGGACGCCAACGTGGAATCCATGGGCGATCACACCCGCCAGACCGGGGCCAAGACCGACGAGGCCGTGAAGGATACGGACCGGGGGGCCGAAACGGGCCGGGGCACCGCCCAGGGGATGCAGGCCATCCAGCAGGCCACCTCGCGCATCGTCCAGGCCGTGAAGGTGATCCAGGGCCTGGCCCGCCAGACCAACCTGCTCTCCCTCAACGCCGCCATCGAGGCGGCCAAGGCCGGGGCCCAGGGCAAGGGCTTCGCCGTCGTGGCCGAGGAGGTGCGCATCCTCGCCGAGCGCAGCGGGCAGAGCGCCAAGGAGATCGAGGAGACCATCCACGCCATGCAGGATGCGGTCCATGAAGGTACCTCCAGCGTGGACGTCACCCTCCACCACCTCGAGGCCATCCGGGACCGGATCTCCGAGGTGTCCGGGAGCATCCACGACATCGGCAGCCTCAGCCAGGGCCAGGCCCAGACCAGCCAGGAGGTGGGCCGATTGATGAACCAGACCGCTTCGCGACTGGATCAGAACGCCACGGCCACCCACCAGCTGGCAGCCACCGTGCATGAGGTGGCCCGCACATCGGACGAGCTGTCCCGCGTGGCGGAGACCCTCAAGGAAACCGTGCAGCGGTTCAAGCTGCGATAATCCTGGGCCACTCGGATCTCCCGGGTGGCCTCAGGAGTAGCATGCGCGCCCCGAACGGAGGCCATCGCCACCTCGACCAGATCGGAACCGCCGATTCGGGCCGGACGGTGGTTGCCTACCTGGCGTCCCGCTACCCACTCGCTTCTGCGGACGAGTGGCTGCAGCGCATCGACTCGGGGCAGGTCCTCCTCGATGAGCACCCCGCCGGCCCGAATGACCCGCTCCGGGCCGGGCAGCGGCTCGCCTGGATCCGCCCCCCGTGGATCGAGCCCGAAGTCCCCCTGGCAACGGCGATCCTGTACGAAGATCAGGATCTGCTCGCCGTGGCCAAGCCCAGTGGCCTGCCCACCCTGCCCGGTGGCGGGGAGTTCCTCGAGCACACCCTCCTGAACCTGGTGCGGCGGCGCCATCCCGAGGCCAATCCCATGCATCGCCTGGGCCGCTGCACATCCGGCGTGGTGCTGTTCGCGCCCGATGCCGCTTCCGGGAAACCCCTTCAGGCCGCCTTCCAGGCCCCCGGCACCCGCAAGGTCTACCGCGCCCTGTGCAGCGGGCATCCTGCAAGCGATGCCTTCGAGATCACGGCCCCCATCGGCGAGGTCCCCTACGCCCCCCTCGGCAGGCTCCACGCCTTCCATCCCGAGGGACGCTCCTCCTTCAGCCGGGTGACCGTCCTGGATCGCAGAGAGGACTGCACCCTTCTCGATGTGGAGATCAGGACCGGCCGCCCCCACCAGATCCGCATCCACCTGGCCTGGGCGGGGCATCCCCTGGTGGGCGACCCGCTTTACGGCCCCGGCGGCACCCCCCTTGAAGGAACCCAGGCCCTGCCCGGCGACCCGGGCTACCTGCTCCATGCCCACCGCCTGGAGCTGAACCATCCGCGCACGGGCGAGCGACTCGAGCTTACCTGCCCGCCACCGCCGTCGCTTAGAACCTCTCGCTAGTTGTGCACGCCCGGCGCTTCGCGGCCCATGCGTTCGACATATTCAGGGTAGGTGCCCCCGAAGACCAGGGGCCCAGCGTGTTCCTCGCCCCCCAGCTCCAGCACGCGATTGGCGAGACCCCGCAGGAAGGTGCGGTCGTGGGACACGAAGAGCATGGTGCCTTCGAAGTCCTTCAGCGCCTCGATGAGCATCTCCTTGGTGGCCAGATCCAGGTGGTTGGTGGGTTCGTCCAGCACCAGGAAGTTCGGGGGATTGAACAGCATCCGGCCCATGACCAGCCGTGATTTCTCGCCACCCGACAGCGCCCTGACCTTCTTGTCCACGTCGTCCCCGGAAAACTGGAAGGCGCCCAGCAGGTTGCGCAGCACGCCCAGGCCTTCCATGGGGAAGTCCTTCTGCATCTGCTCGATCACCGTGAGCTCGGGATCCAGCAGATCCAGGGCCTGCTGGGAGAAGTAGCCCAGGCTCAGACTGGCGCCCAGCTTCACGATGCCCGAGTCCGGCTGGATCGCGCCCGCCACCATCTTCAGCAGCGTGGACTTGCCGGCGCCGTTCTTGCCCATGACGCACCAGCGCTCGCCGCGGCGGATGTGGAAGGCGAACTGCTCGTAGAGCTTCCGGGAGCCGTAGGCCTTGCACACGCCGTCCAGCATGACCACGTCATCGCCCGAGCGGCCCGGGCTGCGGAAGTCCCACTTGACCACCCGCCGCTGCTTCGGTGGCTCGATGCGCTCGATCTTGTCCAGGGCCTTCACTCGGCTCTGCACCTGCGCGGCCTTGGCGGCATGGGCCGAGAACCGCTCGATGAAGCGCCGCTCCTTGGCCAGCTTGGCCTGCTGGCGGGCGTAGGCGGCCTCCTGGTTGGCGTCGCGCTGCTCGCGCTCCTTCACGTAGAAGTCATAGTTGCCGTTGTAGGTGACGATGTCACCACCCTCGATCTCCAGCACCTTGGTGACCACCCGGTTCATGAAGTCCTTGTCGTGGCTCGTCATGAGCAGCGTGGCCGGCACGTTCTTCAGGTAGGTCTCCAGCCAAAGGATGGACTCGATGTCCAGGTGGTTGGTGGGCTCGTCCATGAGCAGCACGTCGAAGTTTCCGAGCAGCACCTTGGCCATGGACACGCGCATCTTCCATCCGCCGGAGAGGGCGCCGACATCGCCGTCGATCTGCGTATCCTCGAAGCCGAGGCCGTGGAGGCAGGCCCGGGCCTTGGCTTCCAGCTCGTAGCCCCCCAGGTGCTGGTACTCCTCCTGCACGTGGCCGAAGCGCTCCAGCACCGCCTCGAAGTCAGATGTGTCGGGATCGGACATGGCATGTTCAAGATCCATCAGCTCGTGGTGGAGGTCGCCCAGGCGGCCGCTGCCGGCGATGGCCTCGTCCAGCACGGGCCGGCCGGCCATCTCGTCCACCTCCTGCCGGAAGTAGCCGAGGGTGAGCTTCTTGGGCAGGGTGACGGAGCCGTCGTCCGGTGATTCCTCGCCCATGATCATGCGGAACAGGGTCGACTTGCCCGCCCCGTTCGGTCCCACCAACCCCACCTTCTCGCCGGGGTTCAGCTGGAAGTCCGCCTCGATGAAGAGGATCTGCCGGCCGTACTGCTTGCTGACATTGGAAAACGAAATCATCAGGCCTCGGCTTTCACGGTGGGTGCTTCCGCGTCCCCACGGGGACCATGCATGAGCTCCACCACGGCCTGGTTCAGCCGCAGCCGGGTCTCATGGCGCTCGAAGGCGCGGGTGAGGTAGCGGGCGCGGACCTCCATGCCGCTCGGGCCCGGCACCACCTGGACGCCTGGCACCGCCGAAAAGGCCTTCACCCGGTAGCGGGCTGCGGTCTGCTGCCATTCCGCCTCCGCCAGCTTGGCGTTGAGCTGGGTCTGCTGCTCCACCAGACGCTGCACGCCGTCAATGACCAGGTACGGATCCTGGCCCTGGGGGATGACCAGGTTGAGCTCATCCCACATCCACTTGCCGGAGGTGGAGAAATTGAAGAAATGGCCCTCGATGGCGAAATTGTTCACGAAGGCGACCCGGCGGCCCGTGGGGTGGCCCGCATCGCTCCAGCTGCCGGTCTCGAGGATCACCGTCCGGAGCAGCCCGAGTTCGACCACTTCGCCGCCCACGCCGCGGATCTCCACCCAGTCGCCCACCCGGATGCCATTCTTCCCCATGAGGATGAACCAGCCGAAGAAAGCCACGATGAAGTCCTTGAGCGCCACCGTGAGGCCCGCGCCGGCCAGGCCGAACACGGTGGTGGCCTGAGGCGGGATGCCCAGGATGAGCAGGAGGATGGCGAGCGCCACCACCACCCGGAGAATCACTTTCAGCACCGACTTGTGGGCCGCCACCGAGACGCGGTCCTCGTCATGGACCCGGTGGAAGCTCCGCCCGAGGAGCACACCCAGGGCGTAGGCCACCACGACCAGCCCGAGGATCACCAGGGCCTGGGTGAGCACCCGGTGCAGGGCCCCGTTGCGGTACCCGTCGGCCAGGGCCAGCCACGCGCCGTAGGTCTCCGTCAGGGCCTGCTGGTCCTGGACCCGGCGGGCCATGGTGGAGAGCCGGTGCTGCACGTCGCCGTACTGCTTGAGGTAGGTCACGGCAGAGCGGGCCTGATCCCGCCCGGGCCCACCCCCCGACGCGGCGGATTCCTTGACCAGGTTCGCAGCCCAGAACTTCGCGGCCTCGCGGTCCTCCTTCTCCTTCTGGGCCTGGGCTTCGATCTCCGAGCGGCGCTTCGCCAGAGTCTGGCTCTTGGTCTCGGCTTCCAGCCGGGCCTGCTCCAGGCGGATGCACTTGGCGCGCTGGGACCGCCACTCCAGGATCCGGCCCACGAGGCTTCCCGGCTGGAACACCGAGGCGGGCCTGGCGGCTGCCATGGCCTGGGAAGATTCGCGGTCGGCGGCCTCGTGGGCCTCCTTCAGGCGCTTGATCTTGGCCTGGGGATCACCCCCGGCATTGGCGAGGTCGTTGGCCGCAGCCTCGAGTTCGTCCTTATCCAGTTCCAGCTGGGCCTTGGCGACCTCCGTCTGGTCTTCCAGGGCGTCCTTGCGCGATTCCGGGGCCCCGGCGAGCTGCCGGGCGAGCCGCTGGACGAGCTGCTGGTCTGCATCCACCGCGGCCTGGGCCTTGGCCTTCGCCTCGATCAGGTCCTTGATCTCGGGCGTCTGGGGTGGCTGCGCGGTGGCCGCCCGGCGCAGTGCATCGGAAAAGGCCAGGTCCACCGAGTGGTTGCCGAGCCGTTCCGCCTGCAGCGCCAGCTGCTTCTCCTCCTGGGTGACGGCCAGGGGCATCAGGCTGCGGGCGGTCAGCAGCGGGGACTGGTCCACCAGCCGCTCCTGCACCGGCGCCACGCGCCGAAGGCCGCGGCGGGCCGCAGGCCCGGGTCTTTCGTGGGCAGTGGCCTCCTGGGACGCCGGGGCCAGGGCCTCGCGCGTCCACAGCCATCCGCCGGTCGCCACGGCGGCCAGGAGAAGCAGGACCAGGGCGGGAATCCAGGGGCGAATCTTCATGGATCCAGACAATCACGAATGGGCCCGGAACGCAAAAGACCCCGGGGCCGGGCCCCGGGGTCTTTTGACGGGTGCGGTGGCTGGTTTCAGCCCTTCTTGGGGGCTTCCTTCTTCTTGCCGCAGTCGGGGCAGTCCTTGCAGGAGGCGACCTTGTTCTTCTCGCAGCAGGCCATGCCGCAGGCGGGCTTCTTCTTCGCCTCGGGCTTCTTCTCCTCGGACGCGAAGGCGACGAAGGCGAACGAGCTGACCAGGGCCAGCGCCAGGAACTTCTTCATGGAATCCTCCGGATGGGTGGGACACGATCCCACGGGAGCACCATACTCCCGAAAATCGGCTTTCCCAACAGCAAAATCCCGTTCAGCTGCCGAACATGTTCTTCATGACCATGAGCGCCATGGCGGGGTTGGCGGCGAGGCGGCGCTTGAGGTAGTGGACCGCGTACTTCCAGTCCTCCGCGAAGGGCACGTAGAGGCGCACGATCTGGCCGCGCTTGACGATCTCCTGCTGCAGTTCCGTGCGGGGCACGCCCAGCAGCATCTGGAACTCGTAGGCATCCTTCGCCACGCCCTGCTGGTCGAGGTACGCCATGCAGCGCCGGACCAGCGGCTCGTCATGGGTGGCGATCTCGGGATAGTGGCCGTGCTCCAGCAGGAGCTGCACGAGCTCGAAGAGCCTGTCCTTCATGTCCGGCTTCTCCTGGAGTGCCACGTCGGCGGGCTCCTTGTAGATGCCGATGCAGATGCGCACCTTGCAGCGCTTCGCATGGAGGTTCTTGATGTCCTCGGCGGTGCGGAACAGGCGGCTCTGGAGGACGATCCCGAAGTTGTCGAACTCGTCGCGGATCGCCTTGAACATCCGCAGCGTCACGTCCGTGAAGTGCCGGTCTTCCATGTCGAGGGTGATGTGCATGCCGTGAACGGCGGCAGCGGACACGATGCGCCGCAGGTTGGCCTGGCAGTACTCCTCGCTCTCGTTGATGCCCAGCGAGGTCGGCTTGAGGCTGATGCTGGCGAAGGGGCGGTCCTTCAGGGCCTCGACCATGCGCAGGTAGACCTGCACCGTCGCTTCCACGTCCTCGCGGCTGAAGACCTCCTCGGCCAGCAGATCCACCGTGGACGAGATGCCCAGCTTCGCGTGCAACTCGTCGGCCTTGGTGACTCCGCTGGCGATGCCCTTGCCCGAGATGTACGGGGCGGCGAAGGTCCGGACCAGGGGGCCGGGCATGAGGTCGATGATGGCGCGTTTCAGATCCACGGTGTTCCTCCCGGCAACCCTGCTTTTCAAGCCCGGATCCCCCTCGGGGATCGGCTTCCTCAATCAGGAATTATAGCGGCCACCCTCATCCACAACGCGCCCAGGAGAACGAGATGTGACGGGAGAGACAGCACGAAAAAGCCCGCAGATGTTTAGTCTGCGGGCTCCTGGTCTGGTGGTCCCTCCCGGACTCGAACCGGGGACCCTCTGATTAAGAGTCAGATGCTCTAACCAGCTGAGCTAAGGGACCACGAGAAGAAAAGTTTACCAGGGCCGCCCCGGAACGCAAGACCCGGTTCTGCACCGTATCCTGGGGTCCGTGGGAGGCCCTCAGAGCACCGGCATCTTCATGGCATCCCGGACGTCGGCCATGGTCTCGGCGGCCACGGACCGTGCCCTGGCACTCCCGTCCCGCAGCACGGCTTCGATGTCCCCGGGGTGGGCCAAGTGGCCCTCGATCTTCTCCCGCACGGGCTCGATGCGGCGGGTCATGGCCTCGGCCACTCGCTTCTTGCAGTCAAAGCAGCCGATGCCCGCCCGACGGCATTCCGTATTCACCAGCTGGATGGTGTCGTCATCGCTGAACAGCTTGTGGAACTCGAAGACTGGGCAGATGTCGGGGTTGCCCACATCCGTCTTCCGGACCCGCGCGGGGTCTGAGGCCATCTGGCGGGTGCACTTCTCCAGGATCTCGGCGTTGGTGTCGCGCAGGTAGATGCAGTTCCCGTAGCTCTTCGACATCTTCCGGCCGTCCAGGCCGGGCACCTTGGGCGTCTTGGTGAGCACGGCCTCGGGCTCGGGGAAGACCTCCCGCTGGAAGAGGAAGTTGAAGCGGCGCACCACCTCCCGGGCCAGTTCCAGGTGGAAGAGCTGGTCCTCGCCCACGGGCACCTTGTGGGCCTTGTAGATGATGATGTCGGCGGTCTGGAGCAGGGGGTAGCCCAGGAAGCCGTAGCTGCCCAGGTCCGCCACGGCGTTCTGCAGCTTCTCCTTGTAGGTGGGCACCCGCTCCAGCCAGGAGAGCGGCGTCACCATGGAGAGCAGCAGGTGCAGCTCAGCGTGCTCCTTCACCAGGCTCTGCACGAACAAGGTGGCCTGGTTCGGATCCAGGCCCGCCGCCAGGAAGGTCGCCGTCAGCTCGAGGGTGGCCGGCCAGATCTCCTCGACGGACTCGTACTTCGAAGTCAGCGCGTGCCAGTCCGCGATCATGTAGAAGGCCTCGCCCTGGCCCTGTAGGCGGGTGAAGTTGTCCAGGGCCCCCACCAGGTGGCCGATGTGCTGGGAGCCCGAAGGCTGGATGCCGGAGAGGACGCGGTGCTGCATGGATCAGGCTCCAAGAAAAACGCGGGCGACAGCTTCGATGCCCGAAAGAATCAACCCGAAGACAGGGCCGATGACGTAACCCAGCAGACCCGTAAGGGCCAGTACGATCAAGGCCCCACCCATCCAGGGCTGGACGCGGTCGTATTTCGGAAGCCAACGCCAGGGCAACAGGCCCCGCAGGATTCCAGAACCATCCAGAGGTCCCATGGGAAGCAGGTTGAACAGGGCGAGCCCGATGTTGATGAGCACCAGACGGCCAGTCATGGCCAGGGCCAGCGTCATTCCGGTGCCCAGTTCCAGGGCCTGCAGGTTCTCAACCTTCCGTGCGAACAAGGCATGGACAAAGAGGCGCAGCTCAAGCTCCCGGGGCGGTGCCACGAGCTTTACCAGGATCAGAAGGAGGGACAGGAAGATCACGGCCAGCACCAAATTCGAGGCAGGCCCGGCCGCGGACACGATGGCCATGCCACCCCTCTGGGTGAAGCGACGGGTCAAATTCCGGGGGTCCACGGGCACGGGCTTGGCCCAGCCGATGAAGGGAAACCCCGTGGCCATGCCCAGAAGGGGGAAGACCACCGTGCCGAGGGGATCGATATGGGCCAGCGGATTCAGCGTCATGCGCCCCAAGCGGGCGGCGGTGTCGTCCTCCAGCCAGTAGGCCACGGTGGCATGGCTGGCCTCGTGGACGCTGAGGCTGAACAGCAGGGCCACATAGCTGACGAGGATGGTGGGGATGGAGATGCTATCGAACACCCGGACTCCGGCAATATTCCAGTGTACAGGGCGGAGGCCGATGAACCGAGGGATGGCATGCAGAGGCAGTGCTGGCTCTGGTTATGCTTATCCCTCGATCCGGAGCCAGGCATGTATGTGAAAGCCAACTCGCCCCATGCCGCTGCCGCGGGAAAGAGCGTCATTGGGTTCAACCTGATCAATGGCAAGGAGGTCGAGGGCGACCTCTCCCTGATCCAGTCCAAGTCCGCCGTGGACAGCCGGGATCTGGTGGGCATGTTCCCCGACAGCGGCGAGAAGGATGTGGCCCGGGCCGCCAAGGCCGCCGCGGACGCCTTCCCCGCCTGGTCCGGAACCCCCTTCCCGGCCCGGGAGGCCATCGTGCTCCGCGCGGCCGGCATCCTGACCGCCCACCGGGACAAGCTGGCCCGCATCATCACCCGCGAAGTCGGCATGACCCCCCGGGAGGCCCTGGGGGATGTCCAGGAGGCCATCGACGCCTGCGCCTTCTTCGCGGCCGCCGTCGGGGCCCAGGAGCTTCCGGCAGGTGCCGGCCCGCGTCGCCGGCCCGTGGGCGTCTGTGGCGTCCTCGCCACGGGCAGTTCTCCCCTGGCGGCCCCCGCCTGCAAGATCCTGCCCGCCATCCTCTGCGGCAACACCGTCGTCTGGAAGCCCAGCGACAACGCCCCCACCGCTGCCTACCTGCTCCTCCGGGCCATGATGGAGGCGGGCCTCCCTCCAGGCGTGGTGAATACGGTCAACGGCCGGGGCCGGGCCGGCTGCGGCAAGCACTTCCTGGCGGGCATCGACAAGGGTCACTTCCAGTCCTTCAGCTTCGTGGGCTCGGCCTCCCTGGGACGCATCGTGGGGGAGGCCTGCGGCCGGAACCTCATCCTGCCAAGCCTGGACCTGGTGGGGAAAGGCAGCCTGGTGATCCTGCCGGACGCCGACCTGGACCGGGCGGCGGACGATGCCGTCCAGGCCGCCTTCGGCCAGGCCGGCCAGCGCCCCATCGGCTTGGTCAACCTCCTTGTGCACGAGGCCTGCGCGGCGGTGTTCCGACAGCGCCTCCTGGATCGCGTCGCCACCCTGGAGGTGGGCAACCCCCTGACGCATCCGGACGTGGCTTACGGCCCCATGATCAACGCCCGCGCGGCCACGGCGTTCCGCGAGCACTGGGACCTGGGCCTGGCCCAGGGCGCAACGCTGCTCACCGGCGGCGCCCAGTGGACCGAGGCCAACCGCACGGCCCAGGTGAAGGGCGAGATCTCCCATGGCGTCTACATGCAGCCCTGCGTCTGGGAGGGCGTGACCGCCGACATGGGGCTGTTCCGCCACCAGGTGACGGGCCCCACGGTGAACCTGTGCACCTTCCAGGACCTGGGCGAAGCCCTGGGTTGGATCGCCGACTCCACGTCGGGCGCCACGATCAGCCTCTACACTCGGGAATCCGCTCCCATCGAGCTGTTCCAGCGGGCGGGCCGGACGGACATCGCCCGCGTCAACACCACCCTCGATGACCGGACCGCCCTGTTGTCCTTCACCGGCCACGGCACCCACTCGGGCTGTCAGCCGGTCCTCGACGGGTTCACCCGGTGGATGTCCGTGCAGGGCCAGGGTGGGTGGGCTCCGATCACCGCGACCAAACCTCCGGAACCCGTGGCGAGCGCCCTCAAGACCGACTGGGACAGCCTCTAGGCCCAGTTCCGGCAGATCAAAGATCCAGCCCTGCCAGGGCGGCGCCCAAATCCCCGGGCGCCCCGCCCAGGTTGAGACGCAGCAGGAATTCGATGTTGCCCTCGCCGCCCTTGATGGGGCTCACGCCCAGGGCCTGAGGGCGAAGCTCCGTTGCAGCGAAGAAGGTCCAGGTGTCGACCAGGACGCGCCGGTGGACCGCCGGATCGCGCACGATGCCGCCGGAACCCACATCCTCCCTCCCGGCTTCGAATTGTGGCTTCACCAGCAGCACCGCCTCGGCCCCCGGCACGAGGCTGGGCAGCACCGGCGGGATGGCCAGGCGCAGCGAGATGAAGCTCAGGTCCGCCACCAGCAGGTGGCAGCGTTCCGGAATGCAGGCCGGATCCCAGGTGCGCAGGTTCACCTGCTCCATGGAGACCACGCGGGGATCGCTGCGGAGCTTCCAGTGCAGCTGGTTGGTGCCCACGTCCACCGCGTAGACCTTGGCCGCGCCGCGCTGGAGCAGGCAGTCGGTGAAGCCGCCGGTGCTCGAACCGGCATCGAAGCAGGTGAGTCCCGCCGGATCGATGCCCCACAGATCGAGCGCACCGGCCAGCTTGAGGCCACCCCGGCTCACGAAGGGCAGTGCCTCCCCGCGCAGACGGATGGTCGCGGCCTCGTCCACGGCGGTACCGGCCTTGGTGACGGGGCGATCCTCCACCAGGACATCCCCCGCGAGGATGCGGGCCTGGGCCCGGGCGCGGGTTTCGCACAGGCCCAGCTGTACCAGCAGCAGATCCAGGCGCAGCTTAGCCACGGGCCACTTTCTTCTGGCGGGCGATTTCCTTGCGGTATACGCCCACGTTCTTGTTGTGGTCCTTCAGGCTGGGCGCGAAGCTGTGCCCCCCTTTGCCGGTGGCCACGAAGTAGAGGTCCTTCCCGGCCAGAGGGGCCTTGGCGGCCTCGATGGCGGTGGGACTGGGGATGGCGATGGGCGTGGGCGGCAGGCCGGCCACGGCGTAGGTGTTGAACCGATGGGAGCGCCGGATGTCCGCCACCAGCGGGGCGGTGAACCGCAGATCACCGCTGATCCAGCGTGCGTAGAGGCTGGTGGGGTCGCACTGCAGGCGCATGCCGAGGTCCAGGCGCTTCTTGTAGACCCCGGCCACCTTCGGCTGCTCCTCCGCCAGCTTGGTCTCCTTCTCCACCAGGCTCGCCAGGATCAGCGTCTCGTAGGGCGGAAGCACGCCGCCTTCGAGCTTCGGTCGCACCTGGTCGCGGAAGGCCTCCACCAGCATGAGCATGACCTCCTCGGGTTCCATGGCGTGGTGCAGCTTGTAGGTGGCCGGGGCCGTCAGGCCCTCCAGGCTCTCGGCCCCCTCGAAGCCGGCGGTCCGGGCCAGCCGCGGGCTCTTCCAGAGGGTCCAGAAAACCTCTTCAGGCACGAAGTCCTTCAGGCGCTTCTGCACCGACCAGGCATGGGCGCCTTCGGGAATGGAGACGGTGGTGTAGTGGATCTCCGCCCGCCGCAGCTTGCCCGCCACGTCCGAAAGGCTGGCCTGGGAGCTGAAGGTGTACTCGCCGCGGATGAGCTGCAGCTTGCGGGCCCGGGCCCAGAGCTTGAACAGCGAGGCGGAGCGGATCACGCCCTCGCGTTCCAGCTGGTCCGCCATCTGGTTGATGCTCGTGCCCTTCTTCACCAGGACCGTGGCCTCCTGCTGCAGCGGCCCCTGCCCTTTCCAGGCCCACCACCCGCCGAGCACCGGCAGGGCGGCCAGGACGAGGATGGCCACGGAGAGCCGGAGGGAGATGGGGGAACGCGCCATCCCTCCAGGATGCCGTGGTAGCGTGGTTCGATCTACCCAAGGAACCTATGAACGCCACCGGCTACCGCCGTCACCTCGGCCTGTTCTCGGCCACGATGCTCATCGCCGGGTCCATGATCGGATCCGGCGTGTTCATCGTCGCGGCCGACATGGTGCGCACCGGGCACTCGGGCGGCTTCCTGCTGGCCGCCTGGGGCCTCACGGCGGTGCTGACGCTCTTCGCGGCCCTGAGCTACGGTGAGCTGGCGGGCATGTTCCCGCAGGCCGGCGGCCAGTACACCTACCTCCGCGAGACCTACGGCGCCATGACCGGCTTCCTCTATGGCTGGACCTTCTTCGTGGTCATCGAGTGCGGCACCATCGCCGCCGTGGCCGTGGGCTTCGGGAAGTATCTCGGGACCTTCTTCCCGGCGGTCACGGACACCGCGTGGCTCGGGCCCCACCTGGACGTGCCCCTGTGGCAGGTCACGCAGAGCATCGCGGTGGGGCCTTACCACCTGGGCCTGACGCCCTCCCGGCTCTCGGCCATCGCCGTGGTGGTGTTCCTCAGTGCCGTGAACCTCTACGGCGTCAAGCTGGGCGCCCGCATCCAGAACCTGTTCACCGTCGCCAAGATCGGCGGGCTGGCGGCGCTCATCCTCCTGGGCCTGTTCCTGAAGCCCCCGGTGGCCGCCGCCCAGACCCCGTTCCTCCCATTGGATGGCTCCGCCGCCCTGCCCTTCCTGACGGCCCTGCTGGTGGTGCAGACCGGCAGCATGTTCTCGGCGGATGCCTGGAATGCCATCACCTTCATTGCCGGCGAAGTAAAAGAGCCCGAGCGGACCATCCCCTACTCCCTGCTCATCGGCACCACCCTGGTCTGCGGTCTCTACGTGCTGGCCAATGCCGCCTACCTGAAGGTGCTGGGTCCCACCGGCATCGCCAATGCCCCCCAGGATCGCGTGGGCAGTGCCGCCCTGCAGGCCCTGCTGGGCTCCGGCGGCGGCCTCATCATGGCAGGCAGCATCCTCATCTCCATGTTCGGCTGCCTGAACGGTCTGGTGCTGTCGGGAGCCCGTGTCTACCAGCGCATGGCCGAGGACGGCCTGTTCTACCCCAGCGCCGCATCGCTGAATGCCCACGGTGTTCCGGCCTTCGGACTCTGGATCCAGGCCCTCTGGACCTGCCTGCTCACCCTCACGGGCACCTATGGCCAGCTGCTGGATTTCGTCATGCTGCCCACGATCCTCTTCTACGTCTTCACCGTGGGTGGCGTCTTCCTGCTGCGCTGGCGCCGGCCGGATCTGGAGCGCCCCGTGCGCGTCTGGGGCTATCCAGTGGTGCCCGCCCTCTACCTGGTGGGCGCCTGCGCCATCGTCGGCGCCCTCTTCATCCACCGGCCCAGCTACTCCTGGCCGGGCCTGATCCTGGTGGCCCTGGGCTGGCCCGTCTACCTCGCGGTGAAGCCCCGGGTCGCAGCCGCCGAGTAGGCCGAGCCTCCCCACCGCTCTGGACAATCTGTCAAGAAAGTAGGGGATCGGCCTGGGAGTGGCCGACATCCCGGGGATAATCCGGCAAGCACCTACATACCTACACCTCACAGGGGGACTGCCATGAAGCATGTCGTCGTTCTCGGAGCCGGCCGCGTGGGCGGGGCCATGGCCAAGGACCTGGCCCCCGATTTCAAGGTCACGGTCGCGGATCGCTCCGAAGCCGCCCTGGCCCGCATGCAGGCCGCAGGCCTCACCACCCTGGCCGCCGACCTGTCCACCCCTGAGGGCGTGAAGACCGCCGTGGCGGGCGCGGATCTGGTGGTGGGATCGGTGCCGGGCTTCATGGGCTTCGCCACGGCCAAGGCCGTGCTGGAGGCGGGCAAGCCCCTGGTGGACATCTCCTTCTTCGATGAGGACTGCTTCGAGCTGGACGCGCTGGCCAAGGCCCAGGGGCTGACGGCCATCGTGGACTGCGGCATCGCGCCGGGATGCCACAACATCATCCTGGGCGACCTCTCCCGCCAGTGGGATCGCATCACCTCCTTCGAGACTCTGGTGGGCGGGCTCCCCGCGATCCGCACCTGGCCCTACGAGTACAAGGCCGGCTTCAGCCCCATCGACGTCATCGAGGAGTACACCCGGCCCACCCGCTACGTGAAGGACGGCAAGGTCGTGGTCTTTCCCGCCCTCTCGGAGCCGGAACTCCTCGACTTCCCCGGCCTGGGCACCCTGGAATCCTTCAACACCGACGGCCTCCGGAGCCTCATCAAGAGCTTCCCCGGCATCCCCGACATGAAGGAGAAGACCCTGCGCTACCCCGGCCACATCGAGAAGATGCGCATGCTGCGGGAATCGGGCTTCTTCAACAAGGAGAAGATCCGGGTGGCCGGTGTGGAGATCAGCCCCCTCGACCTGACCACGGCCCTGCTCTTCCCCATGTGGTTCATGGAGGAGGGCGACGAGGACTTCACCGTCATGAGGGTCACGGTGGAGGGAGAGAAGGATGGGCGCCCCGTGCGCCACCAGCTGAACCTGCTCGACCGCTACGATCGGGCCACGAAGACCACCTCCATGGCCCGCACCACGGGCTACACCTGCACGGCGGCCGTGCGGCTGCTGGCCAAGGGCGGATTCAGCCGCAAGGGCATCAGCCCCCCGGAGTTCGTGGGCCAGGAGCCCGGCGCCTGGACCTTCATCCGCGAGGACATGGCCAAGCGGGGCGTGGTGTTCACCGAGGGCTGAGCCTGAACCTCAGCCTTCCAGTTCGCGGTGCCGCACGGTCAGGGCCGCCACATCGGCCCTGAGCCGGTGGGCCAGCATCTCCACCAGGGCGACGGAGCGGTGCTGGCCCCCGGTGCACCCGATGGCCAGCGTGTGGTAGGCGCGGCCCTCCTGCTGCACGAGCGGGAGGGACCAGCGCAGCCAGGACTCCGCGCGTTCCAGGAATTCCCTGAATTCGTGGGATTCCAGCAGGTACTGCTGCACGGGCCAGTCCCGGCCCGTGAGGGGTTTGAGGGCCTCGACGTAGAAGGGGTTGGGGAGGAACCGCGCATCGAGGATCACGTCCGCATCCGGCGGGACCCCCCGCTTGAACCCGAAGCTGAGCAGACGCACCGCGGTACTTCTCGTGGGCACCTGGGGCACCAGGGCCGCGATGCGCAGGCGCAGCTCCGAGAGGGTGAGCTGGCTGGTGTCGAGGATGGTCGTGGCCAGGGCCCGGATGGGGGCCAGCAGCTCCCGCTCACGCTGGATGCCTTCGCCCGCCGTGCCCAGCAGCGCGAGGTGGTGGGGGCGGCGGGTCTCCGAGAAGCGGCGCAGCAGGACCTCCTCCGAGGCCTCACAGAAGACCACCTGCACGGGCACGTCGCCGAGGTGGAGTCGCTCCAGCAGCGGGCCGAACTCCTCCGCGAAATCCGCCTGGCGGCTGTCCATGCCCACGACCAGCCGCTCCCGGTTGGGCTGCAGCTTGGCTTCCAGTTCGATCAGGGGCTCCAGCAGCCTGGGGGGAACGTTGTCCAGGGCCGTGCAGCCCGTGTCCTCCAACGCCCCGAGCACCGAGTGGCGGCCAGCACCGGAGAGTCCCGTGACAACGATGAGTTCCATGCCCCTAGTGTGAAACAGGGCCGGAGGCCCTGCCTAAGAAAATCGCAGGGGGCCGGATGGCCCCCTGCGATTTTCTCAATGGGAAGGCAATGAGGATCAATCTTCCAGCCCGCCGGCGGTGAAGCGGAGGACCCGCTGGATGCCATCCGGGGGATTGCCCTGCTCGTCGGGACCCAGCTCGAAGGTCTCCGAGGGGCCGCGGAAGAAGTCCTCATCCGGAACGTAGGCCGGCTGGGGCTCCACGCGGAAGAGGTACGAGATGATCTCGTCCTCGTAGCCGAAGCGCATCTGCTCGAAGTACTCGTAGCTCTCGCGCTTGTATTCCACCAGCGGATCCTTCTGGCCGTAACCCCGGAAGCCGATGGCCTCCTTCAGGTGATCCATGACCAGCAGGTGGCGCTTCCAGGCCGCGTCGATGATCTGCAGGATCGACCAGCGCTCGTAGCTGCGCATGCCTTCGCCGCCCAGGCGCTCGTCCTTGCCTTCGTAGTAGCGCTGGACCAGCGCGCCCAGGGCTTCGCTGGCCTGGGCCTGGGGCATCTGGCCCACGGCATCCACTTCCTCACCGGTCAGCGTGAACAGCTGCTCGACGCGTTCCCGGAAGCCCGCGAGGTCGCGCTCGCCCTTGTCGGGCAGGAAGTCGTTGGCGATGCCTTCGGCGATCTCGGCGGCGACGCGGAGGACGTAGTCCTTGGTGTTGCCCTTGAGGATCTCGGTGCGCAGCCCGTAGAAGAAGATGCGCTGCTTGTTCATGACGTCGTCGTATTCGAGCAGGTGCTTGCGGATCTCGAAGTTGTGGGTCTCGACGCGCTTCTGGCTGCGCTCGATGGCGCGCGTGACCATGCCCGCCTCGATGGGCTCGTCATCATTCATGCCCATGGCGCCCATGAGGTTCTTGATGCGGTCGCCGCCGAAGATCCGCATCAGGTCGTCCTCGAGGGACAGGTAGAAACGGCTCGAACCGGGATCGCCCTGGCGGCCGGCGCGGCCGCGGAGCTGATTGTCGATGCGGCGGCTCTCGTGGCGCTCGGTGCCGAGGATGTGCAGGCCACCCAGGGACACCACTTCCTCGTGCTCGGCCGCGGTCTGCAGGCGCATCTGCTCCACCAGGGCGGAGAACTCGGGCGTTTCGAAGCCCTCCTCATCGTAGAGGGCGATGTTCTTCTTCTTGGCTTCAAGCCGGGCTAGGCCTTCCGGATTGCCGCCCAGGATGATGTCGGTGCCGCGGCCTGCCATGTTGGTGGCGATGGTGACGGCGCCCTTGCGGCCGGCCTGGGCCACGATCTCGGCCTCCCGCTCGTGGTGCTTCGCGTTCAGCACCACGTGGGGGATGCGGGCCGCCTTGAGGGCGTCGGACAGGTCCTCGCTGCTTTCGATGCTGGCCGTGCCCACCAGCATGGGCTGGCCCTTGGTGTGCAGGTCCTTGATCTCCTCCACGATGGCCTTCTTCTTGCCGCTCCGGGTGGAATAGACCGTATCGGCAAAGTCCTTGCGGACCATGGGCATGTTGGTGGGCACCACGATCACGTCCAGCTTGTAGATGGAGTGGAGCTCCGTGGCCTCCGTCTCGGCCGTGCCGGTCATGCCGGCCAGCGTCTTGTACATGCGGAAGAAGTTCTGGAAGGTGACGGTGGCGAGGGTCTGGTTCTCGGCGTTGACCTCCACGCCCTCCTTGGCCTCGATGGCCTGGTGCAGGCCGTTGGACCAGCGGCGGCCCGGCATGAGGCGGCCCGTGAACTCGTCCACGATGACCACTTCCATGCCCTTGCCATCCTCCTTGGGGCGGACCATGTAGTCCACGTCCAGGCGGTAGAGGTTGTGGGCCAGGAGGGCCTGGTTCAACCCGTGCAGGGTCTCGATGCTGGTCGGATCGTAGAGGTTCGTCACGCCCAGCAGCTGCTCGGCGTAGTGGATGCCGTCATCCGTCAGCATCACCTGGCGGTCCTTCTCATCCACCTTGTAGTGGGTGTCCTTCTTGAGCTTGGGAACGATGGCATCGATGCGGAAGTACTTGGAGGTGTCCTCCTCGCTGCTGCCGGCGATGATGAGCGGCGTCCGGGCCTCGTCGATGAGGATGCTGTCCACTTCGTCCACGATGGCAAAGTTGAAGCCGCGCTGGGTGAAGTCCTCCAGGTCCCACTTCATGTTGTCGCGGAGGTAGTCGAAGCCCAGCTCGTTGTTGGTGGCGTAGGTGATGTCGGAGCCGTAGGCGTCCCGCCGCTGCTGGTCGTCGAGGCCGTGCTGGATGATGCCGACGCTCAGGCCCAGCCAGGTGTAGAGGCGGCCCATCCACTCGGCGTCGCGGCGGGCCAGGTAGTCGTTCACCGTGACCAGGTGAGCGCCCTTGCCTGCCAGGGCGTTCAGGTAGAGCGGCAGCGTGGCCGTGAGCGTCTTGCCCTCACCCGTGCGCATCTCGGCGACCTTGCCCTCGTGCAGGGCCATGCCGCCCACCAGCTGCACGTCGAAGTGCCGCATCTTGAGGACGCGCTTGCTGGCCTCGCGGGCTACGGCGAAGGCTTCGGGGAGGATGTCCTCCAGGGTGGCGCCGTTCGCCAGCTTCTCCTTGAGATAGGGGGTCTTGGCCTTCAGGGCCTCGTCGCTCAGCGCCGAGATCTCCGGCTCGAGGACGTTGATGGCCTGGACCTTGGCCCAGAGGCGCTTCAGCTCCCGGTCGTTCTTGGAGCCGATGAGTTTCTTGAGAAAGTTATCGAGCATGGAGCCGTCCAGTCGCGTAAACCATCGATTGTAGCGCGATGAGTCGCCATTTCCCAGCGCCCGTGACTGCCCTCAAGCCTTCGTGGTTGCCGAAGTTACCCCTTCAGGGCACACTGATCGTTTGGATTCCGGAGGCACCATGGCCCTAGAGCGCACCTTTGCCATCGTCAAGCCCGACGCCGTCAAGGACGGCCACGTCGGCGAGATCATCACCGCCATCGAGCAGAGCGGCCTGAAGATCGTGGGCCTGAAGCTGACCCGGCTCACCCCCGCCATCTGCCAGGGCTTCTACCACGAGCACGTGGGCAAGGGCTTCTACCCCGAGCTCGAGGCCTTCATGACTGAGGGCCCCGTGGCGATCATGGTGCTCGAGGGCGAGAACGCCATCCTCCGCTGGCGCGACCTCATGGGCGCCACCAATCCCGCCAATGCCGCCGAAGGCACCCTCCGCAAGCGCTTCGGCGCCAACATCGGCCGCAACGCCACCCATGGCAGCGACAAGCCCGAGAGCGCGAAGTTCGAGGTGGGCTACTTCTTCAATGCGTTCGAGCAGCACTGAACTCTCAGGCGCAGCCCCTGCGAAAATCGGCGCCGTCGGCGCCGATTTTCGTTTGAACAGAAGGTGATTGGAACCTCAGCCCTCCGCCACCGCCTGCAGGGCCGACTGGCAGAGGCGCCGGACACCGGGCAGCAGATCCGCGTTCAGCAGGCCCTTGTCGCTGAACCACTGTCCGCCGGCGGGCGGCGGCGGCAGCAGGTCGTCGGGCGCCTTGGTGCGGAGGAGGTGGCTGAGGTAGAGGCGCTGCTGGCCCTCGAGACCCTCCAGGCGCAGGAGCCAGGGGGTGGGCAGGCGGCTGGTGCGCTCATCGAACACCACCGGCAGCACCGAGCTGTCCACGAATCGGAAGGGGATGCCCCAGGCGGCCTCGATCTGCGCGTTGAGGAGCGAGGTGGGGAGGAAGCCCGGCGACCAGGGGATCTGGGCGGGCATGAGCAGGCCCCGATGGGGGCTGTGCGGTGAAGGCACGAGCAGGACGAAGGGCGTCTGCTGGCCGTGGACCAGCACCCCTTCGATGAATGTGGTGAGGTGGACCCGGCCTTCTGCCATCAGCGCCCTCCTGCGGTTTCCAGCTCCAGCATGATGCGATCCCGGGCCGCGGAGACTTCCGCCACGGCCGCTTCGGGCTTGAGCTTGATCACGTCCTTGGTGCGGCGGTCGCGCAGCTCCACGATGCCGTCCTTCAGGCCCTTGGCGCCCACGGTGATGCGCAGGGGGAAACCCAGCAGGTCGGCATCCTTGAACTTGGCGCCGGGGCTCATGCCCTCCCGGTCGTCATGGAGCACCTCGAAACCGGCGGCCTCGAGATCCTTCTCCACCTGCGTGGCCACACCGGCCACGTCGGCGCTGGCCGGATCCAGACAGAGCAGGTGCACCTGGTAGGGCGCGATGGGCCAGGGCCAGATGATGCCGTCGGCGTCGTAGTTCTGTTCCACGGCGGCGGCCACCGTGCGCGTGATGCCGATGCCATAGCAGCCCATCACCATCGGATTTTCCTTGCCCTGCTCATCCAGGAAGGTGCAGCCCATGGACTTGGAATACTTGATGCCGAGCTTGAAGACCTGGCCCACCTCGATGCCGCGGAAGGGCTGGTACCGCCCCTTCCCACAGCGGGTGCAGGTGTCCCCTTCGGCGGCCATGCGCAGGTCCGTGAAGGTGCAGCCGGGCAGATCACGGACGGGGTCCAGGCCGAAGTGGTGGTAGTCCGTCCGGTTCGCGCCGCAGGTGAGGTTCACGGCGCCCTTCAGGCTGGCGTCCACCAGGACCTGGACGTCCTTGAGCCCCACGGGCCCCATGAAGCCAGTCTTGGCGCCGGTGAAGGCCTCGGCCTCCTCCAGGGGTAGGAGCTCCATTTCCGCGGCCCCGGTGAAGTTCTTCACCTTGACGGGATTGACCTCATGGTCGCCCCGCAGGACGGCACCCACCAGCTTGGTGGCGCCATCGCCGAACGTGACGCGGTAGAGGAAGAACTTGCTGGTCTGCTCGATGGGCATGCCATCGTGCTCGGCATCCTTCATCCCCGCCGCCTGCTCCACCTGGCCCACCACGCCGGGCGTGGCGAAGTGATCCCGCTTCAGCTCAAAGGCGGTTCCATTCTCTCCGGCGCCCAGCGCCGGAGCCTCCGTCTTCTCGATGTTCGACGTGTAATCGCACCCGTCGCAGCTCAGGATGGCGTCCTCACCGCTGCCCGCCAGCACGTGGAACTCGTGGGTGAAGCTGCCGCCGATGGCGCCGCTGTCGGCCTCCACGGGGCGGAACTTCACGCCCAGGCGCGAGAAGATCCGCTTGTAGGCGTTGAACATGGCCCAGTATTCCCGGTCGGCGCAGGCATCGTCGGGATGGAAGGAGTAGCCGTCCTTCATGGTGAACTCGCGGCCCCGCATGAGGCCGAAGCGCGGGCGGCGCTCGTCCCGGAACTTGGTCTGGATCTGGAAGAGGTTCATGGGCAGCTGCTTGTAGCTGCGCACGTTCTTGCGGACGATGTCGGTGATCACTTCCTCGTGGGTGGGCCCCAGGCAGAAGTTGTAGAAGTCCCGCTCGTCGGGTTTCTCGCCACGGGCGCGGCGCTCGGCCACCTCGGCCTTGGCCTTGCGGTCGCAGAAGCGGAGCAGCTCGTCGCCGTAGAACTTCCAGCGCCCGCTCTCCTGCCACAGCTCGGCCGGCAGCACGGCCGGCATGAGCAGCTCCTGGCAGCCATCCTTGGCCAGCTCCTCGCGGACGATCTCCTCGAACTTGCGGATGCTCCGGAAGGCCAGGGGCAGGTAGCTGTAGATCCCGGCCGCCACCTTCTGGATCATGCCAGCCCGCATCATGAGCTGCTGGCTCACGACATCGGCATCGCGCGGCGTCTCGCGCAGGGTCTGGATCAGGAGCTTCGACTGCTTCATGGGGTCCTCGAACCTTCGAGTCTAACCCATGAAGCTGGCACGAGCCTCAGGCGAGGAGCGACTGCACCAGGATCGAGGCGGCCTTGCCATCGTAGGCGGTGCCATGGGCCGCCTGCAGGGCCTTCATCACCAGCCCCATGTCCTTTTTGGAGCTCGCCCCGCTGCTGGCGATGGCCTCCTTCACGGCCGCCTCCAGGGCCGGTCCCTCGATCATGGCCGGCAGATAGGGTTTCAGCAGTTCGATCTCCTGCCGCTCCTGGGCGGCCCGCTCCGCCTGCCCCACTTTCTCGAACTGGGCGACGCTGTCCTCCCGGGACTTCACCAGGCGCTTGAACACGGCGATGGCCTCCGCCTCGGGCAGGGTCCCCTGGGGGCCCAGGCCCTTGGCCACCGCCTCGTTCTTGTAGGCGGCCAGGGCCATGCGGAGCACCTGGGTGCGCGCCGCATCCCGGGCCAGCATGGCGGTCTTCAGATCGGCCTGCAGGCGGATGAGCATGGGCAACTCCTGGAATTCTCCATGGTGACCCCAGTGCCCATCCCCCTCAATGCCAGAAGTCATGCCCCCCGGAACCTTGACCGAAACAAGGGAAAGTCAAACCGACCGGGGTCCCATGAACGTCGCCTTCATCAATCCCTTCATCGAATCCACCCTCCGCAGCCTCGAGATGATGGCCAGCATCGCGGCCGAGAAGATCGGCCTGTCGGTCAAAGAGGACCTCATCACCACCTACGACATCTCGGCCATCATCGGCATCACGGGGGACACGTCCGGCTCCATCATCCTGAGCTTCCCGGCCTCCCTGGCCTGCCGCATCGCCAGCAACATGCTCATGGAGGAGATCGCCACCCTGGACCAGAGCGTGGAGGATGCCGTTGGCGAGATCGGCAACATCGTGGTGGGCGACGCCCGCCGCCTGCTGATCCAGGACGGCTTCAGCCTCAACATCTCCGTGCCCACCGTCGTGGTCGGCAAGGGGCACAAGATCAGCCGCAGCGGCGACGTCCCCTGCATCGCCATCCCCTTCAAGACGGAGTTCGGCGAGTTCGAAGTCAACGTGGGGCTGAAGGAATAGGCCACCGGAACAACGAAAAGGGCGCCGCGAGGCGCCCTTTTCGTATCTGAAACGGCGGAGCCGTTTCAGCCTTGGGGCTTAGACCTTGTCGAACTTGATGACTTCCACGGGGCAGCTGGCGG
This sequence comes from Geothrix sp., assembly GCF_030219325.1. Lineage (NCBI taxonomy): Bacteria > Pseudomonadati > Acidobacteriota > Holophagae > Holophagales > Holophagaceae > Geothrix > Geothrix sp. The sequence goes on along the minus strand of NZ_CP126625.1, from coordinate 1,568,095 downwards.
CGGCGGCCTCGATGGCGGCCTCCTGGGCGGTCTGGACGTCATCGTTCAGCTCGCTCATCTCGTCGCGGTTCTCGCTGTCCACGCCATCCTTGCGGACCGAGCCGTTGATGTTGCAGCTGGTGTCGGTGACGTGGAACACGTCGGGGCACTCGGCCTCGCAGGCGTTGCATACGATGCAGCCTTCTTCGATCCAGACTTTGGTGATGGCCATGGTCGTCTCCTCGCGATTCATATAGGGGGCCCTGCATGGGCGGACCCAACCAACCTAGCATCGCCAAGGCCCGGGACCAAGCATCGCCTGGCCTCCTGGGCCGTGGGAGACTGGAAGTGTGACGGAGGTCCTTTCATGCCCCTGATGGAGACGGGAATTCTTGCCCGGATCCGGGACCTGCTGCCCGGCGGTGGGGACCTCCTGGACGACTGCGGGGCCCTCCCCGCCACGCCACCCGGCCAGACCTTGCTGGTGACGACGGACCTGATGGAGTCGGGCCAGCACTTCCGTCTCGACTGGCATCCGCCCGACCTGCTGGCGCGGAAGCTGCTGGCGGTGAACCTGTCGGACCTGGACGCCTCCGGGGCCCGCCCCTTCGGCTACACCCTGACCCTCGCCCTGGGGCCGGAGGTGGAGGCGCCCTGGCTCGACACCTTCCTGGCAGGTCTGGCCGCCGCCAGCCGGGAGGCCGAGGTGCGGGTCCTGGGGGGCGACACCGTGGGGCGACCTGCGGGCCTGGGGCTCGGCCTGACGGCCTTCGGCTTCGCGCCCCGGTGGCTCCGGCGGGATGGCCTGGAATCCGGTGACCGGATCTTCGTGGACCAGCGGCCCGGCGCCAGCCTGCGGGGCCTGCGCAAGCTCCAGGCCGGGTGGCGCTGGGATCCAGTAAACCCCGACCCCGACCTGGCGGTCCATCTGGCGCCCAGGCCCCGCCTGGGCCTGGGGGTTCGTCTGGGCGCGATGCCGGAAGTCCACGCCTGCCTGGACCTGTCCGATGGCCTCAGCCGGGATCTGCGGAATCTGGCGGAGGCCTCGGGTCTCAGCATCGTCGTGGACCAGGATCTGGACGAGGATGCCCTGCGCGGCGGCGAGGACTATGCCCGCTGCTTCGGCACTTCCCTGCCCCAGGCCGAGCTGGAGGCCAGGCTGGGCCTGGCACTGATCCCGGTGGGCCGGGCCGTCCCGAGGGGCCCGGCGCCCCTTCTCGTCTATGATGGAGGGGCGCCGCGCGCCTTGCCGGACCTTGGATTCGACCACTTCGCCCCATGACTGATGCCGCAGCGCCGCCCTCGCCCATGCCCGTTCCCGCGCCACCCCCCAGGGGGGTCTGGGGCCGCCTGAAGGCGCACATCCTCCATCCGGAATTGAGCCCCGAACAGGTGGCCTGGAGCTTCTGCCTGGGGCTCTCCATCGCCTGGAACCCCCTGCTGGGACTCCACACCGGCATGGTGTTCGCGTTCTGCCTCATCTTCCGGCGGCTCCACCGGCCCCTGATGATCATGGCCATGCTGATCAACAACCCCTGGACCATGGTGCCCATCGCCACCGCCAGCACCTGGGTGGGCAACCTGGTGCGCGGCCGCTTCAGCAGCGCCAACCTGGCCCGGGTCCAGTGGCATGAGATCGGCTGGCGGAGCTTCCTGACCTGGGACGGTTTCGACGCCATGACCACCATGCTGCGCCCGATCCTCAAGTCCTACCTCATCGGCGGCTTCATCTGCACCGTTCTCGCCCTGCCCATCGGATACTTCTTCATGCTCTGGCTGGCCAGGCGGCTGCGCCGGATCCATTGGCCCCACCTGCACCACGCATCCTGCCCACCCCACGACGTCCCCCCCGGAGGCTGATCCCATGGACATGCGCTTTCTGATGAAACAGGCCCAGCAGATGCAGGCGAAGCTGGCCGAGACCCAGGCCAACCTGCGCGTCGAAGGCACCGCCGGCGGCGAGCTGGTGAAGGTCACCCTCAATGGCTCCAAGGAGCTGATGGGCCTCTCCATCGCCAAGGACGCCCTGGATCCCGAGGATCCCTCCATGCTCGAAGACCTGCTGCTGGCCGCCTTCCGCGATGCCACCACCAAGGTCGACGAGACCATGAAGAAGCAGATGGGCGGCATGGGCGCCGGCCTCAACCTGCCCGGCCTGGGGCTGTAACGGGATGAAGCTGCCGCCGCCCCTCGAGGCCGTGGTCGAGAGCCTCCAGAAGCTGCCGGGGGTGGGCTCGAAGTCCGCCCAGCGCATGGCCCTGCACCTGCTGAAGGAGGGGCCGGAGGCCATGGCCCACCTGGCCCACCAGCTGCAGCAGGCCGCCGAGAAGGTGGGCTTCTGCGGGACCTGTGGAGCCTTCACGGACCAGCCCACCTGCCCCATCTGCCTGGATCCCCGCCGGGATCCCGCCAGCCTGGTCATCGTGGCCGAAGCCTCCAACGTGCTCAGCTTCGAGCGTAGCGGCCACTTCCGGGGCCGCTACCACGTGCTGGGCGGCCTCATCTCCCCCCTGCGGGGCGTGGGCCCGGATCAGCTGCGCATCCGCGAGCTGCTGAAGCGCCTGGAGGATCAGGCCATCCAGGAGGTCATCCTGGCCACCAACCCCACGGTGGATGGCGAGGCCACCGCCAGCTGGCTGGCCCGCCTGCTGGAACCCATCGGCATCCGCACCACCCGCATCGGGCTGGGCCTGCCCATCGGCAGCGACCTCGAATACGCCGACGAACTCACCTTGGATCGCGCCATGGAAGGGCGGCGGGTCGTCGGTACTTAGTACTTCACGCTGACGTCGCCCCGGGCCCAGGTCTGGCAGGCGAGGCGCTGGTCGGGGTCGGCCTTGAGGGCGAGGAGCACGCGCGTTTCCGCCGCGCCCTTCTCGCTGAGGTGCTCGGCGCCCTCCACCACCGTGACGAGGCAGGTGCCGCAGCGGGCATGGCCCCCGCACCGGTGGTTCAGCGGCACGTTCGCCTTGGCGCTGGCGGCGAGGAGCGCCGTCTCCCGGTCGCATTCCGCGGCACCAGGCGTCTTGCCGTCGAATCGGATGGTGTGCATGGGTTACCCGTAAGTCATTAACGCAGAAGGAATAAAAAACCGCTTACTCATTACTCTATCAGGGCGCCCCCCCGACTGCGGACCCCCGGGATTGCTTGGAGATGGGACTAACCTGATCCAGGAGATGGTTCCGGTCGAGGTTCCCCTACGCGGCCCGGGACGTCAGGAGGCCCCATATGAAAGCCCTCACCTTCAGCCACTATGGTGGCCCGGAAGTCATGGAATGGCGCGACCTCCCCGATCCCGTGCCCGGAGGCGGCGAGGTTTGCGTGCGCACCCGGGCCATCGGGATGAACTTTGCGGACTGCTACCGCCGCCAGGGCCGCTACCACCAGAAGGGCGAAGCCCCCTGGATCGCGGGCTATGAGGCGGCGGGCGAGGTGGAAGCTCTGGGCCCGGGCGTGACCGGGTTCAAGGTGGGCGACCGGGTCGCCTTTGCGGACTCCCCCTTCGCCCATGCCGAACGGGTGATCGTCCCCCTCGCCAAGCTCATCCCCCTCCCGGACGACATCCCGTTCGAAACCGCGGCGGCCCTGCTCCTGCAAGGGCTCACCGCCCAGTACCTCGTCCGGGACAGCCACGCCATCCGGGAAGGCGACAGCGTGCTCGTCCACGCAGCTGCCGGGGGCGTGGGCCTGCTGCTCGTGCAGATGGCCACCCTGCTGGGGGCCGAAGTCATGGGCATCGTGTCGAAGGAATCGAAAATCCAGCCGGTCCTGGCTGCGGGAGCGAAGGAAGTGGTCCTCTTCGGCGCGGATTGGCCGCAGGCCTCCCGGGATTTCCGAAGCAGGGTTGACGAGACGGGCATGGTGCTCAGCGAGGGTGTGGACGTGGTCTACGACAGCGTGGGTTCCACCCTGCAAATGAGCCTGGAGGCGGCCCGGACCGGTGGCCACGTGGTGTTCTTCGGCATGGCCGGAGGCGATCCCGTGCCCGTGGATCCACGCTACCTGATGGACACGAGCAAGAGCCTCACCGGCGGCGACCTCTGGAACGTGCTCCGCACCCGGGAAGATCGCCTCATGCGAGCGGACGAGCTGTTTGATTGGGTGCGCCGCGGTCACTTGAAGGTGCACATTGCCGCCCGGGTTCCCCTGGCCCAGGGGGCCGAGGCCCATCGGCTCTTGGAATCCAGAACCACGACCGGCAAAGTCCTGCTCATTCCTTAATCCGGCCCAGATGCCCTTTCGCCGTGGCCAGGAACCGCTCCCGAGCCAGGGCGTGATCCACGATGGGTTCGGGGTAGTCGAGATGGGCCCGCTGGCCCCGGGGCAGCTTCCAGGGTTCGTGGATGAAGGCCACAGGGCAGCCGCCCAGTTCAGGCACCCAGCGCTTCACGTAGGCGCCCTCCGGATCGAACTTCAGCCCCTGGGCCACGGGATTGAAGATGCGGAACCAGGGCTGGGCGTCGCAGCCGCAGCCCGCGCTCCATTGCCAGCCGGCGCTGTTCTGGGCCCAGTCGCCATCCGTGAGCCACTTCAGGTAGTGGGCCTCGCCCAGGCGGTAATCCAGCAGCAGGTGCTTCGTGAGGAAGCTGGCGGCCACCATGCGGGCGCGGTTGTGGACGAAGCCCTCGGCCAGCAGCTGCCGGGCGGCGGCGTCCACCACGGGGTACCCCGTGCGGCCTTCGCTCCAGGCACGCCAGTCGGCTTCATCTTCGCGCCAGGGGAAGCCTGTGAAATCCGCACGGAAGGGGGCTTTCAGCAGCTCCGGCCACTCCCAGAGCAGGTGATGGCTGAACTCCCGCCACAGCAGCTCGTTGAGGAAGCGCCGCCCGGATTCGCCGGCTCCGGCTGCCGCGGCAGCCTGCCAGACTGCGCGGGCGGACAGGGTGCCGAACTTCAGGTCGGCGCTGAGCCGTGACGTGCCCGGGCGATCCATTCGGTCGCGGTCGGTCCCGTAGTCGGCGATGGGGCCGCTCACAAAGGCCTTCAACCGGGCCCACGCGGCCTTTTCGCCACCGGTCTGCAGATTCGGTTTCAGAGGCAGACCAAGGTCCGCCAGCGTCGGGATCGGCGCCGTCTCGATGGCGAGTCCCTCCGGCAGGGGCGGCAGCGAGCGGGGCGCTGGCAGCGCCCGATCCAGATCCAGCCTCGCTCCGGCGGCCCTCGCGAAGGGCGTGAACACCCGGAACATGGCGCCCTGTCCGTTCCGCACGGAACCCGGTGGCAGCAGGGTCTCCCCTTCGAAGAGCCGGAAGGCGATGCGCTCCCGATCCAGGGTCTCGGCGATCCGACGATCGCGCTCGCGACCAAAGGGCTCCACCCAGCGATGGACCAGCACCTGGTCCACCTTCCACTGCGCCGCCAGTCGGGGCAGCACCTCCCCGCTGCGCCCAGACACCACCACCAGGCGCGAGCCCAGGTGCGCGAGATCGGCCTCCAGCGCCCGCAGCGAATCCAGCAGGAACTGCATGCGGTGGGGCAGCTCCCGGGCCCGCTCCGGCGCGAAGAAGAAGGGATCCAGCACGAAGAGCGGGATCACCTCGCCCGCTGCCGCGGCCCCGGTCAGCGGTGCGTGCTCCGCCAAGCGGAGGTCCTTGCCCCGGAACCAGACGATGGATCGCATGCCTCGAAGCCTACCCTGTCCCATCTGCTGCGAAGGTCGGGGAAACCTGGACTGGCCGGTCCCCCGCACAGGGGATCCCGTCAGGGAAAGGGCGAGTCGACTCGCTTCAGCCAGGCCTCCCGCCAGAGGAGGGGCATCTGCCGGGCGCAGCCCATGTACTTCCGGCAGGTCGTTCCCGCCAGGATGACGGTGTCCTGGACCGTGCGGACCCGGCCGGTCTCCTCGGCGAGAATGGTCTGGACGCGGCTCTGGACCAGCAGGCGTTGGCCGCAGAAGCCGTACATGTCGTTGCTGAAGGCCAGCCCCTTGTGGCATCCGTGAAGGTCCAGGGTCTGAAGGACCTCCTTCATGCTCTTGACCTCCACCCACTCGCCAGCCCGCAACCCCAGGGGTTCGGGGGCCGGATTCCGGGCGGCCCGCAGGAAGGGCAGCCGGGTGAGGAGCAGCAGTTCAACCTTGCGGACTCCGGCATGGTGGAGCATCCGGATCACCCCGGGGACCGTGAAGGTGCCCGCCCTCACCAGGTGGAAGTACTCGACGGGATTCCACTTCGAGTGGCCGCGCCGGGTCGCCCGGCCCAGGTCCGTGCCCTGGCAGAAGAAGACGGCGGGGTCCGCCCCCCTGGACGAGGACAGGGCAACCGGGGACGCGGCTGGCGGCGGAGTTCCCGCCAGGCGGGGGCGCGGGCCCTCGACCTTCCTCAGCCAGCGTTCCTTCCAGAAGAACATGCAGCCCAGCTGGCAGCCCCCGTGGGCGGCACCGTCGCAGCGCAGCCCCGCCAGCACGACGCAGTCCCGAAGGGCCCGGATGGGCTCGGGCTCTCCAGGCGGCAGGGCGCGGACGCAGGTCCGATCCGCCCGGACCTGGACCTGGAAGACCAGGCCGCAGAAGGCCAGCATTTCAGGCATGAAGGGAAGCGCTTCGAGGGTGGAGTCCATGTCGAGGGTGGCCAGGATCTGCGCCGCCGACAGCACCTCCACCCAATCTCCAGGAAACAGCATGCGGGCTCCGGTCTCCAGGCGAAGATACTCCTTCCGGGGGGCGATTTGAACTCAAAGCCCTCGCCGCGATGGGAAGGGGGAGGCCCTCAGATGGCCTGGCCGCCCCGCTCGCCGGTGCGGATGCGGATGCACTCCTTCAGGTCCTGGACGAAGATCTTCCCGTCGCCCACCTCGCCCCCGCCGTGGCGGGCCGTGCGGATGATGGTGTCCACGGTGATGTCTTCGAAGGCATCGTTGCAGGCGATGGTGATCTGCACCTTGGGGATGAGGTTGGGCACGACCTTCTTGCCCCGCTGCACCACGATCTCCTGCTGGCGGCCGTGGCCGCTGACGCGCAGGACGGTGATGCGTTCGATCTCCGCCTCGATCAGGGCCTCGCGGACCTCGTCGAGCTTCTCTTCGGGAATGATGGCGGTGATGAGCTTCATGGGAGCTCCTTAGTTCAAGTTGTTCAGGCCGTAGGCCCGTTCGCCGTGGATCTCGTGGTCGAGCCCGGTCTTCTCCACTGCCTCGGCCACGCGGAAGCCCACGAGCTTCTCCACCAGCAGGGCGATGAGCAGCGTCATGCAGACCGAGAAGAGGATCGTGGCGCCCGCGGCGAAGGCCTGCACCTTCAGCTGGGCGAAGAGGCCCCAACCTGGGGACTTGGCCGCGGCCTCCGCCCACCAGGAATCGCGGATGAAGAAGGTGAGGCCCAGGGCGCCGACGATGCCTCCGGTGCCGTGGATGCCGAAGGCATCAAGAGAGTCGTCATAGCCCAGGCGGTTCTTCAGCAGGATCATGCCGAAGCAGGCGCAGGCGGCGATGGCGCCCAGCACGATGGCGCCGCCCACCTGCACGACGCCGGCGGCGGGGGTGATGACCACCAGACCCGCCAAGATGCCCGAGGCCATGCCCAGGCTGGTGGGCTTGTCGTCCCGGATGGTTTCGATCAGCACCCAGGTGAGGGCGCCGGAGGCCGCGGCCACCTGGGTGACCGTGAGGGCCCGCGCCGTCTCCAGGTTGGAGGCGATGGACGATCCGGCGTTGAAGCCGAACCAGCCCACCCACAGCAGGCCCGCGCCGATGAGGGTGAAGGTGAGGTTGTTGGGGGCCATGGCCGTCTTCGGATAGCCGTGGCGCGCCCCGAGGAACAGCGCGAGGGCCAGGCCCGCAGCGCCGGAGGAGATGTGCACCACCGTGCCGCCGGCGAAGTCGATGGCGCCCTTGGCGCCCAGGTTGAAGAAGTAGCCGTCCGACGCCCAGACCCAGTGGCAGAGCGGGCAGTAGACGAACAACACCCAGAGCGTGATGAAGGCCACCCAGCCGCGGAAGGAGATCCGTTCCGCCACGGCTCCGGCGATGAGGGCCGGCGTGATGATGGCGAACTTGCCCTGGAACATGGCGAAGGCATATTCCGGCACGCCGGCCGGCAGGATGGTGTGGTCAATGCTGCGCAGCAGCACCAGGCCGCGGCTCCAGCCGATGAGACCGCCCAGGGCGTTGGGCCCGAAGCTCAGCGCGTAGCCCACCACGGTCCAAAGGACGCCCACCACGGCCATGGCCGCGTAGGAGTGCATCATCGTGCCCAGCACGTTCTTCGTGCGCACCAGGCCACCGTAGAACATCGCCAGGCCCGGCACCATCAGCAGCACCAGGGTGGTGGAGGTGAGCATCCAGGCGGTGGCCCCGGAATCGTTCACGGGACCGGTCCCCTGGGCGCAGAGGGGAAGCCCCGCGCCAAGCATCAGGGTGAGCGAGAGGATGCGCTTCCAGGTCATCGGGTCCTCCGGAAAAGGGCTCGTGAATCCAACGGGCGGTCGGGCTATAAAAAAATCCTATCCGGAAGGCCCGATTCGACGCCTCAGTTATGCCCCACCCATTTAGATTTCTGATGGACCCATAACTGCCGTCACCCGCTGGCTTCGCTGCCCAGCGCCACCTGCCACAGCCCCGTGGGATCGGGATGCATGAGCCATTCGGAGACCACCGGTCGGCGCGTCCAGGCACCCATCTCCAGCTCCTGGTCCAGCTGGCCGGGGCTCCACCCGGCATAGCCCAGGAAGAGGCGGTACCGGGCCATCGGATCCCCCAGCAGGGCCACCAGCAGATCTTTGCGATGGCTCACGAAGTGGGTGAGGTCCACCACCGTGTCCTCTTCCTCGGGCAGCCCCCCCTGCACCAGGAGGATGCCGCGCTGGGGATCGACCGGCCCCCCGCGCCAGGCTGTGGCTTCCTCGGAGCCGAGGAAGGCCATGTCACCCTCGGCACAGACCTGCGCCAGGGCCAGCGGCAACGGCCGGTTGAGGATCAGGCCCAGGGCCCCCTCCTCGTCGTGCTCCACGATCAGCACCACGCTGTGCAGGAAGTTCGGATCCAGGAGCGCGGGGCTGGCCACCAGGAGACAGGGAGCTTCATACGACATGATGCCGATGATGATAGCCGAGCGCACCAGCTAGGCTGGAGGGATGCGTACGCCCCCGCCTTCCCACCTGGGTGCCCTTCCGAAAGGGCTCAGGCTGCTCCAGCGCCATCCCTGGCAGGTCCTCGGCCTCGCTGTCCTGGCGATGCTCCTGTCCCAGCTGGGCCCGGCCCTGGAGCTGGCCGCGGGGGCGGGGCCGAACCCTCTCTTCCAGACCATTTTCGGATTCGTCGGTCTGCTGCCATTGGAGATGTATTTCATCCCTCGCCTTCAAGCCCAACTGGACGCGGAAGGTCTCAACAGCCCCTTGAACCCACTCGCGTCCTGGGGCCCTGCCTTTGATGGACGATGGCTCCCGGCCTTCCTGGCCAGACTAGGCATCGGCCTGGTCCTCGGCCTCTTCTTGGTCACCGGCCTCGGCATCGCCCTCGGTCTCGGCCTGCCGATCGGCATCGGCCTGATGCTCATTCTGGTACCGACCATCGTGCTCATGACGCTGGTCGGCTGGGCGCCCACGCGCATGCTCCTCCGGGGAGACAGCTTCCTTTCGGCCCTGAAGTGGAGTCAGGCTGCGATGGCCCGCCACTGGCCCAGGATCATCCAGGCTGTGCTGGCGATGCTGCTGGTGGTCATGGTCTACCTCGGCCTGGTCGGCTGGGTCATGAACCTCTTCATCCCTGCCGCTGACCCCGAGAAGGTTCTGCCGGCGGTCCTGCGCCTGAAACATCCCGCTTTCTGGTTCTTCAATCTGACAGGCGGGCTCCTCAACCTCTGGCTCAGCTGCGCCCTGCTGGCGCTGTACCAGCGGCTGGAGGCCTCCGTCCAACCCCCGGCGGGCGCCTGAGGCTCAGCAGCCGCAGCCGGGGGGGACGACCCCGCCCTGGACACAGACTTCGCAGACGCGGATGGCCTGCCCGATCCCCAGCAGTTCGACCTGGGGACTGAGGAAGCCTTCCTTGACGGGCTCTTCCTTCATGAGGTCCGTGGACAGGTACTTCTTGTTGCTGTCGCTGAAGACCGTCACCACCACCGCGTCCTGGCCGAGGCGGTCCTGGGCCTGGAGCGCGGCCAGGAGGTTCGCGCCGCTGCTGATGCCCACCCCGAGGCCCCGGCTCGCCAGCTTCTGGGCCATGAGGATGGCGTCCCCGTCATCCACGGCCAGGATGTCGTCCAGCTGGTCCAGCTTCACGATGGCGGGGATGAACTCATCGGAGATGCCCTGGATGCGGTGCTTGCCGACCTTGTGCCCCGTGTGCAGCGTCGGGGAGTTGGCGGGCTCGACCGGATGGATCCGGATGGCGGCATCCATGCCCTTGAGAAACCGGGCCACGCCCATGACCGTGCCGCCGGTGCCTACGCCCGCCACGAAGGCGTGGGGCTGCAGCCCCACCGAGGCCAGCTGGGCCCAGATCTCGGGGCCGGTGGTGGTGGCGTGGGCCTCCACATTGGCATCGTTGGCGAACTGGCAGGGCAGGAAGGCGTCGGGCATCGCCTCGGCCCAGGCCTCGCTGAGCCGGATGGATCCGAGGAAACCACCCTCGCCATGGCTCACCAGGCGGACCTCCGCTCCGAAGGACCGGATCAGATCCTTCCGCTCCTGGCTCATCCAGTCGGGCATGAAGATGGTGACGGGGTGTCCAAGGGCCCGGCCCAGGGCCGAAAAGGAGATGCCGGTGTTGCCGCTGGTGGCCTCGGCGATGGGCGCTCCCGGCTTGAGGGCGCCACTTTCGTGGGCCTGCCGCAGGATGTGCAGGGCCATGCGGTCCTTGATGCTCCCCGTGAAGTTGAAATTCTCGGCCTTGGCGTAGATCCGCCGCAGCTCGCCCTTGTACCGCAGGTCCAGGGCCAAAAGGGGGGTGCGACCGACCAGGCGGCTCAGGGTGTGCAGGGTCGGCTGGATTCCAATCATTCCGTGGCCTCGTGAGGGGTACCCCTCCACGATCTCACAGACCACCCGCTGGGGTGCTGGTCATGGAAGGCCAGCGCCCGGCCCTTTACACCTCGTCAGGGAAGTAGCCGGGGTCCTCGATTTCGACCAGCTCACCCGCCTCCAGCCCCGCCCGCTGCCCGGCCGTCAGCGCCGCCTCAAGCCACCTTGGATCGGTCCGCCCGTTCAGGAAATGGGCAGAGGGCTGCGCCGAGTCATAGTCCTCGCGCAGGCGCCAGAGGTGGACCCAGCCCACGTGGTTGATGCGGGCCCAGACCTTCATGTGCATGGTCCTCCGGCCTCGCCCTCCTTGCGGAGGACGGCCACCGCGTGGATCAGCAGGGGCCAGGCCAGCTGGATCTGCTCCAGGGCCGCGGCGGGTCGGCCCGACAGGTTCAGGATCACGGTCCTCCCGGCGATGCCGCACACGGCCCGGCTGGCGAAGGCCAGCGGATGGCCGCCCTTGGCGCGGATCAGTTCGCAGATGCCCGGGGCCTCGCGCTCGATGACGCGGCGGGTGGCTTCCGGCGTCGTGTCCCGGGACCCGAAGCCCGTACCCCCGCAGGTGAGGACCAGGGGCGCACCGTCTGCCACGGCGCCATGAAGGTCCTGTTCCAGCAGGTGCGGCTCGTCCGGCATCAGCGAGGCGGTCACGGCCTTCACGCCCTGCCCCTTCAGCCAGGAGGTCAGCATCGGTGTGGACTGATCCTGGTACTCGCCCCGGGAGGCGCGGTCCGACAGGGTGATGAGGTGCACGCGCTCCATGTCAGGGCATCACGAGATCATCGTCAGCCAGGGCCTTCTCGGTCTGGGCCTGGCGGTAGGCGAGGTACCGCTCGCGGATGGCGGCGTCGCCCAGGGCGAGGATGGACGTGGCCAGCAGCGCGGCATTGATGGCGCCGGCCTTGCCGATGGCCAGGGTGCCCACCGGGATGCCCGAGGGCATCTGCACCGTGGAGAGCAGCGCATCCATGCCCTCCGTGGCCCAGCCCTTCATGGGCACGCCCAGCACCGGCAGGTGCGTCTTGCTGGCGCAGACGCCCGCCAGGTGGGCCGCCCCGCCGGCCGCCGCGATGATCACCTTCATGCCCCGCCCTTCGGCGCCCTTGCAGAACTCGACCACCTTCTCCGGCGTCCGGTGCGCGCTGGCCACGTGGGCCTCGCAGGGAATGCCCAGGGCCTTCAGCGTCAGCGCCGTGTGCTGCATGGTCTCCCAGTCGTTCTTGGAGCCCATCAGGATGCCCACCAGGGGAGTCGTCGTCATGGATGCCTCGGGGAAGTGCAATGGGAACGGATCAGGGAAGGGCCATTCTAGCGGAGGGGGCCTCTCCTGGCGAAGGCCCTCAGCGCCTCACCCAGCTCAGCACCCACAGCACGCCCAGCAGGG